>NZ_JBSFLB010000003.1:0-75991 GCF_053598835.1 Streptomyces sp. NPDC001070
CAGCCCGCCACCCTGCGCGTACCTCATGACCGTGGTGTACCGCGACGATCACGACCTGTCAGCACCCCACGACATCACGCATTACAAGTCAGTAGTGGAACCGTGACTGCCAGAGGGGCCGAGGCGGCGACTGGGTGAAAGGGCAGCACTACACGGGTGCCGCACATAGCCCGTGGTCAACGCTGTAAAGGGTGCTGACGACCGCATCGACATGCTGGCGCCTTTCCCGGAAGCCGAGACCTGCATGCTGCACGCTACCGCGAGGGCGTTGGCGCGATCTTTGGCCGGTGGCCTGCCCGGGCTGGGGTCGAGCATGGGCAGGGGGCCATACGCTGGCCGCGAATCGGGCTGGCTCCTGCCTGCCCGCAACAAGCCCGATCGGCCCCCTGGTCTTGCTCGACGTCGGGTCCCGGACCGGGGAGGTGGCTAAAGATCGTGTCAGCGCCCGTCCCCACCGCGGTTCTGACCTCATGCCCTCGGCCTACCTATGTGGGCGCGCGGCGGCGGACGGCCGTGCCGAGCGGGACGGAGGCAGGAGCGTGGGCGCGGCCGGACGCGGGCCGCGCGCCCGGCGGAGCGTGAGCGACGCCGGGTGCCTTGATGAGGTAGAGAAATCTGTAACAGGGCTGGTCAGGGGGACGCTGGAGCTACGCGTCGAAGTCGTATTCGAGGATGTATGCGGCAGAGTCCAAGGTCATCTCGTTGACCTCGACCGGGCGTCCCTCATCGGCGAACGCGGTACGGCAGATCAAGATGACGGGCATGCCCATAGACAGGCCGAGTCGGGTTGCCTCGTCCTGTGCCGGCATCCGGCAGCGGATCTCTTCGCGGAAGTGCACGGGCTTGTGGCCGAGCTCTGCAAGCCGCGCGTAGGTGCCGCCAGGGCCGGTGTCTTCCTGGGTGATGGCCGACCCCGCCACGAGGTCCGCCGGAAGGTACGAGGTCGACAGCAGGACGGGCTTCCCGTCCAGTACGAAGCGGCGGCTGCGCACACACACTGCCTCGCCCGCCGGTACGTCGAGCACGCCGGCGATGTGTTCCGGGGCGGGTTCCTCGGTCACGGCGACCTGGTCCACGACCAGCTCGCGGTCGCCGATGTCGGCGGACCAGATCGAGCGGCCCGATCCCCACTGCTCCTGTGCCAGGCGCTGGATGCCGCGGCGTCGCAGTGGCCGAAAGTCGCGTACGAAGACGCCCGCTCCCTTTCGGGACTCAGCGATGCCTTCGTTCTGCAGGACGCCCAAGGCCTGTCGCGCCGTCATGCGGGCGACGCCATGGACGGCCATGAGCTCATTTTCGCCCGGCAGTCGATCACCAGGGCCGTACTCACCTGCCCTTATTGCATCCTTCAGCGTGTCGGCGATCCGCTGGTACTTCGGGCGGCGGTTGGTGCCCTCGGTGGTCATGAGCGATCCCTCCTTCCTCTCTAGACAGCCTAGCGGCTAGCTGCTCGCGCGCCTCCCCGCGAGATGGATCCAGACAACGTCTCTAGACACGTTGACATGTATAGAGACGTTGGCTTCACTGGAGACATCTCTAGACAGGTTGCTCGCCCGGAGCGGCCTCACGAACAGGGAGACGCATTCATGCCGTCGTTCAAGATCGACCTTTCGTCCGCCGTGGTGTTCGTCGCGACTGCGCCTACCCCGAAGCTGGTGAGCAAGCAGACCGGGGAGGTCGCCATCGACCGGGAGACCCGTGCGCAACTGATGACCATCGGGCTGCTGATCTCCGATGAGGGTGAGGGGAACCTGTACCAGGTGGCCGTGCCCGAGACCGGGATCGACGCGACGCTGACGCCGGGAACTGCGGTGTCGGTGATCGGGCTCAAGGCCCGTGATTGGGAGAACACGTTCAACGGCCAGATCCGGCACGGGATCTCGTTTCGCGCTGTGGCGGTGACTTCGCTGGTGCCGGCCGCCGCTTCGAACGGTCAGGGCTGATCACCATGAAGGGGATCGTGCTCCTGGGCCTGCTGCTGGTCTTAGCCTTCGGCCTCGCCTATGCCCGTAGCCGGTTCCCGGCGGTGTTCTGGCTGTTGGTCGGCCTGCCGCTGGCCTGGGGCCGGTTCGTGATCACCTACGGCTCCACCATGGACGCCTGCGGGCTGACGGTCACGCCGTCCCGGCTGCGGGCCTTCGTCATCCGTACCGTGGGCCGCCGCGAGGTGCGGCCCATACCGCCGAAGATTCGCCGGATCACCGGCTCCCTGACCGGCATGCGCGTGCGACTGCGGCTCCCGCCCGGCCTGGAACCTGATGACGTGGCGGCGGCGTCGAACCGGCTCCGCCATGCCTGGGGTGTCCACGCGGTACACGTGGTGGAGATCAAGCCCGGCGTGGTCGAGTTGCGGATGACCGGCTACGACGTCCTGCGCACCGTGCGCATGCCCCGCCACCTTCCGTCCGGCCCCATGGTCGTGCCAGTAGCACTGCGGGAGGACGGCACCGCGTTCGTCCGCAACTACCGCGAGATCCCGCACGCCCTGACACTGGGTGCGAATCAGTCGGGCAAGTCGA
Source organism: Streptomyces sp. NPDC001070 (assembly GCF_053598835.1). Classification (NCBI taxonomy): domain Bacteria; kingdom Bacillati; phylum Actinomycetota; class Actinomycetes; order Kitasatosporales; family Streptomycetaceae; genus Streptomyces; species Streptomyces sp. NPDC001070. The sequence continues at coordinate 2,520 of NZ_JBSFLB010000003.1, forward strand.
TGTATCAGCGCAACCTGATCAAGCAACTCGCCAAACTCCCGGTGGCCCTGGTGGGGATCGACTGCAAGCGCGGTGTGGAACAGACCCCGTATGCCCCGCGCCTGTCGGCCCTGGCCACCGACCCGGAACAAGCTGCCGGCCTCCTCGATGCCCTCGTGGGCGAGATGGAGGCCCGGTTCGACCTGCTCAAGGACTACCAGGGCACCGCGCTGTCGACGCCGGACGAGGAGATCACCTCCGACATCTGGGGCCTGCCGGAGAAGGTGCGGCCGGTGCCGATCGTGGTCCTGGTCGACGAGGTCGCGGAGCTGTTCCTGACCGCGACGAGGAAGGACGAGGAACGCCGGGACCGCATGGTGACCCAGTTGATCCGGCTGGCGCAGATGGCCCGCGCGGTTGGCATCTACCTGGAGATCTGCGGGCAGCGCTTCGGCGCCGAACTCGGCAAGGGCGCCACCATGCTCCGCGCACAGCTCACCGGCCGCGTGGTCCACCGCGTCAACGACAAGCAGACCGCCGAAATGGGCCTGGGCGACATCTCACCCGAAGCCATGCACGCCGCAACCTCCATCGCCCCCGAGCGGGCCGGAGTGGCAGTAGCGGGTGACGCCTCCGGCGGCTGGGCCCACATCCGCACTCCACTGATCTCGATCACCGAGACGGCCGCGGTCTGCCGGGCCCACGCTCATCTGGTCCCCGACCTCCCCGGCCTGGACGCCTTCCGGCCGGATGTCCCGGCCGTACTGGCTCCGGCTGACGCGGTGCCGCTGACCCGGCCCCGCCCGGTCACCGAGTAACACCCTCGCCCCCACGGTCGGCGTCGCCGTCTTCGCGCCAGGTCCCTACCCCGCCCATGCCACGACACCTAGGAGGTGAATGACCGTGCGTCTGCCGTTCCGCGTCGATGCTGTCCTGGTTCAGGCCCTGATCGCTGCCGCGTTGTCCTTCGCCCATCTGCACGACATCGCCGAAGCCGCCGGCCAACACGGCTGGAAAGCCTGGGCCTACCCCATCTCCGTCGACCTGCTCCTGGTCGCCGCCTGGCGACGACTGCGCACCGGCACTACTCGGGCTCTGGCCTGGGTCTGGTTCCTGATCGCCCTGGTCGCCTCCCTCGGCGCGAACATCGCCACCGCCGGCCTGCTCGACCTCGGCCACACCCCGGCCTGGCTGCGCGTCCTGGTCGCCGGATGGCCCGCCCTGGCCTTCCTCGGCGGCACCCTCCTCGCCCACACGGCCAAGCCCCATCCGGTCCCGGCCGCTGCCGAGTCGGACGCTCCTGTGCTGGCGGACACCGCACCGGACCCGGGTCCGGCCTCGGGGGCTGCGCCGGTCGCCGCCCCCGCCGACGTTCCGGCCTTGCCTGCCGTGGCTCCCGCTCCGGCTTCGCATGTTCCGTCGGCGCTGGTGGATCACGCCCGGAAGGTCGCCGACGCCCACCGCGCCGCCACCGGCAACGACATCGACACCGCCACCCTGCGCGCCCGACTCGGCGTCCCGCCCGCCCTTGCCGACGCGATCGCCGCCCAACTCACCTGACAGGAGGAACCCGATGCGCCCGCACATCCGCGCCGCCCTGGAACGCTCCGCCGAACTCACCCGCGCCAACCGCCTCGTCGAAGGCATGCGCATGGGCGAGGCCGCGATCAACCAGGCCACCGACGACGAACACCCCGAGATCCGGCAGTGGCTCACCGACCACGCCGGCGACTTCACCGGAGAGGAGGACTGACGATGCCGCGCCCGAACCGCTTCTACGACGTGATCCGCATCGGCCCCGTCAAGGTCGCCAGCTACCACGACGGCCGCGGACACACCCGCCACACCGCCGCCTGCACCGCCCCCGGCTGCGGCTTCTCCACCGACTACCGCGACCGCTCCGGCGCCGAACTCGCCGCCCGCACCCACCGCTGCAACCCCTGACCACAGAAGGAGGGAAACCCTCATGCTCCGCCCCAAGATCCCGACCAACCCCACCGCCACCGGCATCGTCACCCCGCCGACAACGACCAGCGGCGCCGTGGAGCCCCAGCACACCGCCCCGGCGCCGGTCCCGGTGGCCTCGTCTCGGCCCGCGGTGCAGCTCACCCCCGGCGCCCTGATCACCGTCGTGGCGGGCGGCACCGCCGCGGTCCTGGTGGTGGGTGCGGTGCTGGTCTCGCTGCTCCTGGCCGTCGCCGTCACCGCCGCATCCGTCGCAGTCTGCGCCGTCGTCCTGCGCTCCCTGCTCAACGGCCAGTACAAGCGTTGACCGGCCGCCGGGCGACGCACAAGCCGCCAAGCATCGCCGCCGCCCGGACGGTCCGGCCCCTTCCAACCCAGTCGAAAGGAAGCCCCATCATGCCCCAGCACAACCCCAACCGACGGCCGGTCTGCCGGCACTGCGACGGCTTCCCCGTCGTCGCCATCACCACCGGCACCCGCCTGCCGGACGGCACCCGCGCCACCCTCCGCGTTGCCTGCCCGGCCTGCCGCGGCACCGGCCACACCACCCCCGCCGGCGTCCTGGCCCGGACGGGGAGGTGACCGGCTTGACCGACGCCGCCACCATGGCGGGCCTGGACCCGGCCACCCTGCGCGATCTGCTGCGGGTGGCCGGGTCGGACGGCTTCGACCGCTGGCAAGACCAGATCCGCCGCACCGGCGGCTGCGCAGATCCCATCCACCTGACCGGCTACACCAAGACCCTCGACCGGGCTACCGGCCACGTCCTCCACGCGTACTCCACCGACACCGAGCCTGGCGGACGGCTCCGGGTGGCCTGCGGCAACCGCCGCGCTTCCCGCTGCCCCTCGTGTGCCTGGACCTACGCGGGCGACACCTACCACCTCATCCGCGCGGGCCTTGTCGGCGACCCCGCCAAGGGCACCCCCGAGACGGTGCGGGTTCATCCGAAGGTGTTCGCTACCCTCACCGCACCCTCTTTCGGCCCTGTCCACAACCGCCCGACCTCGGGAAGCTGCCGGTGCGGCACGGCCCACGGCGAGGACGACCCCGCGTTAGGTACGCCGCTGAACCCGGACAGCTACGACTACGCGGGTGCGGTGCTGTGGAACAACCACGCCTCCGACCTGTGGCGGTACTTCACCATCTACCTCCGCCGGGAGATCGCCGCCCGCGCCGGCCTCACCCAGAAAGCCGCCCGCGAACAGTGCCGGGTCTCCTTCGGCAAGGTCGCCGAATACCAGCGCCGCGGTGCCGTCCACTTCCATGCCGTCGTCCGCTTCGACGGCCCGGACGGACCCGACACGGCGCCCCCGCCCTGGGCGACGCTCGACCTGCTCACCGAAGCCATTCGCGCCGCCGCACGCCGCGTCGCCGTTCCCATCCCTGCCGCCGGTGACCAGCCCGCCCGCACCCTCACATGGGGCACCCAGCTCGACGTCCAGCCCATCCGCTCTGCTGACGCGGGCACGGATGGGGAGCTGACCGAACAAGCCGTTGCCTCCTACGTGGCCAAGTACGCCACCAAAGCCGCCGAAACGACGGGGACCGTTGACCGGCGGGTCGGCAACCGGGAAGTCCTCGTACTCCTGGGCGTCCCGCCTCACCCGCGGCGGCTGATCGAAGCCTGCTTCGACCTTCACAAGCTCTACCCGGACCGCAAGCTCCTCGACTGGGCCCACATGCTCGGCTTCCGCGGCCACTTCTCCACCAAATCCCGCCGCTACTCCACCACCCTCGGCGCCCTTCGGCAGGTCCGCGCCGACTACCGAGCCGCCCAGCAACGCGTCGCCCTCGGCCTGCCCGACCCCGACGACTCCCCGGAGGCGACCACGCTCGTCCTCGCCCACTGGGCCTACGCCGGACAGGGCCACACCCCCGGCGAGTCCTGGTTGGCTGGCTCGATCGCCCGGGAGATCCGCCAGAACCGAGAGCTCGCCCGGGACGCCCACGCTGAGCTGCCCGACTTCGACGATTCGGAGGTGTGGGCATGAAGCGCCCCCTGCCTGAGCGCTACCTGACCCCGGTCGACCTGGCAGACCTTCTCGGCGTCCCTGTCGAGACCGTTTATCAGTGGCGCCGCAAGCACACCGGACCGCGTGGCTTCCGTGTCGGCCGTCACCTCCGCTTCGACCCTGAGGACGTCCGCGTCTGGGTCGAGTCCCAGATGGAGAGGGCTGCCTGATGGCCGGACACGTCCAAGATCGCTGGTTCAAGGTCGAGGCTGGGCCCGATGGCAAGCCGGTCAAGGTCAAGACCGACCGCTTCGGCCTGGGTCTGCGGTACCGCGCCCGCTATGTCGCCCCAGACGGCACGGAGAAGTCCAAGAGCTTCCCGGACCGGAAGAAGCGTGAGGCTGAGCAGTGGCTGATCCACATCGAGGCCGACATGTCGCGCGGCCAGTACATCGACCCTGGTGCAGCTCGGATCACCTTCCGCCAGTACGCCGAGCGCTGGTTGGAGACCCGAACATCTAGTCCGACCACGCGGACAGAGCTGGGCCGCCGTCTCCGCCTCCATGCGTATCCGGTGATCGGTTCTCGCTCGGTCGGGACGTTTCGGCCGGAGCACATCCGGCACCTGCTGTCCGTGTTGGAGACGAAGCCTGGAATCAGTTCCTCGTACGCGCGTTCTATCTATGCCGACGTGCGGGCGGTGTTGTCGGCGGCTGTTGATGACACGCTGCTGGTCCGGAACCCATGCAGTGCGAAATCGGTCCGGGCACCCAGGGCTGATGCTTCCCGGGTGGTGCCGTGGACCCCTGATCAGGTGCGGGGCGTAAGGACTGCTCTTGAGGAGCGCTACCGTGCTGTAGTCGATGCCGCGGCTGGGTGCGGACTGCGCCAGGGAGAAGTGTTCGGGCTCGCTGAGGGCGCGCTGGACTTCGTGGGCCGGACCTTGCACGTGGTGCGGCAGATCAAGCACGTGGAGGGCAAGCCTGTGTTTGCCCTGCCGAAGTGCGAGAAGGAGCGCGATGTGCCGCTGCCCGACTCCGTGGCGTACGCCTTGAAGGCGCACATGGACCTCTGCAAGCCGGTTGAGGTGTCCTTGCCATGGGGCTCTCCGGAAGGCCCGAAGGTGACCGCCCGCCTGCTGTTCACCAACCCCGGCGGGGGCATCGTGTGGCGGAGTAACTTCAACGCCCACGACTGGAAGCCCGCTCTCGCCTCGATTGGCCTAATCCCGGAGGCGGAGGAAGGGAAGCGCTACGTCTCCGCCCGTGAACACGGCATGCACGCTCTCCGTCACTTCTACGCCTCTGTTCTCCTGGACTCCGGAGAGAGCGTGAAGGCCGTGAGTGAGTACATGGGACACGCTGACCCGGCGATGACCCTTCGCGTGTACGCGCACCTGATGCCCAACAGCCGCGAGCGATCCCGGCGGGCCGTTGACCGAGTCCTTGGGCCGCCTGACGTTGAAGATCACGGCCCCTAGACGGCCCAGTCGTCCACCCTTGGCCCCTGGTTCTGCTTCCGATGCAGACCAGGGGCCTTCGCGTACCCGGAAACCTCTGGACTTCCTCAACTTTGCTTTCGGCCGCGGAGGGCGGGGGCATCACCGTCGCACAACGGAAAGCACGGAAAGCGGGGGTGGGAACGATGGGGGCCTTGGTGATTTTGCTGATCGTCGGGGGGATAGTGGCACTCGCCGCCCTGACGGCGAAGAGCGGCAACCGGGGGCACCGGCGGCGCTCGTACAGTTCCTCCCGGAGCAGCAGCTGGTGGGCGGCGGACTCGGGCTCCTCCGACGGGGGAGGCGGCGGCCACCACGGGGGAGGCCACCACTCCTGCGGCGGGGGCAGCTCGTGCGGCGGGGGGAGCTCGTGCGGCGGGGGCGGCTGCGGCGGCGGAAGCTGACGATACGAAATTGCGTATTGCCCGTGCCGAATCGCATATGCGCCCGGCGGGTTACTCACCCGTCGGGCGCATTTGTAGTGAACACCTGAACCCGTCGGGTGCCCTTGGGGATGTAAAGGGGGTGGAGATGGGTAAAAACGCTGAAGGCGACGCGCCTTTCATGATTGCGTATTCACCGACCCCTCGTGGGCACGAGCCGACGGACGTTCTCCCCCACAGGCGCGGGTCGGCGCGTCTTCTCCCCCCATGCCCGTGACCCTCCCTCGCTTGCTCGCGATGTGCCTGCGGAGCCGACTTCATGCTCACCACGCTTCAGACCGCCTATACCGACACCCGCGCCGGGGACCTGGCCTGGTGTCTGGGGAAGGACGAACTGCCGGCGCTCGCCGTCCTCGACCGCGAACTCCCGGGTGCCGGCCTCGGCGCCGCCCCGCCCGCGGCACCCCGGGTGCAGGTCCAACTGCGGCTGCTCGGCGCCTCCCACCAGGTCATCCTGGACTCGCCGCGCGGCCGCTGCTCGGAGACCGTCGCCTGCATGCCGGGCAGCAGCACACCGCTGCCGTTCGGGGTGGCCCGGCGGATCGCGGGCTGGGACTACGAGTTCGCGGCACGGATCGAGACGCTTTCGCGGGGGTCCTTCGCCGGACGGGCGCAGGAGCTGCTCGCCCTGGTGGCCGATCACCCCAATGGCCTGGCGGGGACGTTCCCGGGTGATCCGCACGCCTTCACCGCGATGCTCGTGCAGTACCGCGGGGGCAGCGTGCTGTGGCGCACATGGCACGCGTACCCCCAGGAAGGCCGCCTGGTGGCGACCCGTTCGAGCCTGAGCGCGCAGCCGTGAGCGCGGTGGTACGGCCCTCGCCGCAGCGGCGTCAACGCGCCGCCAAGTGCCACGAATCGCACCCTTGCGGGTGACGTGGACCGCCACATCCCTCACATAGCGTGCAGTCATGATCGACCAGTCCGCCTCCCGTACGGCCCGGGCCGCCCCGCGCGTCCTGCGGCTGCGGCTCCCCGTCCCGGTGGCCGCGGCCAGGGCGCTGGTCCTGGCCGCGGTCTTCGTCTGCGCCGCGTGCGGCCTGGTGTACGAACTCGAACTGGTCGCCCTCGCCTCGTACCTGGTCGGTGACTCCGTCACCCAGGCGTCGATCGTGCTGTCCGTGATGGTCTTCGCCATGGGCGTCGGCTCGCTGCTCGCCAAACGGCTCAGCTGCGCGCCGGCCGTCGGCTTCGCGGCCGTCGAGATCACGCTGGCGCTGGTCGGCGGGCTGTCGGTCATGGCGCTGTACGCGAGCTTCGCCTGGTTCGGCCAGTCCCGGCCCGCGACGGTGGCCTTCGCCTTCGCCATCGGTGTGCTCATCGGCGCCGAGGTGCCGCTGCTGATGACGCTGATCCAGCGGATCCGGCGGCAGGACGCGGGCTGTGCCGTGGCCGACCTCTTCGCGGCGGACTACGTGGGCGCGCTGGTCGGCGGGCTCGCCTTCCCCTTCCTCCTGCTGCCCTGCTACGGGCAGCTGACCGGGGCGCTCGTCACGGGCGCGGTCAACGCCGTCGCGGGCGGCGCCATCGTGCTCTGGCTCTTCCGCAGTGACGTCACGCCGCGCGCCCGGGTCTGGCTGCTCATCGCCAACCTCGCGGTGCTCGCGGTGCTCGCGGGCGCGGCCTGGGCCTCCGGTCCCTTCGAGCGGGCCGCCCGGCAGGCGGTGTACGGCGGCGACGTACGGCTCGCCGAGCAGACCGCCGTCCAGGAGGTCGTGCTGACCGGGGCGCCGCTCCAGCTCTTCCTGGACGGACGGCTGAGGGTGCGCGGGCGGGACGAGTACCGCTACCACGAGGCACTGGTGCACCCCGCCATGGCCGGACGGCATCGCCGGGTGCTGATCCTCGGCGGCGGTGACGGGCTCGCCCTGCGCGAGGTGCTGCGCTACCGGAAGGTCGGCTCGGTGACCCTCGTCGACCCGGACGCCGAACTCGTCGCCCTCGCGCGGGACGACCGCGAACTGGCCCGGCTCAACCGGCACGCGTACCGCGACCCGCGGGTCCGGGTGGTCACCGCGGACGCCTTCGACTGGCTGCGGCGGCGGCAGGGGCGGCCGCCGCCGGCGCGCGACGGGTACGACGTCGTGCTGGCCGACCTCCCCGACCCGGGGATCTCGCGCAGCGCGAAGCTGTACTCGCAGGAGTTCTACGGGCTCGCCGAGCGCGCGCTCGCCCCCGGCGGGCGGCTCGCGGTGCACGCGGGGGCGCCGGGCGCCGCGCGCCGCGGCTTCTGGACGGTCGACGCGACGGTACGGGCGACCGGGCTGCGCACCGCCGACTACTGGATCGGCCCCGGCCGCCGGGGCGGCGACTGGGGTTTCGTCCTCGCCGCCCGGCAGCACGCCCCGGCGCTGCACCTCGCCGCCGACGCCCCGCGGCTGCGGTCCCTGTCCCCCGCCGTCCTCGCCGCGGCGGCCCGGCGCGCGGCGGCGGCCCCGTTGCGCGGCCTGCCCCCGTCGACGCTGATGCGTCCGCGCTCCGGGTGAGGGCGAACCGGCGCCGAATCCGCACCGAAGCGCCGTCCGGCGGATTAGGCTCACGGCATGGAGCCGCATGAGGTGTTCGTTCCGTTTCCGGCCGAAACCATTCGCCGGGCCCTCGCCGACCTGGAGCGCGTGGCCCGCTGCGTGCCGGGCCTCCAGCGCGACGCCGGTGCCGAGGAGGGGCTGGCCGGCCGACTGAGGCTGCGGATCGGCGGCTCGACCATCACCTACCGCGGCACGCTGCGGCTGGTTCCGCGCGGCGCGGGGCTGACCGCGGAGGGCGAGGCGGTCGAGGCGCGCGGCGCGGGCACGGTGAAGCTGGCGCTGGAGGTCGGTGTGGACGCCGTCTCGGGCGGCACGCTGCTGACCTTCACCGGCGCCGTGCAGGCCGACGGCCGGCTCGCGGAGTACGAGGACGAGGCCGTCACCGCGGCAGGCCACCGCCTGCTGGACCGTTTCGTCGACGCGCTCACCTCCGACCTCGAGGAGGAGGCCCCCGCCGCGGTGCCCGAGCCGGCCGCCGAGGACGCCGGCGACCTCGACGACCTCACCGACGATCTGCCCGCGCAGCTCGACGAGTTCGCCGGGCACGACGTCGAGGAACTGCGGGAGCCGCAGGAACTCCCCGACCTGGACGGTGTGGAGGCCGTGGAGGGCATGGCGGACATCGGCGAGGTGCTGCCCGGGGAGGACGCGCTGCCCGAGGTCCCCGAGAACCCCGCCGGCATCGACCTGCCCGCCGAGGCGGCGCACGCCCGCCGGACCCTGATCGGCCGCAGCGCCGAGGAGGTCGACCACGCCCCGCCGCGCGGCCGGTACGCCCCGGTGCCCGCGCCGCAGAGCGGTGCCGCGACCGCCTCGCTGCGCCGGTACGCGCCCGCCGCGGCGGCGCTGCTGCTGTCGGCCGTGGTCGCGGGGCGAGTGCTGCGGCGGCGCAGGCGCTCGTTCCCGTAGGGTCTGTGCCGTGGCCACGGATGAGACCCCTGACGGGCGAGACGACGAGCACGCAGTCCAACTCGAAGCCGGACCGGCACGGCTGACGATCCTTCCGGATCTCGGCTGCCGCGTCGGCTCGCTGACCGTCGGCGGCGTGGAGCTGCTGCGGCAGGGCCCGAACTTCGGGTCCTTCCCGATGGTGCCGTGGTGCGGGCGCACCCGGGACGGGCAGTTCCGCAACGGCGGTGTGCTGCACCAGATGCCGCGCGACGCCGGGCCGCACGCCATCCACGGCACCGGCCGGCATGTCGCCTGGCAGGCCGCGCCCGGTGCCACCGGCACCAGCGCCTGCTTCTACTACGACCTTTCCGAGCCCTGGCCGTACAAGGGCCGGGTCAGCCAGCGCTTCGAGCTGGCCGAGGACCACCTCGACCTCACGATGAGCGTGGAGACCACCGGCGACTCCTTCCCGGCCCAGGCCGGCTGGCATCCCTGGTTCCTGCGCAACCTCGGCCAGGGCGGGCAGGACGCCCTGATCGACTTCACCCCGGGCTGGATGGAGGAGCGCGGCGACGACCACCTCCCCACCGGCCGCCGGGTGGACCCCAAGCCCCGCCCCTGGGACGACTGCTTCGGCATGCCCGACGGTGTGGACGTCACCCTGACGTGGCCCGGCGAGCTGCGGCTGCGGGTCACCAGCCCCAGTGCATGGGTGGTGGTCTACGACGAACAGCCGCCGGCGATCTGCGTGGAGCCGCAGTCCGGTCCCCCGAACGGGTTGAACACCGCGCCGCGTCTGGTCACCCCGATCGAGCCGCTGGAGATGCGCGCGACCTGGGCCTGGGAGCGGCTCGGCTAGGCTCGTGGCCATGAGCGACGCGCGTGATGCCCTGCTGCAGCAGATCAAGGACAAGGCCGTGGTCCACGGCAAGGTGACCCTCTCCTCGGGTCTCGAGGCCGACTACTACATCGACCTGCGCCGGATCACGCTGGACGCCGAGGCCGCCCCGCTGGTCGGGCAGGTCATGCTCGACACCACCGCCGACCTGGACTTCGACGCCGTCGGCGGGCTCACCCTCGGCGCCGACCCGGTCGCCACCTCGATGCTGCACGCCGCCGCGGCCCGCGGCCGCAAGCTGGACGCCTTCGTCGTCCGCAAGGCGCAGAAGGCGCACGGCATGCAGCGCCGCATCGAGGGGCCCGACATCAAGGGCCGCCGGGTGCTCGTCGTCGAGGACACCTCGACCACGGGCGGCTCGCCGCTGACCGCGGTGGAGGCGGCGCGTGAGGCCGGCGCCGAGGTCGTGGCCGTCGCCGTGATCGTCGAGCGCGGTGCCGCTCCGGCCATCGCGGAGGCCGGTCTTCCGTACTACCGCGCCTTCGGCCTGGACGATCTCGAACTGGCCTGATGCCGGTCCTACCAGGGCTTTTCCTCAGGGGTGGAGGGTTTCACGTGAAACCCTCCACCCCTGAGGTATGTCCGTGGTGCGCAGTGTGTGGAGCTCTCGCGTGAGTCTGCCAAGATGGGATCGACGATGACGTCGATCCCAGGTCAGGGTCACTCACCGAACAACCCGCACATCACAAGGAGCGGACACATGCCCATCGCAACCCCCGAGATCTACAACGAGATGCTCGACCGGGCGAAGGCCGGCAAGTTCGCCTACCCGGCCATCAACGTGACCTCGACCCAGACCCTGCACGCCGCGCTGCGCGGCTTCGCGGAGGCGGAGAGCGACGGCATCGTCCAGATCTCGACGGGCGGCGCCGAGTTCCTCGGTGGCCAGTACAAGAAGGACATGGTCACCGGTTCGGTGGCGCTGGCCGAGTTCGCGCACGTCGTCGCCGAGAAGTACCCCGTCAACATCGCGCTGCACACCGACCACTGCCCGAAGGACAAGCTGGACGGCTACGTGCGCCCGCTGCTGGCGATCTCCCAGGAGCGCGTGGCGGCCGGTCGCAACCCGCTGTTCCAGTCGCACATGTGGGACGGTTCCGCCGAGACCCTCGACCACAACCTCGCCATCGCCCAGGAGCTGCTGGCCGAGGCCGCCAAGGCGAAGATCATCCTCGAGGTGGAGATCACCCCCACCGGCGGCGAGGAGGACGGCGTCACCCACGAGATCAACGACAAGCTGTACACCACGGTCGAGGACGCCATCCGCACCGCCGAGGCGCTTGGCCTCGGTGAGAAGGGCCGGTACCTGCTCGCCGCCTCCTTCGGCAACGTCCACGGCGTCTACAAGCCGGGCAACGTCGTGCTCCGTCCCGAGCTGCTGAAGGAGCTCGCGGAGGGCGTGGCCGCCAAGTTCGGCAAGCAGGACCCGTTCAACTTCGTCTTCCACGGCGGCTCCGGCTCCACCAAGGAGGAGATCGCCACCGCGCTGGAGAACGGCGTGGTCAAGATGAACATCGACACCGACACGCAGTACGCCTTCACGCGCCCCGTCGCGGACCACATGTTCCGCAACTACGACGGTGTGCTGAAGGTCGACGGCGAGGTCGGCGACAAGAAGACCTACGACCCGCGCAGCTGGGGCAAGCTGGCCGAGGCCGGCATGGCCGCGCGCGTCCTCGAGGCCTGCCAGGACCTGCGCTCCGCCGGCACCAAGCTCAAGTAACCGCCGGGCACGGCGGTACGCACCGGGCCCGGCCCTTCCACGCGGAGGGCCGGGCCCCGGCCATACTGGAACCCATGGCCATTCACGAGAACCTGCTCGGGGGACCGCCCCCGACCAACCTGCCCGACGACCCCGAGCCGCGTGAGCTGCTCGCCTCCGGGGCGGCCCCCTCCGAGGTCGCCGCCAAGTACCCGGCGTCCTCCCTGGCCTGGGCGCAGCTCGCGGACGACGCATTCGAGGCCGGCCGGGTCGTCGAGTCGTACGCCTACGCCCGCACCGGCTACCACCGCGGCCTGGACGCGCTGCGCCGCAACGGCTGGAAGGGCCACGGCCCGGTGCCCTGGGAGCACGAGCCCAACCGCGGCTTCCTGCGGGCCCTGCACGCCCTGGCGCGAGCCGCCCAGGCGATCGGCGAGCAGGAGGAGTACGAGCGCTGCAGCACCTTCCTGCGGGAGTCCTCCGAGACCGCCGCCGAGACCCTCGGCTGAGTCCCGCCACACCGCTGACCACGGCATTCACCCCCGACCTGCCCGGCGCGCACGCCGGGCAGGTCTTGCCGTACCGTGCACTCACCACGCATGATGCGCGTGGGCCCGGCGCCGATCGAGCGCGGGCCCGAGGGGACCGGGGCCCCGCCGCCCAAGCGCGCGGGGCAGACCGCTACCCGGTAGCTCGTATCCACGGAGACACCGATGTCCCACCGCCCCGACGTTTCCCAGGCGGGCCCCGAGGCCCCGAACCTGGACTTCGAAGGGACCACCCCTTACGAGGACTACGTCCAGGCCGATGTCCTCACCCATCTGCAGCACCCCCGCTCCGACGACCCCGGCGAGATGGTCTTCCTGGTGACCACCCAGGTCATGGAGCTGTGGTTCACCGTCATCGTGCACGAGTGGGAGACCGCCTCCCGGGCGCTCGCCGCCGACGACGTGCCCACGGCGCTGGCCGCGCTCAAGCGCAGCACGTACGAGCTGGAGTCGCTCAACGCCTCCTGGGAGCCGATCGCGCACCTCACCCCGGCGCAGTTCAACGCCTACCGCGCCGCCCTCGGCGAGGGCTCGGGCTTCCAGTCCGCGATGTACCGGCGCATGGAGTTCCTGCTCGGCGAGAAGTCCGCGTCCATGCTGGTCCCGCACCGCGGCTCGCCACGTGTGCACGACGAGCTGGAGAAGGCGCTGCACGAGCCCAGCCTCTACGACGAGGTGCTGCGCTTCCTCGCCCGGCGCGGCCACGACATCCCGCCGCGCGGCGACCTGTCGCAGCGCTACGAGGCGGACCCGGCGGTCGAGCGGGCCTGGCAGCGGATCTACTCGGGTGACCAGGACACCGAACTGGTCCGTCTGGGTGAGGCCCTGACCGAGGTGGCCGAACTGGTGTGGCGCTGGCGCAACGACCACCTGGTGGCGACCCGCCGCGCGATGGGCTCCAAGACCGGCACCGGAGGCTCCGCCGGGGTGTCCTGGCTGGAGAAGCGCGCGAGCAAGAACGTGTTCCCCGAGCTCTGGACGGCCCGTAGCCATGTCTGACGCGATGAATCCCACCGAGTCCCCCGCTGCCGAGGCCGCCCGCCTGGACACCGCCGACGAGCTGGCGAAGCTCCGCGACCGCTTCCGGCTGGACGAGGTCGTCTACCTGGACGGCAACTCGCTGGGGGCGCTGCCCGCCGGTGTCCCGGACCGCCTGGCCGACGTCATCGAGCGGGAGTGGGGGGCCCTGCGCATCCGCTCCTGGAGCGAGAGCGGCTGGTGGACGGCGCCGGAGCGGATCGGCGACCGCATCGGCGCGCTCATAGGCGCCGCCCCCGGTCAGGTCGTGGCCGGCGACTCCACCAGCGTCAACGTCTTCAAGGCCGTCGTCGGCGCGGTGCGCATGGCCCAGCAGGCCGACCCCACCCGTGACGAGGTGCTGGTCGACGCCACCACCTTCCCCACCGACGGCTACATCGCCGAGTCCGCGGCCCGGATGACCGGCTGCACGATCCGCGCGGTCGACGCCGCGGACATCGCCGCCGCGGCGGGTCCGCGCACCGCCGTCGCGCTCGTCAACCACGTGGACTACCGCACCGGCCGGCTGCACGACCTGCCGGGCACCACGGCCGCCGTGCATGCGGCCGGAGCCCTGGTGGTCTGGGACCTCTGCCACACGGCCGGGGCGCTTCCGGTCGGCCTGGACGAGCACGGCGTGGACCTGGCGATCGGCTGCACGTACAAGTACCTCAACGGCGGCCCCGGCGCGCCCGCGTACCTGTACGTCCGCCGTGACCTGCAGCCGCGTTTCGACTCCCCGCTCCCCGGCTGGAACTCCCACCGCGACCCGTTCGCGATGGAGGCCGCCTACCGGCCCGCCGACGGCAGCGTCCGCGGCCGGGTCGGCACCCCGGAGATCCTGTCGCTGCTGGCGCTGGACGCGGCCCTCGACGTCTGGGACGGCGTGTCCCTGGACGCCGTGCGGGCCAAGAGCCTCGCCCTCACCGACTTCTTCCTGGAGTGCGTCGCGGCGTACGTGCCGGACGGCCTCGTACGGTCGGTCACCCCGGCCGCGCACGCCGAGCGGGGCAGCCAGGTCGCGCTGCGCTGCTCCGACGCGGGCGCGGTGATGCGGGAGCTGATCGCCAGGGGCGTCGTCGGCGACTTCCGGGAGCCGGATATCCTCCGCTTCGGATTCACCCCGCTGTACACGCGCTTCGCGGACGCCGAGCGGGCGGCGCGGGTGCTGGCACAGGTCCTGGAAGGAACGCGGTAACGCATGTCCGACCCCACCCCGCCGAGCGACACCACTCCGGCAGGCGCCGACGGCCGCGCCGACGGGGCGGGGCCGGAGCCCGCGCCGCAGGATCCCGCGGAGCGGGCCGCCGCCGAGGAGGCGTCCGCCTTCTCGCACGAGCCCGTCCCGCCGGACGCCACCGCGGCCTACGGCGAACACCCCGACCAGGTCGTGGACTTCTACCGCCCGCGGCCCGGCGCCGGGGCCGCTCCCGACGGCTCCGCCGGTGGTACCCCCACCCGCGACGAAGGCCGTGGGGAAGACGTGCGGCCCGGGCCGCTGGTCGTGCTCTTCCACGGCGGCGCCTGGCGGGCGCCGTACGACAGGACGCATGTCTCTCCGCTCGCGGACTTCCTGGCCCGGCACGGCTTCGCGGTGGCCTCGGTGGAGTACCGCCGGGGCAACGGCGGTACGGTCGCGGGTCGCTGGCCGGACACCTTCGACGACGTGGCGGCCGCCACCGACGCCGTTGCGGCGCTGGCCGTGGCCGCCCTCGGCGAGGACTCGGTCGACGTCCGGCGGACCGTCCTCACCGGCCACTCGGCCGGCGGTCATCTCGCGCTGTGGGCGGCCGCCCGGCACGTGCTGCCGTCCGGGTCGCGCTGGCACCGTCCCGCCGCCCCGGCGCTGCGGGGCGTGGTCGCGCTCGCGCCGATCGCGGACTTCGGGGCCGCGGTCGAGCTGGACGTGTGCTCCGGTGCCGTCGCCCAGCTCCTCGGCGGTCCGGAGCAGCTTCCCGCGCGCCGGGCGGAGACCGACCCGGCCGCGCTGCTGCCCACCGGCATCGCCGTGACCGTCGTGCACGGCGACGCGGACGACGTCGTCCCGCCGCAGGTCGCGGAGGCCTTCGCGGCCGCCTCGGCGAAGGCGGGGGAGGAGATCCAGCTGACCCTGCTGGAGGGCGTGGGCCACTTCCCGGTGATCGACCCGGCGGCGGACGCGGCGGCCGTGGTCGCCGAGGAGATCGCACAGCTCGCCTGGTGAGGCGGTGTCCTACTTGAGGATGACGCCGGGACATCGTCTTCACCGGTGACGACGGCGAGGCGCGGAATACCTACGGTGTGTGCGTGACCGAGACAAGCCAGACCTCGCTGCGGACCGAGCTCCGCATGGCCCGCGGCGCCCTCAGCGGACTGCGGCAGGACCTGATCACCGACGCCTTCGCTTTCCGGCCGATGGCACCGCTCCGCGGAGGGCACCCGCTGCTCGCCGTGGTGCCGCGCAGGCTCCGGGGGTACGGGCGCTGGCTGCCGCACGCGGCGCTGACCTGCTTCACGGTCTTCCTGATGTTCGTCTCGGTGGAGAGCCTGGACGGTCCGGGCGGCTTTGTGCTGGCCCTGCTGGCCGGTGTGCCCCTGCTCACCACGATGTTCCGACCGATCGGCGCGTGGTGGCTGTCGGCCGGGGCCGCGGTGCTCACCGGGGTGTTCTCCGGCGGCTGGTCCTCCACCTATCCGTGGACGGACACCGGCTTCGTCTCGCACCTGACGGTGCTGGCCGTGGTGGCGGCGCGCACCCGGGCGCGGGTGGCCGCCGAGATATGGCTGCTCACCGCCGCGCTGGCGCTGGGCTTCCGGCCCCTGTCCGGCGGGTACGGCTCGGACCCGGTCATCATGATCTTCCTCTCCGCCGTGGTGCTGTCCGTCGTGTCGGCGGTGCGCGGGCTGCGGCAGTCCCGGCAGGAGGTCGCCGCCCAGGTCGCCGTGACCGAGGTCGAGCGGACCCGGCGCACGCTGCTGGAGGAGCGCACGACCATCGCCCGCGAGCTGCACGACGTCGTCGCCCACCACATGTCCGTGATCGCGATCCAGGCGGAGGCCGCGCCGTACCGGGTGGAGAACCCGCCCGAGGAGCTGACCAAGAGCTTCTCGATCATCCGTGAGAACGCCGTCATCGCCCTGACCGAGCTGCGCCGGGTCCTCGGGGTCGTGCGGGCCGAGGACTACCAGGCCCCCGACGCGCCGCAGCCGACCCTCGCCGACCTCGACCGGCTCGTCGCCAATGTGCGCGAGGCGGGGCTGGAGGTGGAGAAGACGCTGACGGGCGCGGTGCGCGAGCTCCCCCAGGGCGTCGAACTGTCGGCGTACCGGATCATCCAGGAGGCGCTGAGCAACACGCTGCGGCACGCGCCGGGCGCCGGCGCCCGGGTGGAGGTGTCGTACGTGCTCGGCGGGCTCGGGCTGCGCGTGGTCAACGGCCCGCCGCGCGGCCTGGTGAAGCCCTCGCCGGGCGCCGGGCACGGGATCGCCGGGATGCGGGAGCGGGTGGCGATGCTGAGCGGCGAGATGACCGACGGGCCGACCGAGGACGGCGGTTACGAGGTCACCGTGTTCATCCCGGTCCCCGGGGAGCGGGCATGAGCGGGAACGCCATCCGGGTGCTGATCGCGGACGACCAGATGATGGTCCGCGAGGGCTTCTCGGTGCTGCTGGGCGCCCAGCCCGACATCGAGGTCGTCGGTGAGGCCGTCGACGGACGGCAGGCGATCGAGCAGGTGGCGGCGCTGCGGCCGGACGTCGTGCTGATGGACATCCGCATGCCCGAGCTCAACGGGCTGGAGGCCACCCGCGAGATCGTCGCCGCGGACGCCGACGCGAAGGTGCTCGTGCTGACCACCTTCGACCTGGACGAGTACGTCTACCAGGCGCTGCGCGCGGGCGCGTCCGGCTTCCTGCTCAAGGACGCCTCGGCGCGTCAGCTCGCGGACGGCGTGCGGATCGTGGCGGCCGGCGACGCGCTGCTCGCCCCGGCGATCACCAAGCGGCTCATCACCGAGTTCAACCGGCTGGGCACGCCCCGGCCGCCGGCCCAGGACCGGGTCGGGGAGCTCACCGAGCGTGAGACGGAGGTGCTCGTGCTGGTCGCCCAGGGGCTGTCCAACGCGGAGATCGCCGACCACCTCGTGGTCGCCGAGTCGACGGTCAAGACGCATGTGAGCCGGGTCCTGGTGAAGCTGGGGCTGCGGGACCGGACGCAGGCGGCGGTCTTCGCGTACGAGGCGCGGCTGGTCACCCCGGGCGGCTGAACGGGCGGAGGGTAGTCTCCGCACATGAGCAGCACAGCCACCGCCTTCGATCCCTGGTCGCCGCAGTTCGTCGCCGACCCGTACCCGGCTTACGCCGCGCTGCGCGACGAGGGCCGCGCGCACTGGTTCGAGCCGAGCGGGCAGTGGCTGATCCCGCACTTCGCGGACGTGAGCGCCCTGCTGCGGGACCGGCGGCTGGGGCGGACGTATCTGCACCGCTTCACCCACGAGGAGTTCGGCCGCACCGCGCCGCCGCCCGAGCACGAGCCCTTCACCACGCTCAACGGCAACGGCCTGCTCGACCTGGAGGCCCCCGACCACACCCGCATCCGGCGGCTGGTCTCCAAGGCCTTCACCCCGCGCACCGTCGAGCGGCTCACGCCGACCGTGCAGCGGCTCGCCGGGGAGCTCGTCGAGCGGCTGGTCGCGGAGGGCGGTGGCGATCTCATCGCCACGGTCGCCGAACCGCTGCCGGTCGCGGTCATCGCCGAGATGCTGGGGATACCGGTGGCGGACCGGCATCTGCTGCGGCCCTGGTCGGCCGACATCGTCGGGATGTTCGAGCTCAACCCGAGCGAGGACGCGGCCCGCCGCGCGGTGCGGGCGAGCGTGGAGTTCTCCGACTACCTGCGCGCACTCATCGCCGAACGCCGCAAGGCGCCGGGCGAGGACCTGATCAGTGCCCTGATCGCGGCCTTCGACGAGGGGGAGAGGCTCAGCGAGCAGGAGATGGTCTCCACCTGCGTGCTGCTGCTGAACGCCGGGCACGAGGCGACCGTCAACACCACGGGCAACGGCTGGTGGACGCTGTTCCGGCACCCGGAGCAGCTGGCGGCGCTGCGCGCGGCGCCGGAGGAACTGCTGCCGTCGGCGATCGAGGAGCTGCTGCGCTTCGACACTCCGCTGCAGATGTTCGAGCGGTGGGTGCTGGACGACATCGAGGTGGGCGGCACGGTGATCCCGCGCGGCAGCGAGGTGGCGCTGTTGTTCGGCTCGGCCAACCGTGACCCCGCGCGGTTCCCCGACCCGGACCGGCTGGACCTCTCCCGCGCCGACAACCCGCACATCACCTTCGGCGCGGGCATCCACTACTGCCTCGGCGCGCCGCTGGCCCGCATCGAACTCGCCGCGTCCTTCGCGGCGCTGCTCCGGCGCGCCCCGCGGCTGGAACTCGTGGCGGAGCCCACGTGGAACGAGGGGTACGTCATCCGCGGCCTGCGGGAGCTGCGCGTCACCTGCTGATGCCGTCCGGGGCGCTCGCCGCTGATGCCGCCGAGCGCCCCGACGCAGCCGAGGCCCCGGATCCCGGCCGTGCGACCGGGTTCCGGGGCCGTCGCGCGTTTCAGCCCGTGACGTCGCGGCGGCGCAGGGCCGCCAGGCCGGCCAGGCCGATGGCGGCGGCCAGCAGCGTCAGGACGGCCAGCGGGGTCACCGTGACGTCCGCCGACGGCACCTTCGGCAGGTGCGTGAAGGCGGACAGATCCATCACCCAGGGCGAGAGCTTGAGCGCGGGTCCGTACAGCCCGATGGCCAGCGTCAGCGAGGCCACTCCCCAACCGGCCCGCGCCAGCTTCGGCGCCGCCCCGTACAGCAGCAGCGCCACCGCCGCCACGAACCAGACGGCGGGCAGCTGCACCAGGCCCGCCCCCGCCAGCCGCCACAGCTGGCCGCCGACGTCGCCGACCGTCGCCCCGTAGCCGAGACCCATCGTGAAACCGGAGACGGCCATCAGGAGCACGGATCCGGCGAACGCGAGCAGCGCGTGGCCGGCGGCCCAGCGCATCCGGCCCACCGCCGTGGCGAGCACCGGTTCGGCACGGCCGGAGTTCTCCTCGCCCTGGAGCCGGAGCACGGCCTGGACGGCGTAGATCGCCGCGATCATGCCCATGACCCCGATCATGGAGGCGAGGTAGGAGTCGACCAGCCCGGAGGCGCCGCCCATGTCCCGCATGACGTCGGCGAGTTGTTTGTTGTCCCGGACGAGGTCGGCCGCCCCGTTGGCGAGGCCGCCGAGCGCGCCGCCGCCCACGGCGAAGCCGGCCGTCCACCCCCACAGCGAGCCGCGCTGCAGCCGCCAGGCCAGCCCCTCCGCGGTGCGCAGGCGGGCCCCGGCCGTGGCCGGCCCGGGGCGGGACGGCAGCAGGGAGGCGTCGATGTCGCGACGGGCCACCAGCGCGTACGCGACGGCCACGAGCCCGGCGGCCCAGACGGCGAACAGACCGGTCACCCACCAGCGTTCGTCCGCGTAGGGGCGGATGTTCTCGGCCCAGCCGAGCGGTGAGAGCCAGGTCGCGGTGCCGGAGCCGGCGTCGCCGACGGCACGCAGCAGGAAGGCCAGGCCGAGGACCGCGCCCGAGATGCCCCGGGCCGCGCGGGCGCTCTCGGTCAGCTGCGCCGCGACGGCGGCGACCGCGGCGAAGGCGCAGCCCGCCCCGGCGAAGGCGAGTCCGAAGGCGACCGCGCCCCGCGAGCCCTGCCCGAGCAGGGCCAGGGTGACGAGCAGCCCCAGCAGTGTCGAAGCCCCGAACCCGGTGACCAGGGCGGCGGCCAGCGGCGCCCGGCGCCCGATCGCGCCCGCGCCGACGAGTTCGAGCCGTCCGGCCTCCTCTTCCTCCCGGGTGTGCCGGACGACCAGCAGCATGGCCATCAGCCCGGCGAGCGCCGCGCCGAAGGCCATCATGCGCCAGGCGGTCAGGCCGCCGATGCCCGTGTCGAAGACCGGTCCGTACAGGGCGCGCAGCGAGCCGTTGCCCGCTGTGCTCGCCGCGACTCCGGCGCGTTCGGCCGGGGTGTCGTAGAGGCTGCCGAAGGCCGAGGCGGTGGAGGCGACCAGCAGGGCGATCGGCACGACCCACGCCGGGATCATGATCCGGTCCCGGCGCAGCGCGAGCCGGGTGAGCGTCCCCGTCCCGGTGAGCGCGTTCATCGCCGGGCCTCCGCGTCCGCCGCAGTGGCGTCGGGGGCGCTGTCCTCGTAGTGCCGCAGGAACAGCTCCTCCAGCGTGGGCGGTGTGCTCGTGAGGCTGCGCACGCCCGTCTCGCTCAACTGCCGCAGCACGGCGTCGAGCTTGTCGGTGTCGACCTGGAGCCGGACGCGGTTGCCGCGCACGTCGAGGTCGTGCACCCCGGGCAGCCGGCCCAGGCCGTTCGGCTCACCGGCCAGCTCCGCGGTGACCGAGGTGCGGGTGAGGTGCCGCAGCTCGCCGAGGCTTCCGGTCTCCACCGTGCGCCCGGCCCGGATGATGCTGACCCGGTCGCACAGGGCCTCGACCTCGCTGAGGATGTGACTGGACAGCAGCACCGTCCGGCCGCGGTCGCGTTCCTCGCGGACGCACTCGCGGAAGACCTCCTCCATCAGCGGGTCGAGCCCGGAGGTGGGCTCGTCCAGTATCAGCAGGTCCACGTCCGAGGCGAACGCGGCGACGAGCGCGACCTTCTGTCGGTTGCCCTTGGAGTACGCGCGGCCCTTCTTCGTCGGGTCCAGCTCGAAGCGCTCCAGCAACTGCCGCCTGCGCGCCTCGTCCAGCCCGCCGCGCAGCCGCCCCAGCAGGTCGATGACCTCGCCGCCGCTGAGGTTGCGCCAGAGCGTGACGTCGCCCGGGACGTAGGCCAGCCGCCGGTGGAGCGTGACGGCGTCGCGCCACGGGTCGCCGCCGAGCAGTTGGGCGGCGCCGCGGTCGGCGCGCAGCAGCCCGAGCAGGATGCGGATGGCCGTGGACTTGCCTGCGCCGTTGGGCCCCAGGAAGCCGTGCACCTCTCCCGTTTCGACGGTCAGGTCGAGGCCGTCCAGTGCGTGCGTGCGGCCGAAGGACTTGTGCAGTCCGGCCACACTGATTGCCCTCGTCATGCTTCTGAACGTACAGTAGATTCACGAAGTTGTGAAGTTAAAGAACCGTATAAACTTCGTGACGGGAGGCGATGGCATGGCGGTGGCGGATGACTCCATGGAGTCGATGACGTTCGTCGAGCGCTTCGCGGCGGAGCTGGTCGAGGCGGGCATGCAGCGCATGGCCGCGCGGGTCTTCGCCGCGCTCCTCGCCTCGGAGGCCGGCGTGCTCAGCGCCGCCGAGCTCGCCGAGCGGCTCCAGGCCAGTCCCGCCGCCATCTCCGGCGCGGTCCGCTATCTGGCGCAGGTCGGCATGCTGACCCGCGAGCGGGAGCCCGGTTCACGGCGTGAGCGCTACCGGGTGCACAACGACCAGTGGTACGAGACGTTCACCCGCCGCGACCAGGTCCTCGTCCGCTGGGAGCACACCCTGCGGGCCGGCGTCGACGCGCTCGGCCCCGACACCCCCGCCGGCCGGCGGATAGCGGAGACCGCGGCATTCTTCGACTTCCTGCAGAAGGAACTCGTCGACATGATGGACCGCTGGCGCGAACGCAAGGCGGAACTGCGCGAACAGGGCGTCCTCTGACCTTCCGGGCGCCGGACGCCCACCCGGTGAACCGAGCCCGCTAGTAGGCGGACCGCGGCACCGTCAGCCGCCATGCCGCCGGCATCACGGTCCACGTGCGGCGGCGCACCGGCCCGGCCAGCGCGGCGTCCGCCGTGTAGCGGAAGTCCCGCCCGGAGACGGTGACCGTACGGGCGTGCACCGGTCCGGCGGGCCCCAGGCCGTCCCTGCGGACCAGCACCTCGGCGAGCCCGGGCACCGCCGTGGAGACCGACACCTCCTCGACGCAGTCGTCCAGGTCGGCCAGGACCACCCCGTCCGCCTCGATCCGCAGCCGCTGTGCGCCGCGCATCCCGAGCCCCAGGTGCGGCGAGTGGCCGTTGAGGCTCAGCGTGCGCGCCAGCGAGCGGGCCCGGCGCTCCACCGGCATCCACCAGGCGGGCGCCGTCGAGCTGATGCGCAGCGCGCCCAGCACGATGCCGCCGCTGTCGTCGAGCAGCAGGTCCAGTTCCCGCTCCGCCCCGTCCAGCACCGCCCGCGCCGCGCTCACCGCCCCGCCCGGTACGCCGAGCGCCCGCGCCAGGCCGGTCCGCCGCCCCACCGGCACCAGCCCGACGACCGCCTCGCCCAGTGCCCTTGCCGCGTGCAGCGTGCGTACCGTGCGCAGCAGCGCCGCGTCGTCGCCCACGATGACAGGACGCCGCCTGCCCCGGTGCGCCAGCACCCGGACGGCCTCTTCGTCGGACTCCGGAAGAGCGATCTTTACGGAGGAAGCCCCCCCGCACAGCACATCCTTCGCGATGCGTACGGATTCGCCGTCCATGACACGGGCGGCAGGGTCGATGACCACGAGCAGGGGCTGCCCGGACGGTCGCTGAGCCGACACCTTGGTCCTTCCTCAGGTAACATCTCGGTGCAAGAGCCCCTTGCGCTGCCTTGCGCCAGGGGCTTCGTCTATTCCGGGGCACCGGTCCGACAGCTCTCCCCGCCGTGGGGAGCCACGTTGGACATGCCCCGCCCGGAAGGGGTGTACGCCTGTGCCCGCACTTGTGCTGCTCGGTGCTCAGTGGGGTGATGAGGGCAAGGGAAAGGCCACCGACCTGCTCGGCGGCTCCGTGGACTATGTGGTGCGCTACCAAGGCGGCAACAACGCCGGACACACGGTCGTCGTCGGCGACCAGAAGTACGCGCTCCACCTCCTGCCTTCCGGGATCCTCTCGCCGGGGTGCACCCCGGTCATCGGCAACGGCGTCGTCGTCGACCCGGCGGTCCTGCTCTCCGAGCTGAGCGGGCTGAACGAGCGCGGCGTCGACACGTCCAAGCTCCTCATCAGCGGTAACGCCCACCTGATCACGCCGTATCACCAGACGATCGACAAGGTGACGGAACGCTTCCTCGGCAAGCGCAAGATCGGCACCACCGGCCGCGGCATCGGTCCCGCGTACGCCGACAAGATCAACCGCGTGGGCATCCGGGTCCAGGACCTCTTCGACGAGTCGATCCTCCGTCAGAAGGTCGACGCGGCGCTCCACGACAAGAACCAGGTCCTGGTCAAGATCTTCAACCGCCGCGCCATCAGCACGGACCAGGTCGTCGAGGAGTACCTGGGCTACGCCGAGCAGATCAAGGACTATGTCGCCGACACGACGCTGGTCCTCAACACCGCGCTCGACGAGGGCAAGGTCGTCCTCCTCGAGGGCGGCCAGGGCACTCTGCTGGACGTCGACCACGGCACGTATCCCTTCGTGACCTCGTCCAACCCGACGGCCGGCGGCGCCTGCACCGGCGCGGGCATCGGCCCCACCAAGATCAGCCGGGTGATCGGCATCCTCAAGGCCTACACCACCCGTGTCGGCGCCGGGCCGTTCCCGACGGAGCTGTTCGACGCGGACGGCGAGGCGCTGCGCCGCATCGGCGGCGAGCGCGGCGTCACCACGGGTCGCGACCGCCGCTGCGGCTGGTTCGACGCCGTGATCGCGCGCTACGCGACCCGGGTCAACGGCCTCACCGACTTCTTCCTCACCAAGCTCGACGTGCTCACCGGCTGGGAGCAGATCCCGGTCTGCGTCGCCTACGAGATCGACGGCAAGCGCGTCGAGGAGCTGCCGTACAGCCAGACCGACTTCCACCACGCGAAGCCGGTCTACGAGACGCTGCCCGGCTGGAGCGAGGACATCAGCCAGGCGAAGACCTTCTCGGACCTGCCGAAGAACGCCCAGGCGTACGTCAAGGCGCTGGAGGAGATGTCCGGCGCCCCGATCTCGGCCATCGGCGTCGGCCCCGGCCGGACCGAGACCATCGAGATCAACTCCTTCCTCTGAGCGAGGGGGCGCGCGCCCTACAACCTGTCGGCGCGCGCGCCCACCGTCATACAGGGTGCCAATGTCGCGCGCCCGGGCCGTTCCTTAGCCTGGGCGCATGACCCCTCCTTTCGCAGACCCCGAGACCGGCGCCGCCGTGAAGGCCGCCGACCGCGCCCACGTCTTCCACTCCTGGTCCGCGCAAGGCCTGATCGACCCGCTGCCGGTCGCGGGGGCCGAGGGCGCGTACTTCTGGGACTACGACGGCAAGCGCTACCTGGACTTCACCAGCGGCCTGGTGTTCACCAACATCGGTTACCAGCACCCCAAGGTCGTCGCGGCCATCCAGGAGCAGGCCGCGAAGCTCGTCACCTTCGCGCCCGCCTTCGCCGTCGAGTCGCGCTCCGAGGCCGCCCGGCTGATCGCCGAGCGCACTCCCGGCGACCTGAACAAGATCTTCTTCACCAACGGCGGCGCCGAGGCCGTCGAGAACGCCGTGCGGCTGGCCCGGCTGCACACCGGCCGCCACAAGGTGTTCTCCGCCTACCGCTCCTACCACGGCGCCACCTCGGCCGCGATCAACCTGACCGGCGACCCCCGCCGCTGGCCCTCCGACAACGGCTCGGCCGGTGTGGTCCACTTCTGGGCACCCTTCCTCTACCGCTCCCCGTTCCACTCGGAGACCGAGGAGCAGGAACGCGACCGCGCGCTGCAGCACCTCGAGGACACCATCGCCTTCGAGGGCCCGCACTCCGTCGCGGCGATCGTCCTGGAGACGGTCCCCGGCACGGCGGGCATCATGGTGCCGCCGCCCGGCTACCTGGCCGGCGTGCGCGAGATCTGCGACCGGTACGGGATCGTCCTCGTCCTCGACGAGGTCATGGCGGGCTTCGGCCGCACCGGCAGCTGGTTCGCCGCCGAGCAGTTCGACGTCATCCCCGACCTGCTCACCTTCGCCAAGGGCGTCAACTCCGGCTACGTGCCGCTCGGCGGTGTCGCGATCAGCGAGGAGATCGCCGCGACCTTCGCCACCCGCCCCTACCCGGGCGGCCTCACCTACTCCGGCCACCCGCTGGCCTGCGCCGCCGCCGTCGCCACCATCGGGGTGATGGAGGACGAGGGCGTCGTCGCCCACGCCGCCGCGCTCGGTGAGAACGTGCTCGGCCCCGGACTGCGGGAGATCGCCGAGCGCCACCCGTCGGTCGGCGAGGTGCGGGGCCTGGGCGCCTTCTGGGCGCTGGAGCTCGTGCGCGACCGGGAGACCCGCGAGCCCCTGGTCCCCTACAACGCGGCGGGCGAGGCCAACGCCCCCATGGCGGCCTTCGCGGCGGCCTGCAAGAAGAGCGGTCTGTGGCCGTTCGTGAACATGAACCGCACCCATGTGGTGCCCGCGTGCAATATCACCGAGGCCGAGGCCAAGGAAGGTCTCGCGCTCCTCGACGCGGCGCTGTGCGTCGCCGACGAGCACACCCGCTGACGCGCCCCGGGCGGCGGGCGCACCACAGGTGTGGACCACCCGCCGCCCCGCCTCGCATAGGGTGTGGCGGAGCCGAAGCGCACCGCACATCTGTAGGGAGGCACCGGGCATGCCGGAAGGCCCAGTGGGCGGACCCGTCCGACGGAGCAGTCTGCGGCAGCAGATAGCCGACGCGCTCCGCGACGAGGTGCTCACCGGGCGCATGGCGGCCGGGCGGCACTTCACGGTCAAGGAGATCGCCGAGCTGTACGGCGTGTCCGCCACGCCGGTCCGCGAGGCCCTGGTCGACCTGGCCGCGCAGGGGCTGCTCGACGTCGAGCACCACCGCGGCTTCCAGGTGCGCCGCTTCACCGACGCCGAGTTCCGCTCCATGGTCGAGGCGCGCACGCTCGTCGTCGAGGGCATCTTCCGCCGCATCGCCGCGCGCGGCATGCGCGAGGTCGACCCCGCGGCGCTCGCCTCCGTACGGCGCCGGGCCGAGGCCGCGGCGCGCGCCGCCCGCTCCGGTGAACTGGACGTCCTCATCGGCTACGACATCCGCTTCTGGCGTGAGCTGACGGCGCTGGCCGGGAACGCCCACGTCGGCGAGTTCCTCGACCGGATCCGCACCCAGACCTGGGTGTACGCGGTGCCCTACCTGCGCGGCCGGCCGGACCCGGAGGGCCTGTGCTGGTCCGATCACGTCGCCCTGGTCACCGCGATCGAGAAGCGCGACACGGAGACGGCGCAGCGCATCGTCGAGGAGTTCAACGACCACTCCCTCGCGCTCATGAGACGACTGGCGGCGGGCCGGTAGGACGGCCCGCCGCCCACTACGCTGGTCCGACCACGCACGGAAGGACTTGGAGCGCCTGTGGCCTGCGACTTGTGGCTGGTTCCCCTGGTGGACGTGCTCTGCCACAGCCCCGACAACCCGTTCGCCGAGGAGATCGCCCGCTATGACAAGGCGTTGAGCGACGCCGGGCTGCCACCGGTGCCCGTCTACACCTATATGCCGGGCCTGTCGGGCGACGTGGCCCCGGTCGCCGGTTTCGACTACGACGCGCTGCACTTCCTGCGGCGTGCGCATCTGCTGAACCTCCAGGGCCTCGCCGTCACCCCGGTCGACGAACTCGGCGGCGACTACGAGCAGTTGCTGGAGATGTTCGAGACCACCGCCCAGCAGTCGCACCTCGTCTGGCACTACGACCACGCGGGCGCGTACGTCCCCCTGGACTTCGCTCAGCCGCTGGTCAACGACGAACTCCTGGACGCCGGCGGTCCCCTGGGCTCCGCCCACGGCCTGCTGCGCGAACTCGAACTGGTCGCCCCGGTGATCGGAATCGACCCGCGCAACCCGCCGCCCGCCCCGGCGCCGCCGCCTGGTCCCACCGAACTGGAGGAACCGGCGGCCCCGCCCGCGTACCACGACGGCAGCCCCTTCGCGCGGGAGCGCCATGTGTGGCTGGGGCTGCACGCGGCGGCCACGCGTGCGCTGGGGCAGGGTTCGATGATCGTCTTCAGTTAGCGCGGGTGCCGGGCGGGTGCCGCGGCGCCGCGGCCGGGCGGCGGTCAGCTCGCGCGGGGTCCCTCCGGGGGGCGCTGGCGCGGCATGCTCGGCCGTCCGCCCGGCAGCAGCGGGAACCGGCTGCCGGTGCCGGGGGCGGCGCCCTCCGTGGCCCGGGTGCCGCCCGCCCAGGTCAGGGACTGCGTCCGCAGGGGGGCGGCGCCGGCGCGGAAGTCCACCATCCAGTCGGCGGTCTCGCAGCGCACGAGTTCCGAGACGTCCTCGGTGAAGCGCCGCAGCACCGTCAGGCACCGCTCGGCCGCCTCGGCCGCGGTGCCCTCGGTCGGGCCGAGGACCTCGCGGACGGACTCCGAAGCCCAGTCGAAGCGCAGCGCCTCCAGCCGGCGCTGCACGGCCTGCGCGGTCGCCATGTCCCGCATCCAGCCGGCGGTCAGCCCGAGGTAGCGGTCCAGGCCCACGCACACGACCGCCAGCACCAGGGCCGCGTACGCCCAGCGGATGCGCCCGCCCGTGCCCGTGACGGCGAGTACGGCCCCGGTCGTCGCGCAGAGCGCCGCGCCGACCCGCAGCGACCGGGCCCAGCGGCGCTTGCGCAGGCGGTCGGCGAGATACCACTCCACGGTCCGCAGGGCGTCAGCCTCCGCCCAGCGGTACAGCTCCTCCAGCCGTTCGGCCGGCTCACCCCAGTCGCCCAGCGGAAAGGGCAGCGCCCGCAGGTCCTCCTGCCTGTGGAGCGCGCGCCGCTTCGGCTTCTCCCGGGGGACCTCCTCGGGATACATGTCCGGCTGGCTCACCTGCACGCTCCCTCGCGACTTCCGATGACGACCCACCTTCTTACCGCCGAACGGCTGACCGTGCGAGGGTCGTCCGGCAGTTTCCGCCCTTACGGGTCGCTTGATCAGGTATGGGGCCCTGTTCCGGGCCACCCGAAAGAGTGACCCGAGGGCAGCCTCGACCGGCTCATGGAGCGGGCGGCGGCAGCCGATACCCTGGGCACCGTGAACGTGCTTGTCATCGGCGGCGGTGCCCGCGAACACGCCCTGTGCCGCGCCTTCTCCCTCGACCCCGACGTGGAGTCGCTGCACTGCGCGCCCGGGAACGCCGGGATCGCCGAGGTGGCGGAGCTGCACGCAGTCGACGCCCTCGACGGCGCGGCCGTGGCCGACCTCGCGGAGCGGCTCGGCGCCGACTTCGTCGTGGTGGGCCCGGAGGCCCCGCTCGTGGCGGGCGTGGCGGACGCCGTGCGCGCCCGCGGCATCGACTGCTTCGGCCCGTCCGGGCAGGCCGCGGCCCTGGAGGGCTCGAAGGCGTTCGCCAAGGACGTGATGGCCGCGGCCGGCGTGCCCACCGCCCGCTCCTACGTGTGCACGACCCCCGCCGAGGTGGACCACGCGCTGGACGCCTTCGGCGCGCCGTACGTCGTGAAGGACGACGGCCTGGCCGCGGGCAAGGGCGTGGTGGTGACCGAGGACCTGGAGGCCGCCCGGGCGCACGCCAACTCCTGCGAGCGCGTCGTCATCGAGGAGTACCTGGACGGTCCCGAGGTGTCCCTCTTCGCCGTCACCGACGGCGAGTCCGTGGTCCCGCTGCAGCCCGCGCAGGACTTCAAGCGCGCCTACGACGCGGACGAGGGCCCCAACACCGGCGGCATGGGCGCGTACAGCCCGCTGCCGTGGGCCGATCCGCGGCTGGTCGAGGAGGTGGAGCGCACGGTGCTCCAGCCGACCGTCGACGAGCTGCGCCGCCGCGGCACCCCCTTCGCCGGACTGCTGTACGCGGGGCTGGCGATCACCTCGCGCGGCGTGCGGGTGATCGAGTTCAACGCGCGCTTCGGGGACCCGGAGACCCAGGTCGTGCTCGCCCGGCTGCGGACCCCGCTGGCGGGCCTGCTGCGGGCGGCGGCGACCGGCCGGCTGGCCGACTTCCCGGCGCTGCGCTGGAGCGACGGCGCCGCGGTGACCGTCGTCATCGCCTCCGAGAACTACCCGGACACCCCGCGCACCGGTGACCCGATCACGGGTCTGGACGAGGTCGCGGAGAAGGACGAGCACGCCTACGTGCTGCACGCCGGCACGAAGGCGGACGCGCAGGGCCGCGTGGTGAGCGCGGGCGGCCGCGTACTGTCCGTCACGGCCACGGGTGGGGATCTGGCCAAGGCCAGGGAGCGGGCCTACCGGGCGGTGGGACGTATCGGGCTGAAGGGCTCGCACCACCGTTCGGATATCGCAGACAAGGCCGCTCAGGGCTGAATCGGAGGGCAAGGCCACTCCAAGGGGTGATGGCTTCCCCATCCTGCTGACGCGAGCCCAGCGCCCAACTAGGGTGCCCGGCAAGCGCACTGTGAGACACCGCTGCCACCGCACAATCGGCCCCACCGGCATTGCGGTGTCGGTGGGCGGTGCGACAGTGGGGGCATGCAGTCGCGTCAGCAGCTTGGGGGTGAGCACACCGTTGGCCGGGGAAGCAGGTGAGGGACTCGCGAGGTCCCGCGCGCTCGCCGTCCTGCGCATCCGCAGCGCCGCGCTGACGGTCGCGCTGCTGCCCGCCGCGGTGGCGGTCGTGCTGGTGGTCGGCGGTGCGACGGGCCGCATCGTGGGCGACGCGTCGGAGGTCCTGCGCTGGGCGGTGGTCGCGGGTGCGCTGCTCGTGCTGCTGCTCGCGGGCGGTGTCGCGGCGGTGATCGTACGGGCCAGACCGGCCGTGAGCCCCACCGTGGCGGTCTCCGAGGCGGCCGCCCCCGACCTGTACCGCATGGTGCGCGACCTGGCCGTGCGCCTGCAGGTGCCCGCCCCCTCGGCGATAGAACTGACCCCGGACTGCGACAGCTGGCTGGAGGACCGCACCCACCGCTCCCGGCGCAGCACGCCCCCCGGGCCGCCCGCGCTGGTGATCGGCTCACCGTTCATGTGGTGGATGCGGGTCGCCGAGCTGCGCGCCCTGCTCGCGCCGGTCGTGGCGGGCACGGGCCCGGCCGCCGATCCGGACATCGCGGCCGCGCGCCGCTTCGTGCGCGGCCTGGACGCCGCCGTCGGCGTGGCCACCGCCCCGCGGGAGCCCTCCGCCGTGGGCTTTCTGCGCCGTCCCGCGTACGGGTTCCTGGGCTGGGTCGCCAAGCTGCTGCTGCGCGGCTGCCGGGCGCACGCGGCGGAGATGGAGCGCGCGGTGGCCGCCTCCGCCTCCGAGCGGGCCCAGGCGGTCGACTACGGGCTGCGCATCGTGGCCCAGGAGCAGGTGGGCCTGGCGTACGCGGGCTGGGACCGGCTGCTGACCCGGGTGGCGCTGCCGGCCTGGCGGATGGGGCGCTGGCCGTCGCGGCTGGACGCGGGCGTGGTGGCGGCCCTGACCGAGCTGTCCCGGCGGGACCGGCTGGCCGAGGGCTTCGAGTCCCGGCTGGGCGAGCGTCCGGCGTGCGACCTGCTGGAGGAGCCCGGCACGGTCGACGAGGCGGCCTCGCTGCTCGCCGCCCGGCTCTTCCACGGCGGTCCGCAGCGGTCCGGCCCCGAGTGGTCACCGGTCGGCTGGGACACATATCCGCAGGAGGTCGTGGACCGCATCTGGCGCAGCGACGCCTCCCGGCTGATCACCGTCCTGGACGAGGTGCACGAACCGGCCGGGATCGCCGGCAGCCGGCGCATATCCGTGGCCTCCGGCAGGGCGAGGGGAGCGGTGGGCGCCTGCGACGAGCCGGGGCGCGCCACGCTCGCCCGGGTGCTGGAGCGTCTCTCGGCGGGAGGCAGCGAGGAGCTGGCGGCGCGGATCACCCGGCACGTCGCCCGCGAGGAGGCCGTGCGTGAGGCGGCCGCGCGTCAGGAGACCGCCGGCCAGGTCCCGCCCGACGGCGCTTTCACGCCGGTCTACCAGCTGCTTCCGCCGCGGACCGGCCGGGAACTGCTCACCGACCATGTGACCGCGATGGTCTGCTGCGCCGCCGTGGACACCGCCGGCGCCGTCGCGGGCCTGGACTGGCTGGACGGACCGGCCCTGCTGGTCGGCGGCGTGCGCCGGGGCGATCTGGCCTGGCCCGTGCTCCGGCTGGTGGAGAACGGCGACGCGGCTCCGCTGCGCTCCTGGCTCAGTGCCGTGGGCGTACGCCCCGAGAAGCCGATACGGCTCGTCTGACGGAAAGCTGGCGGGGTTTGTCCGCCCCGCGAGAATCCCTGGCGACAATGCGCCACGAACAGTAACCAAGACAGCGCATTGTGTGATGTGCTGGATGTGCGCACACACGCACACCACCTCGGGGGACGACGAGGAGGGGACCATCGTGGTGAAGGAGCAGGTCCACCGCTGGCAGTCCGGGGCACTGGCACACGGGGTCACCGATCCCTTCGGGCAGGGCCCGGTGCCGTGGCTGCGCGGTGCGGTGCAGTATCTGGACGACACCGGCCAGGTCGTGCCGTGGTACGTCGATCTGGCGGTGAGCCGCGGGGAGGCCGGGGCGCTCCCCGGCGAGGCCATGGGGCGTACGCCCCGCGTGCCCGGGCCGCGCGCGGCCGACGACGTGCGGTGTCAGATCAAGGGATTCGCCCCGGGTGCCTCCGTGGCCCCCGGCGACGCCATCGACTTCCGCATCACGGTCGACCCGCCGCAGAGCTACGGCGTCGACGTCTACCGGATCGGGCACTACGGCGGCGACGGCGCGGCACAGTTCACCTCCAGCCCCCGGCTGTCGGGGATCGTCCAGCCCGCGCCGCTCGCCGCCGGGCGCACGGTCTCCTGCCACCACTGGTGGCAGTCCTGGCGGCTGCAGGTGCCCTCGTACTGGAAACCCGGCGCCTACGTCGTGGTCCTCACCACGCAGGACGGCTACCGCAGCCATGTCCCGTTCACGGTGCGCGACGACCGTCCCGCCGACCTTCTCCTGCTGCTGCCCGACGTCACCTGGCAGGCGTACAACCTCTACCCCGAGGACGGCCGTACGGGCGCCAGCCTCTACCACGCCTGGGACGAGAAGGGCCGGCTGCTCGGGGAGGAGGAGGCCGCGGTCACCGTCTCCTTCGACCGGCCGTACGCGGGCGCCGGGCTGCCGCTGCACGTCGGCCACGCCTACGACTTCATCCGCTGGGCCGAGCGCTACGGCTACGACCTCGCCTACGCCGACGCGCGCGATCTGCACGCGGGGAGGATCGATCCTTCGCGCTACCGGGGCATGGTCTTCCCGGGCCACGACGAGTACTGGACGGTCCCCATGCGGCGCGCCGTCGAGGCCGCCAGGGACGGCGGCACCTCCCTGGTCTTCCTCTCCGCCAACACCATGTACTGGCAGACCGAGCTCGGCCCCTCCCCGGCCGGCGACCCCGACCGGCTGCTCAGCTGCCGCAAGCGTCGCGGCTGCCCGCCGGGCCGCAGCGCCCTGTGGCGCGACATGGGCGAGCCCGAACAGCTGCTGATCGGCGTGCAGTACGCGGGCCGGGTGCCCGAACCGTCCCCGCTGGTGGTGCGCAACGCGGGCCACTGGCTGTGGGAGGCCACCGGCGCCGAGGAGGGCGACGAGATCCCCGGCCTGGTCGCCGGCGAGGCGGACCGTTACTTCCCGCGCACCCCGCTGCCCGACTACATGGAGCGGATCCTGCTCGCGCACTCCCCCTACGAGGACTCGGCGGGCCGCCGCGTGCACCAGGAGACCTCCCTGTACCGGGCGCCCGGCGGGGCCCTGGTCTTCGCCTCGGGGACTTTCGCCTGGTCCCCGGCGCTGGACCGCCCGGGCCACGTCGACCCGAGGATCCAGCGCGCCACCGCCAATCTGCTGGACCACATCTGCAAACACGGCTGACCCCCACGTCGCGCCCGTCCGGTGGCGGTACGGGAGAATCGGGAGCCGAACCGCCGATCGGGGAGGACCCATGTCCGGATTCGTCCACAAGCCGGAGCCCGCGCAAGTGCCGGGCCTGGTGCACCTGCACACCGGCAAGGTGCGCGAGCTGTACCAGAACGAGGCAGGGGAGCTGGTGATGGTCGCCAGTGACCGGATGTCCGCGTACGACTGGGTCCTGCCCACCGAGATCCCCGACAAGGGCCGCGTCCTGACCCGGTTGTCGCTGTGGTGGTTCGACCAGATCGCCGACCTGGTGCCGCACCATGTGCTGTCCACCGAGCTCCCCGAGGGCGCCCCCGCCGACTGGGCGGGGCGGACGACGATCTGCAAGCCGCTGGACATGGTCCCCGTCGAGTGTGTGGCCCGCGGCTACCTGGCCGGTTCGGGCCTGCTCGAGTACGACACCGACCGCACGGTGTGCGGGGTGACCCTGCCCGAGGGGCTGGTGGACGGTTCCGAACTGCCCGCGCCGATCTTCACCCCGGCCACCAAGGCCGAGGTCGGCGAGCACGACGAGAACGTCAGTTACGAGGAGGTCGCCCGCCGGGTCGGTGCCGACGTCGCCGCGCAGCTGCGCCAGAGCACCCTCGCGGTCTACGGCCGGGCCCGGGACATCGCCCGCGAGCGCGGCATCATCCTCGCCGACACGAAGTTCGAGTTCGGCTTCGACGGCGATGTGCTGACGATCGCCGACGAGGTGCTGACCCCGGACTCGTCGCGTTTCTGGCCCGCCGAGCTGTGGGAGCCGGGCCACGCCCAGCCCTCCTACGACAAGCAGTTCGTCCGGGACTGGCTGACCTCCGCCGAGTCGGGCTGGGACCGCCGCAGCGAGCAGCCCCCGCCGCCGCTGCCGGAGCACGTGGTGGAGCAGACCCGCGCCAAGTACATCGAGGCGTATGAGCGGCTCACCGGCCTCAGCTGGTAGCCCGCCACGGCCCGAGTGCCCACCGGTTCTCCGCCCGGTGGGTACGAGGTCGGTGGGTACGCGGCCGGTGCGGCGGCTCAACCGCCCCAGGAACACCGAAGGCCCCGGTCGTCACGACCGGGGCCTTCCTCTGTTGAGCGGACGACGAGGCTCGAACTCGCGACCTCAACCTTGGCAAGGTTGCGCTCTACCAACTGAGCTACGTCCGCCTGCTCCGCGCGTTCCCGTGCGGTGCGACATCCACTATAGCCAACCCTCGCGGCGTCCGGCACGCACCTCGGCACGAGGGTTCCGCGCGCCGGGTTCCGCGGCGGGCGGGAGGGGCCGGCAGCATCCGTCCGGGCGGCCGCCCGGCCCGCCCGGCGGTCGCCGCCCGGGAGGCCCGCCTGCCGTGTGAGCCCGGTGCACCGCCTCGCCGCCCGGCGGCCAACTGCCTTTCCGCGGCGTGCCCGACGCCGTCTCCGGCGTGCGCGGACGCCGGAGGGAAGGGGCCGTCCCGGGGCGCGGGGGCGGCCGCGTGCCGCGGCGATCACCTTCCGGCACCAGGGGAGTTCGGCCCGCGCGGATGTGTCGACTGTCACATCGTTCCGCCGAGGGGCGGGAGGAAGGCGACACGAAGAAGGCCCCGGTCGGATCACCGACCGGGGCCTTCTCTCAAGAGCGGACGACGAGATTCGAACTCGCGACCCTCACCTTGGCAAGGTGATGCTCTACCAACTGAGCCACGTCCGCACGGCGACTACTCTACCCGATCCTCAGGACCGGTCGAGCAATCAGAGCGGGTGACAGGATTCGCACACTGCGCCTTCCCCCTGGAAGGGGGATGTTCTACTACTGAACTACACCCGCGTGACTCCTTGAGCCTGGCCTTTCGGCCCGCCCTCGGCGTGCTCCAGACTCTAGCGGATCAACGGGGGTGGCTGTCCAATCGCTTCTTCCGGGCGATTCCGCGGACGCCCGTGGCGGCCGGTGCGGCCCCGGTGCGCCGGGGCGCGCCACGGTTCAGCTGGCCTCGGCGTAGGCCTCGTAGAGCTTCTTGGGGATGCGGCCGCGCGGCGGCACGTCGAAGCCCCGGGAGAGCGCCCAGGCGCGCACGGCGGCCGGGTCGGGGGCGAGCGAGGTGTGCTTGTAGGCCTTGCCGAGCCTGCTGCGGCGGCGTCCGGCCTCGACGTACGGCGCGAGGGCGTCCCGCAGTCTCTCGGCGTTGCCGGCGGACAGGTCGATCTCGTACGACTTGCCGTCGAGGCCGAAAGTGACCGTTTCCGCCGCTTCACCGCCGTCGAGGTCGTCGGAGAGCGTGACCACTACGCGCTGCGCCATGGATGCCGGTCCTTTCAATGGAGAAGGCCTGGGGCCTGCGTTGGCCCCGTTGTTGTACCGAAGTCGGAGGGCCGGGGTCAATGCTTTCTCATTTACCGGGTCGCTGTTTTTCGCCGGAAGCGGTTGGTCAATTCCTTCGGGTGTCCCGGTCGCAATCCGACTGCCGGATATTCCGTGACCATTCTGGTATATCTACCCGCGTAGATTTTCTGGCGGGGTACTGTGATGACATCTCACCGCAGCACACCACCGGGAGTGACCGTGGCACGCGTCGTAGTCGACGTCATGCTCAAGCCGGAGATCCTCGACCCCCAGGGCCAGGCGGTGCAGCGCGCGCTGCCGCGCCTCGGGTTCGAGGGAATCGCCGACGTCCGCCAGGGCAAGCGTTTTGAGCTGGAACTGGAGGGTCCGGTCGACGACGCCGCCCTCGCCCGTATCCGCGAGATGGCCGAGACCTTCCTCGCCAACACCGTGATCGAGGACTTCACCGTGAAGGTGGAGTCGTGACCGCACGCATTGGTGTCGTCACCTTCCCCGGGACGCTCGACGACCGGGACACCCAGCGCGCGGTCCGCGTCGCCGGCGCCGAGCCGGTGCCCCTGTGGCACCGCGACAAGGATCTGCACCAGGTCGACGCCGTCGTCCTGCCCGGCGGATTCAGTTACGGCGACTATCTCCGGGCCGGGGCGATTTCCCGCTTCTCGCCCGTGATGGAGTCGATCATCGCCGGCGCCAAGGAAGGCCTTCCGGTCCTCGGAATCTGCAACGGCTTCCAGGTACTCACCGAGACGCATCTGCTCCCCGGTGCCATGTTGCGCAACAATCACCTGCACTTCGTCTGCAGGGACCAGAAGCTGCGCGTCGAGAACAACTCGACCTCCTGGACGGCCGATTACGAGCAGGACCAGGAGATCAGCATCCCGCTGAAGAACATCGACGGCCGCTACGTCGCCGACGAGCGCGTCCTCGACGAGCTCGAGGCGGAAGGCCGGGTGGTGTTCCGCTACGCGGACTGGAACCCGAATGGCTCGCTCCGGGACATCGCCGGCATCACCAACGCCGCGGGCAATGTCGTCGGTCTCATGCCGCACCCCGAGCACGCGGTCGAGCCGCTGATCGGGACCGGCCGCACCGACGGCCTCGGATTCTTCACCTCGATCCTCAAGAAGCTGGTTCACGCGTCATGAGCCTCGACACCGTCAAGCACGCCACCGAAACCCCGGACAGCGAGCAGCCCTGGGCGGAACTCGGCCTGAAGCAGGACGAGTACGAGCGCATCCGCGAGATCCTCGGCCGCCGCCCGACCGGTGCCGAGCTCGCCATGTACTCCGTCATGTGGTCCGAGCACTGCTCGTACAAGAGCAGCAAGATCCACCTGCGCCAGTTCGGCGAGAAGGCCCCCGCCAACGACGCCCTGCTGGTCGGCATCGGCGAGAACGCCGGCGTCGTGGACGTCGGCCAGGGCTACGCGGTCACCTTCAAGGTCGAGTCGCACAACCACCCCTCGTACATCGAGCCCTACCAGGGCGCGGCCACCGGCGTCGGCGGCATCGTCCGCGACATCCTGGCCATGGGCGCCCGCCCGGTCGCCGTCATGGACCCGCTGCGCTTCGGCGCGCCGGACCACCCCGACACCAGGCGCGTCCTGCCGGGCGTCGTCGCGGGCGTCGGCGGCTACGGCAACTGCCTGGGCCTGCCCAATATCGGCGGCGAGGTCGTCTTCGACGCCTGCTACCAGGGCAACCCGCTGGTCAACGCCCTGTGCGTCGGCGTGATGAAGCACGAGGACATCCATCTGGCCAAGGCCTCCGGCGCCGGGAACAAGGTGATCCTCTACGGCGCCCGCACCGGCGGCGACGGCATCGGCGGCGTCTCCGTGCTCGCCTCGGAGACCTTCTCCGACACCGGCCCGGCCAAGCGCCCCGCCGTCCAGGTCGGCGACCCCTTCCAGGAGAAGCTGCTCATCGAGTGCACCCTGGAGATCTTCAAGGAGAAGCTGGTCGCCGGCATCCAGGACCTCGGCGGCGCCGGCCTGTCCTGCGCCACCTCCGAGCTGGCCTCGGCCGGCTCCGGCGGAATGCGCGTGGAGCTGGACACCGTGCCGCTGCGCGACGCGACGCTCTCGCCGGAGGAGATCCTCATGAGCGAGTCGCAGGAGCGCATGTGCGCCATCGTCGAGCCGCAGTACGTCGACCGCTTCCTGGAGATCTGCGAGAAGTGGGACGTGATCGCCACCGTCATCGGTGAGGTCACCGACGGCGACCGGCTGGAGATCTTCTGGCACGGCGAGCAGATCGTCGACGTCCCGCCGCGCACCGTCGCCCACGAGGGCCCGGTGTACGAGCGCCCCTACGCCCGCCCCGCGTGGCAGGACGCGCTCCAGGCCGACGACGCGAACAAGCTGCCGCGCCCGGGATCCGGCGATGAGCTGCGCGAGCAGGTCCTGACGCTGGTCGCGCACCCGAACCAGGCCTCCAAGGCGTGGATCACCGACCAGTACGACCGCTTCGTGCAGGGCAACACCGTCCTGGCGCAGCCGGAGGACTCCGGCATGATCCGCATCGACGAGGACACCAACCTCGGCGTCGCGGTCGCCACCGACGGCAACGGCCGCTACGCCAAGCTCGACCCGTACTCCGGCGCGCAGCTGGCGCTCGCCGAGGCGTACCGCAACGTCGCCACGACGGGTGCCAAGCCGCTGGCGGTCTCCGACTGCCTCAACTTCGGCTCGCCCGAGGACCCGGCCGCGATGTGGCAGTTCGCCGAGGCCTGCCGCGGTCTGGCCGACGGCTGCCTGGAGCTGGGCACCCCGGTCACCGGCGGCAACGTCTCCCTCTACAACCAGACCGGTGACGTCGCCATCCACCCGACGCCCGTCGTGGCGGTGCTCGGCGTCATCGACGACGTCACGCGCCGCACCCCGGTCGCCTTCAAGGACCAGGGCCAGCTGCTCTACCTGCTCGGCGACACCAAGGAGGAGCTGGGCGGTTCCGCCTGGTCCCAGGCGGTCCACGACCACCTCGGCGGACTGCCGCCGGCCGTGGACCTGGAGCGGGAGAAGCTGCTCGGCGAGATCCTCATCTCCGCCTCCCGGGACGGGATGATCGACGCGGCCCACGACCTGTCGGACGGCGGGCTGATCCAGGCCGTCGTCGAGTCCTGCCTGCGGGGCGGGAACGGCGCGCGCCTGGTCGTGCCGGACGACCTGGACCCGTTCGTCCTCCTCTTCTCGGAGTCGGCGGGCCGGGCGGTCGTCGCCGTGCCGCGCAGCGAGGAGCTCCGCTTCACCGACATGTGCGGTGCGCGCGGTCTGCCCGCGACGCGGATCGGTGTCGTCGACGGCGACGCGGTCGAGCTCCAGGGCGAGTTCAGCATCCCGCTGGACGAGCTCCGCGCGGCTCACGAGGGCACGATCCCGGCGCTCCTGGCCTGATCCGTCGGCCCTTTTGACGCGTCCTCCCGAAGCGCCCCCGTGCCGCCAGGCGCGGGGGCGCTTCGCGGGGGCCGTGACCGGCGCCCGGGGGTCGGCCTCGTACTCCAGACGTGAGCGAGTGCGATCCACCCGGCGCACCGCCCCAGTGGCGCAGCCGTGACGCCATGCGCCGGGCGGCGTGCCGGCCCGCCGCCTGGGCGCATCCGCGCTGGGCCGCCCCGGCGCTGCTGACGGCTCTCGCCGTCGCGGCCGCGGTGGCCCCGGAAGC
This sequence comes from Streptomyces sp. NPDC001070, assembly GCF_053598835.1. NCBI lineage: Bacteria > Bacillati > Actinomycetota > Actinomycetes > Kitasatosporales > Streptomycetaceae > Streptomyces > Streptomyces sp. NPDC001070. The sequence goes on from NZ_JBSFLB010000003.1 coordinate 41,626, forward strand.
CCTCGGGGCGATGCACGACGGGCCGGCCGCCGTCCGGTTCCACTGGCTCTTCGGACTGCCCGAACTCACCCTCGTCGCGCCGGTTCTCGCCGCGCTGCTGACCTGGCGCATGGCTCCGGAGGCCGCGTCATCGCCGCGCTGCTGCTGTGCTGGGGCGGCGCACTCCACCGCCTGCGGGTCCGCCGCCGGCAGCGGCTGTTCGCCGCCGACGCCGCCCGCGGCGTACGGCCGCCGGTGCCGGGCCCTCTCCCGCCACTGCGCCGGGGCCCGGTCCCGATCGTGCTCGGGCCGCTGCTGTGCGCGGCCGTGATCCCGCCGCAGACCCGCCTGCCGGCACCGGCCGGCGGCGCGCTGCTCGCCGTGGGCGTGGTGGCCCGGGTGCGGGCGGGAGCCCTGTGGCGCCGCGGGCAGCCGGTGCTGCGCGTACTGACCCGGGCGGACGAGGACGCCTGGAGGTGGGTGTACGCGGCCGACGACCACGCGGGCGGCAGGCCGCTGTTCTCCTGCCGGGCCGACCCCGGGCCCGAGCTCGCCGAAGGGCCCCGCAGCGGCCTTCCGCGCGACTCCCTGCTGTTCGGGACGCCGTACGAGGGTGCCGAACTGGTGCTCCTCTCCGCCGACACCGACGAAGGCCCGCTCGTCGATCGGGGGGCCGGACCGGTCCGCCCCGCGTGGCGGGGGCCGCGATCGGCGGTACTACTGTGCGTCCCGCAACCACCGGTACGACGAGGGGCTTCATCGATGTACGAGTACAAGGTCGTCAGCTTCCGCGAGTCGCTGATAGGCGACGCCATCGACGGCGACAAGCTGGAGAAGACGCTCAACAAGCAGGCCGAGGACGGCTGGCAGCTCAAGGCGATCACTTCCGCCGACGTCAAGGGCCGCATCGGCCCCGGCGCCGTGGAGGGGCTGCTGCTCACCTTCGAGCGGCCGCGCCAGGCCTGACCACCGGGGTCGGGGTGCGGGCCGGGCACGGCGCGTAGGCTGCGGGCATGCCGTCCACCGCCCGCAAGGCCCGCACCTACGACCCCGCCAGGACCCGCGCGGCGCTCACCGCGCAGGCCGGCCATGTCCTGGAGGCCGCCCGCAGCCTGACGGAGGATCAGCTGGCCGCGCCCGCCGGGCTGCCCGGGTGGGACGTGCGCACGCTGGTGGTGCACATCGCCCGGCAGGTGGAGGCCGTCGCCCGGGTGGTGGCCGCGCCCGCCCCGGCCAAGGCGGACCTCGACCTCACCACGTGGGCGCGCTCCACGGCGCGCATCGCCGGCCCGCTGGACGCCGACACCCGCGAGGCCGCCGCGGAGACCGCCGACGCCGCCGCCCGCCTTGAGGAGGCCGCCCGCGAGCTGGCCGGGGTACTGGACGAGGCGGTGGCGCCCGAGCGCCTGGTGGCGATCACGCTCGGCGCGATGCGGTCCACGGACTTCCTGGTGACCAGGCTCGTCGAGCTGGTCGTCCACAGCGACGACTTCGCCCGGGCGACGGGTGTGCCCGTCCCCCTGGAGCGGCAGGCCGTCGCCGCCGTCGTACGGCTCCTCGCGGACACCCTCGCCGCCGCGGCGCCCGGCAACTCCGTCGAGGTCCGCGTCCCGCCGTACGCGGCCGTGCAGTGCGTGCCCGGGCCCCGCCACACCCGGGGCACCCCGCCCAACGTCGTCGAGACCGACCCGCTCACCTGGATCCGTCTCGCCACCGGACGCACGTCCTGGGCCGACGCCCTGGACTCCGCCGCGGTCTCCGCGAGCGGCGAGCGCGCCGACCTCGCCCCGTACCTCCCCCTGCTGGGCTGAGGCGGCCCGGGCGCCCCCATAATGCGCCGGCGACCTCGATGACCGCACCGGCCGGCATGCCGGCCCGCCCATGGCTCGCCGCCGACGCCCGGCGCTGGGCCGCCGCGCGCCTGCCCGGCTGGGCGCGGCCGGTCTGGTCCGCGGTGACGCTGATGGTGGGGGTGCTCGCGGCGGTCGTCCCCGTCGGGTGGGACCCGGTGTGCACGGTGGCGGCGCCCTGCGGACCGATGTGGCTGTACGCGATCGGCTTCTTCGTCCACGTGGCGTGGCTGTTCCTGCTGCCCGAGGCGGCGCTGCTGTCCGCTCCCCTGCTGCTGCTCTGGATGACCGATCCCGCTTTCCGGGCCGGCGGCGGGGCCGGGCGGGCCGTGGACGCGGCGGTGGTGGCCGCGCTCTGCTGGGGCTGGGCCGCGGCCTTCGTACGGTTGCGGGTGCGCCGCCGGCAGCGCGCGCTGGCCCTGGGGGCCGCGGGAGGGGTGCTGCTGCCGGTACCGGAGCGGGCCGCGCCGGTGCGGCGGGGCGCGGTCCGGATCGCCGCAGGTATGGCGGGCCTGGTGGTCGCGGCGGTGGCCGCCGGCATCGCGGTGTCCGGGGACCGGGCAGACCGGGCGCACGCGGCCGCGGCTGTCCGCGTCGAGGCGGTCGTCGTCGCCAACGGCGCCGAGGACCACGTCGTCGCCCGCTTCGGCGACGGCACCCGGCACCGTGTCGGGGTGATGTGGCCGGAGGACCACGAGCGCGGCTCCGACGTGCCCGTACTCGTCGACGGGGAATGGCGGCGCTTCGCCGCGGAGCCCTACGAGGACCGCACGGGGCTGCAGCCGCTGACGCTCACGGCGGGCGGCGCCGGTGCCACGCTGCTGCTGTCGGGGGCGTTCGCCGCGTTCCGGGTCCGGTCGCTGCGCCGTCGGCCCGCACCCGTGCTCCGGGTGCTGTGCGGCCGCGAGGACGGTCGCACCGTGATCCGGCCGTTGGACGGCGCTGCGGGTCCGCCGGTCCTGACCTACCGCGCGGCCGGGCCCGGCGCGTGGGCCCGCGGCGAGTGCGTGCTCTTCGGCCTGCCGGCCGAGGGGGCGGAACTGGTGCTGGTGGGCACCACGGCCTCCGGCGACGTCCTGTTCGCCACGACGGACTCACCGGCGCTGCGGTGGACGGAGCCGGCCCCCGACGACGAACGGCAGGGGCCCGGCGAGCACCGCCGGGAGGCGGAGGCGCGGGTCGCCGAGGCGGCGGCCGCCATGAAGCCCGCCACCGCCCCCGTCAGCTGGCACGGCGGTGCGGCCGGCCGCTCCCTGGGTGCGCTGCTCCTGCTGGGCGTCGTCGTCTTCCCGGTGGGCTCCAACGTGGGCTCCGGGTTCTCCGGCGAGGACTGGTGGCGCTTGCCGCTGTCGGTCCTGGGCAGCCTGTGGCTCGCCGAGAAGGCGTTGTCCGTGATCACCTGGCGGATCACCGCCGGTCCCGACGGCCTCGCGCTGCACCGCTATCTGCGTACCCGGCACGTCCCGTGGGCCGACGTGACCCGGGTCGTCCGCACCCCGGACGGCCGGTTGGTCGTGCGCCGTGTGAGCGGTCTGGAGGACCTCTCGCTGGGGGCCGTCGCCCTCCCGTGGTGGGAGCGGAGGCGGCGCCGCCCGTCCCCCGCCACACGGGCCGCGGCCGAGCTGACGGCCATGGTCCGCGACCCCGGACTGCGTCCCTAGACCAAGGTCACACGGCCAAGCGCCCCATGGGTTTACGCGCATAGAACGCGCTTTTGTCGGGTTCCCTCGTTCGGACGACACCGGAACCTGCCCTAGACTCGATCCCGTGCCACGTGGTGACGGACGACTCAACCACGACCTGCTCCCCGGCGAGAAGGGCCCCCAGGACGCTTGCGGCGTCTTCGGTGTCTGGGCCCCCGGCGAAGAGGTCGCCAAACTCACCTACTTCGGGCTGTACGCCCTGCAACACCGCGGACAGGAGTCCGCGGGCATCGCAGTGAGCAACGGCTCCCAGATCCTGGTCTTCAAGGACATGGGCCTCGTGTCCCAGGTCTTCGACGAGACCTCCCTCGGCTCCCTCCAGGGCCACATCGCGGTCGGGCATGCCCGTTACTCGACCACCGGCGCCTCGGTCTGGGAGAACGCCCAGCCCACCTTCCGCGCCACCGCCAGCGGCTCCATCGCCCTCGGCCACAACGGGAACCTGGTCAACACCGCCGAGCTCGCCGAGCTCGTCGCCGCCCTCCCCCAGGGCAACGGCCGGGCCACCAAGGTCGCCGCGACCAACGACACCGACCTGGTGACGGCGCTGCTGGCCGGGCAGGTGGACGAGGACGGCAAGCCGCTGTCCCTGGAGGCCGCCGCCCAGCAGGTGCTGCCGCAGGTCAAGGGCGCCTTCAGCCTGGTCTTCATGGACGAGCACACGCTCTACGCGGCCCGCGACCCGCAGGGCATCCGCCCGCTGGTCCTCGGCCGTACCGAGCGCGGCTGGGTCGTGGCCTCCGAGACCGCCGCCCTCGACATCGTCGGCGCCAGCTTCGTCCGCGAGGTCGAGCCCGGCGAGATGATCGCCATCGACGAGAACGGCCTGCGCGCCTCGCGCTTCGCCGAGGCCAGCCCCAAGGGCTGCGTCTTCGAGTACGTCTACCTGGCGCGCCCGGACACCGACATCGCGGGCCGCAACGTCTACCTCTCCCGGGTCGAGATGGGCCGTCGCCTCGCCAAGGAGGCCCCCGTCGAGGCCGACCTGGTGATACCGACCCCGGAGTCCGGCACTCCTGCCGCGGTCGGCTACGCCGAGGCGAGCGGCATCCCGTACGGCTCGGGCCTGGTGAAGAACTCCTACGTGGGCCGGACCTTCATCCAGCCCTCGCAGACCATCCGGCAGCTCGGCATCCGCCTGAAGCTCAACCCGCTCAAGGAGGTCATCCGGGGCAAGCGCCTGGTGGTCGTGGACGACTCGATCGTCCGCGGCAACACCCAGCGCGCGCTGGTCCGGATGCTCCGCGAGGCGGGCGCCGCCGAGGTCCACGTCCGGATCTCCTCGCCGCCGGTGAAGTGGCCGTGCTTCTTCGGCATCGACTTCGCCACGCGCGCCGAGCTGATCGCCAACGGCATGACGGTCGAGGAGATCGGCAAGTCGCTGGGCGCGGACTCGCTCGCGTACATCTCCATCGACGCGATGGTCGAGGCGACCACGATCGCCAAGCCGAACCTCTGCCGGGCCTGCTTCGACGGCGAGTACCCGATGGCGCTGCCCGACCCGGAACTGCTGGGCAAGCAGCTGCTGGAGACCGAGCTGGCCGGCGGCCCCGACGCCGCCGACGCGCTCCGTCGCCCGTAAGCATTCGACGCAAGGACACAACACAGCCATGTCCGAGAACACCGGTGCCAGCTACGCCGCGGCGGGAGTCGACATCGAGGCGGGCGACCGCGCGGTCGAGCTGATGAAGGAATGGGTGAAGAAGGCCACCCGCCCGGAGGTCGTGGGCGGCCTCGGCGGCTTCGCCGGGCTCTTCGACGCCTCCGCCCTCAAGCGCTACGAGCGGCCCCTGCTGGCCTCCGCCACCGACGGTGTGGGCACCAAGGTCGACATCGCCCGCCGCATGGGCGTCTACGACACCATCGGCCACGACCTCGTCGGCATGGTCGTGGACGACCTGGTCGTGTGCGGCGCCGAACCGCTCTTCATGACCGACTACATCTGCGTCGGCAAGGTCTTCCCGGACCGGGTCGCCGCCATCGTCAAGGGCATCGCCGAGGGCTGCGTGCTCGCCGGCTGCGCCCTCGTCGGCGGCGAGACGGCCGAGCACCCGGGCCTGCTGGGCGAGGACGAGTTCGACGTCGCCGGCGCGGGCACGGGCGTGGTCGAGGCCGACCGGCTGCTGGGCGCGGATCGCATCCGTAAGGGTGACGTGGTGATCGCCATGGCCTCCTCCGGTCTTCACTCCAACGGGTACTCGCTCGTCCGGCACGTGCTCTTCGACCGGGCCGGATGGGCGCTGGACCGGGAGGTCCCGGAGTTCGGCCGCACCCTCGGCGAGGAGCTGCTGGAGCCGACCCGCATCTACTCGCTGGACTGCCTGGCGCTGACCCGGACGGCCGAGGTGCACGGCTTCTCGCACGTCACCGGCGGCGGTCTGGCCAACAACCTGGCCCGGGTCGTCCCCGATCACCTGCACGCCACCGTGGACCGCTCGACGTGGACGCCGGGCGCGGTGTTCACCACGGTCGGTGAGCTCGGCGGCGTGGAGCGGCTGGAGCTGGAGAAGACGCTCAACATGGGCGTCGGCATGGTCGCCGTGGTGCCCGAGGCCTCGGTGGACGTGGCGCTGACCACGCTGGCCGACCGGGGCCTGGACGCCTGGGTGGCCGGCGGGATCGTCGACCGGGGCGAGCACGCCGAGGCCGTCGAGCTGACCGGCGACTACGCGGGCTGAGTCGTCACCTTCCCCGTCGCCGCGCCGCGGCGGGGCAGGCAGGGCAGCACGAAACCCGGTCCGGACAGCGCCCGGACCGGGTCAGTGGTCAAGCTGGAACGGAAGGCGCCGCGTCAAGCGCGACGCCGCTGCGACGAGGGCTCGGACTCCTCGTCCTCGTCGTCGTCCTCGTCGTTGTAGAGATCCGCGTACCGTGCGTACGGGTCGTCTTCCAGCTCGTCGTCATCGTCGTCGTCATGGATCTCCGGATTGACCGGCAGCGTCGACGATGCGCCCAGCTCTTCGGCCAGACGTGACAGGTCCGTACCGCCGCTGTTGTACTTCAGCTGGCGGGCGACCTTCGTCTGCTTGGCCTTGGCCCGGCCGCGCCCCATTGGCTCGACCCCCTCAACGGTGGGGCTCGACGGCCCCGAGTCTTGACACGCGTTCACGATGTGGAACGGGCCCTCGGATGAGAGTCCCGGTCCGTAGGGCTTCAACGGTACCTGCTTCCGAGGCCGCACGGTACGTCGCCCGCACGACGCGCGTCGGAGCAGGGGCCCGCCGTGGCCCCGTCCTGGCTGGTCAGTCGTGATTTTACCTTCTTCCGCCACGGTCTGGCTGCCGGGGCGTGGTAACGGTCGAATGTCCAACCTGTCGTCCTCGTCACGACGGCCCGGAGGAGCCGCGCGCGGTTGCGGAGGACGCGCGCACACCGTACGTCCGCGGCACTCCGCGCGCGCCCGCTTTGTGACGGAAGACACGCCCCCGTCCGCGGCGGACGGGGGCGTGCTCACGGGTCCGCGGGGAATGCCGCGGCGGTCAGCCGGTCACGGACGCAGCCAGCTCTCCGCCGGGGTGCGCTCGGCCATGCGCTGCTCGGCGAGGCGGTCGGCGGCGGCGGCGGGCGGGATGCCGTCGGCGGCCGCCCGCTCGAAGATGGCGAGGGTGGTGTCGAAGATCTTCGTCGCCTTGGCGCGGGCCCGCTCGAAGTCGAAGCCGTGCAGCTCGTCCGCGACCTGGATCACACCGCCGGCGTTCACCACGTAGTCGGGCGCGTACAGGATGCCGCGGTCGGCGAGGTCCTTCTCGACGCCGGGGTGGGCGAGCTGGTTGTTGGCCGCGCCGCAGACGATCGTCGCCGTGAGGGCCGGCACCGAGTCGTCGTTGAGCGCGCCGCCGAGCGCGCAGGGCGCGTACACGTCCAGCGGGGTCCTGACCAGGACGTCAGCGTCGGAGACGGCGGTTACCTGCGGGTGACGGGAAGTGATCCGTTCGACGGCCTCGCCGCGAACATCGGTGATCACGACCTCGGCGCCGTCCTTGAGCAGGTGCTCCACCAGGTGGTGGCCGACCTTGCCGACACCGGCCACGCCGACCCTGCGGCCGTGCAGCGTGGGGTCGCCCCACTTGGCCTGGGCCGAGGCGCGCATGCCCTGGAAGACGCCCCAGGCGGTCAGCACGGAGGAGTCGCCGGCGCCGCCGTTCTCGGGCGAGCGGCCGGTGGTCCACTGCGGGGCGGTGCGGGAGACCACGTCCATGTCGGCGACGTAGGTGCCGACATCGCAGGCCGTGACGTAGCGGCCGCCGAGGGAGGCCACGAAGCGGCCGTAGGCGAGCAGCAGCTCCTCGGACTTCTCGGTGTCCGGGTCGCCGATGATGACGGCCTTGCCGCCGCCGAGGTCGAGGCCGGCGAGCGCGTTCTTGTACGACATGCCGCGGGCGAGATTGAGCGCGTCCTCGACTGCGGCCTCGTCGGAGGAGTACGCGTGGAAGCGCGTGCCGCCGAGGGCCGGGCCGAGGGCGGTGGAGTGGATCGCGATGACGGCCTTGAGGCCACTGGCGCGGTCCTGGCACAAGACGACCTGCTCGTGACCGCCCTGCTCCGATCGGAACAGCGTGGAGACGATGCCTGGTGTCTGACGTACGTCGGTCACTGTGGTGACTCCCGAATGTCCAGAGGTCGCCCTCCGGGTGGGTGGGGGAGGGCCGGTTGGCAGAAGAGTAGAGCCACCCGACCCTGAGCATGTTCCCAGTGTCGTGGATCACTCCCCGCGTCGGAAGCGACGTGGGACGATGCCAGGGCGGAAGCCGTCACGAGGGAGCGGGTGTGGGCTTGTCATCGGTGCTGGTCCCGTACGCGGCGTATCTGCGGGTGTACGAGCCGCTGGCGGCCTTCCCGGAGCCCGATCGGGGGTACTGGTACCGGTACGCCGCCCGGGGTGCGGAACGGACCGCACAGGACGAACTGCGCCAGTCGCTGGCCGGTCTGCTGTCCGTCCCGCCGATCGCCGTGCCGGTGCGCGAGAGCGGGGACGCCTTCGTCGCCGTCGTGGACGGCGTGACGCACATCTGCCCCTGGCGCACCCGGTTGCGGGGCTGGCTGGCCCTGTCCGAGCTGGTCGACGAGTACCCCGCCCCCGTGGTGGACGCCGTGCTGCCCAGGGTCGTGCGCGAGCAGGCCGAGGCCGACTTCGAGGCGTGGCGGGCGGAGAAGCCCGAGAACGCCGACGCCCGGCCCTGGATCCGGGGCGCGACGTGGCACGTCCCGGTGCGCTGGTTCGTGCTGTTCGACGACTCCGAGCGGGAGTACGAACCGGCCGGCGCGGGCGAGTCCAAGCAGCCGGTGATGCGTTACCGGACCCCCATGGTCCAGGCCCGCCGGCGGACTGCCCGAGCCCTGCGGGTGCTCAAGGATTCACTCGAAGAGGGACCCCTGATCGACGGCCTGGTAGATGTAGGGCGTTGGCTCGAGGAGTTCCACCCGCGCTCCCTGGTGGAGCTCGACTACGGCGGGCTCGTCCACGCCATCCCGCAGGACTCCCTCGCCGCGGACCGTTCCGCCGCCGATGTGGCGGAGGCGCTGGCCGCACTGAGGGACGACGACGGGACGCGGGCCGGCGAGGCGTACGAGCGGCTCACCGACCGCTGGCGGGCCGTTCGCGAGCTCCTGTACGCGAGTTGAGGGTCCGTCGGGGACCGGCGGCGGGGTAGGGACTTTGGTCCTGAGTCCGGCCGACCGGTACCTTTGGCCTAAGCGTGACCTAAAGCACGTTTAGGGGTCTTGCCCTCATCCCCGCCCCCCATGACAATATGGGACATCGGGTCCAGAAGGACCTCTTTCCACTCTCTCTGGGTGGAATGTCCGGGATTGCATCCCTTGAGGTGGGGCTGTGGCTCGTGGGTTGGCTGTGACTGATCGTCACTCAGGTGTGACTGTCCGTTATGGCCCGGTCCATCGGCTTCCGTCGAGCTTAGACACCTCAGAGGGCAAATCCATCGGTTTGGCCGACGCGGCTGGACGGATGGTGTAGTTGTAGTGCCAAGGACAAGCCGTTCGTCCTATTACCGACTCGGCCCGCGTCCGCCATTTCGGGCAACGCGGGTCAAGGTGCAGAATTTAGAGGAAAGAACCGTGTTGGTTCGGTTCTCTCGAGGAGGCCGCTCATGACCGCTCGCACCCCTGATGCCGAGCCGCTGCTGACCCCCGCTGAGGTTGCCACGATGTTCCGCGTGGACCCGAAGACGGTCACGCGCTGGGCCAAGGCTGGCAAGCTCACGTCCATCCGCACGCTCGGCGGGCACCGCCGCTACCGCGAGGCGGAGGTCCGTGCACTGCTCGCGGGCATTCCGCAGCAGCGCAGCGAGGCCTGACCTGAACAAACGGGCGTCGACGCGGGCCCCCAACCCGCCGCCACGCCCGCTCCGACGGGTCCCTGCCCCCATCAGGGAAGCCCATAGGAACGTAGATCGCATCGGAGTCCGCCGGCTCCGGTGCGATCTTTTTTGTGCGCGTGATGTGTCCGTCTTGTGTGCGCTGACCCCTCTGTGGGGAGTGCAATTGCACATATTAAATTGACGGTCCCACAGGAGGCCCCAGGTTCCGTCAGAGTCAAAACAGTTCACGTGACTCCCGTCACATGGCGCAGTCTTGTTCCGGCTTCCCGTCGTGCGGTAGTGGGGCCGCCGGCCGCCGCAGCGCCGGCCGCGTCAGCCGGTGGCACGCAGGGCGGTGCCGGGTCAGGTGGCGCCGCCGGCCGCCAGGGGCGCCCGCCGGATGCGCGCGCAGCAGGGCCCGCGTCTCGTCCCGGGGCGTCGGGCCCGGATCCCTCGGCGTCGCCGTCATGTGCCAGGCGTACCACGCGGGAAGGCCCGGAACCAGGGGCCCGGCTCCTTCGCGGACGCGTCCCGGTCGCCGCCGTCCCGCCGCCGCGCGAGCGCCCCTGGCGCCGCGCCGCCCGGCCCCGGCCGCCCGACCTGCGTCTCCTGCCGTGCGGCACACAGCACGAAGGCCCGCCTCCCTTGCGGGAAGCGGGCCTTCGTTTCACTGCGGTCCTGACGGGATTTGAACCCGCGGCCTCCACCTTGACAGGGTGGCGAGCACTCCAAACTGCTCCACAGGACCAGGTTTCGCGGCCGTTGTTCCTTGGCCGCGAGGAAGACTGTACAGCAGGTCAGAGGGTGATTGCGAACCCGATCAGCCCCAGGCCTCGTCCAGGGCCTTGAAGATGCGTTTGTCCGAGATCGGGAACGCCGTCCCGAGGGCGTGCGCGAAGTAGCTGACCCGCAGTTCCTCGATCATCCAGCGGATGTCGCGCACCCGTTCGGGGACCGGCCGCCCGGCCGGCTGGGCGGCCAGCAGCTCGGCGTACTCGGTCTGGATCTCCCGGACCTTCTCCATCCGCGTGGAGTCGCGCTGGACGCCCGTGGGCATCTGCTGGAGCCGCCGGTCGACGGCCACCAGGTAGCGGAGCAGGTCCGGCAGCCGGCGCACCCCGGCGGCGGTCACGAAGCCGGGCCCCACGAGGGCTCCCAGCTGCTCCTTGACGTCCGCGAGGTTGGCGGCCAGGGCGAGGCTCCGGGTGGCCTTCAGACGGCGCTCACAGGCCTGCCAGGCGGCCAGCACCTGCCGCACCTGGGCGACCGTCCTGACGGTCAGTTCCACGAGGTCGGCGCGCACCGTGTCGAACAGCTTCCGGAAGGACTCCTCGTCCCAGACGGGGCCGCCGTGCTCGGCCATGAGCCGGTCGGCGGCCGCGGTGACGATGTCGTCGAACAGGGCGGCCACGGAGCCGTGCGGGCTGCGGGACAGGGCGAGCTTGTCCTGGTTGGACAGCCGGTCCGCCGCGAACTTCGCGGGGTTGGTGGGCACGTTCAGCAGGATCAGCCGGCGGGTTCCGCGCCACATCGCCGCGGCCTGTTCGGCCTCGGTGTCGAAGAGCTGCACGCCCACGCTCTCGCCCTCGTCGACCAGCGCCGGGTACGCCTTGACCGGCTGCCCGGACCGCCGGGTCTCGAAGGTGCGCGGCAAGGCGCCCACCGTCCACTGCTTCAGCCCTGTGCGCCGCTCGATGCCGATGGAACCGGCGGCGTCGAAGGCCTTGCTGATGGCGGCCTTGGTCTTCGGCCGCAGCTGCAGCTTCAGCGCCTCCAGGTCCTTGTCCTCGGCCAGCTTGCGGCGGCGCTCGTCGGTCACCCGGAAGGTGATCTTCAGATGGTCCGGGACCCTGGCGAGGTCGAAGTCCTCGGCGGTGACGGGCACGCCCACCATCCGCTGCAGCTCCCGCGCCAGCGTCTCGGGGAGGGGGTCCTGCACGGGCACGACGCGGTCGAGGAAGGCCTTCGCGTAGTTCGGCGCGGGCACGTAGTGGCGGCGGATCGCCTTGGGCAGCGAGCGGATCAGCTCGGTGACGACCTCCTCGCGCAGGCCCGGGATCTGCCAGTCGAAGCCGTCCGGCGTCACCTGGTTGAGGACCTGCAGCGGGATGTGGACGGTCACGCCGTCCGCGTCCGCGCCCGGCTCGAACTGGTACGTCACACGGAACTTGAGCTTCCCCTGGCGCCAGGAGTCGGGGTAGTCGTCCTTGGTGACGGCCTCGGCGCTCTCGTTGATCAGCATGGAGTGCTCGAAGTTGAGCAGCTCCGGCTCCTCGCGGCGCCTGTGCTTCCACCACGAGTCGAAGTGCGCGCCCGAAACCACGTGTTCGGGGACCAGGCGGTCGTAGAAGTCGAAGAGCGTCTCGTCGTCGACGAGGATGTCGCGGCGCCGCGCCCGGTGCTCCAGCTCTTCGACCTCGGCCAGCAGCTTGCGGTTGTCGTGGAAGAACTGGTGGTGCGTGCGCCAGTCGCCCTCGACGAGCGCGTTGCGGATGAACAGCTCGCGGCTGGTCTCCGGGTCGATCTTCCCGTAGTTGACCTTCCGGTCCGCGACGATCGGCACGCCGTACAGCGTCACCTTCTCGAAGGCCATGACCGCCGCCTGGTCCTTCTCCCAGTGCGGTTCGCTGTAGGACCGTTTCACCAGGTGCTGGGCGAGCGGCTCGATCCACTCCGGCTCGATGCGGGAGTTGACCCGCGCCCACAGCCGCGAGGTCTCCACCAGCTCGGCGGACATGATCCACCGCGGGGGCTTCTTGAAGAGCGACGAACCGGGGAAGACCGCGAACTTGGCGCTGCGGGCGCCCAGGTACTCGTTCTTGCTGTCGGTGTCCTTCAGGCCGATGTGCGACAGCAGGCCGGCCAGCAGCGACTGGTGCACGTGCTGGGCGTTGACCTCGTGCTCGCCCTCGGCGAGGTGGATGCCCATCGTCTTGGCGACCGTGCGCAGCTGGCTGTAGATGTCCTGCCACTCGCGGATGCGCAGGTAGTTGAGGTACTCCGTGCGGCACATGCGGCGGAAGGCGGAGGAGGACAGCGCCTTCTGCTGCTCGCGGATGTAGCGCCACAGGTTGAGCAGCGCCATGAAGTCGCTGGTCTCGTCGGCGAAGCGGCGGTGCTTCTCGTCGGCCTGCTGCTGCTTGTCCTGGGGGCGTTCGCGCGGGTCCTGGATGGACAGCGCGGCCGCGATGACCATGACCTCGCGCACGACGCCGTTGCGCTCCGCCTCCAGCACCATGCGCGCCAGCCGCGGGTCCACCGGCAGCTGGGAGAGCTTGCGGCCGGTCTGGGTGAGCTTCTGCCCGTCCAGCGCGCCCAGTTCCTGGAGCAGCTGGACGCCGTCCTTGACGTTCCGGGCGTCCGGCGGGTCGATGAAGGGGAAGCGGGAGACGTCACCGAGGCCGGCGGCGGTCATCTGCAGGATGACGGAGGCCAGGTTGGTGCGGAGGATCTCGGCGTCGGTGAACTCCGGGCGGGACAGGAAGTCGTCCTCGGAGTACAGCCGGACGCAGATGCCGTCCGCGAGGCGGCCGCAGCGGCCCTTGCGCTGGTTGGCGCTGGCCTGGCTGATCGGCTCGATCGGCAGCCGCTGCACCTTGGTGCGGTGGCTGTACCGGGAGATGCGGGCGAAGCCGGTGTCGATGACGTAGCGGATGCCGGGGACGGTGAGCGAGGTCTCCGCGACGTTGGTGGCCAGCACGATGCGGCGGCCCGCGCCGCGCTGGAACACCTTGTGCTGTTCCGCGGAGGACAGCCGCGCGTACAGCGGCAGCACCTCGGTGAAGCGCAGCTGCCGCTTGTTGAGGGCGTCGGCGGTGTCGCGGATCTCCCGCTCGCCGGAGAGGAAGACCAGGATGTCGCCCGGCCCCTCGGCCTGGAGCTCGTCGACCGCGTCGCAGATCGCGGTGATCTGGTCGCGGTCGTCGTCGTCGGCCTCCTCCGCGAGCAGCGGGCGGTAGCGCACCTCCACGGGGTACGTACGCCCGCTGACCTCGACGATCGGCGCGTCGCCGAAGTGCCGGGAGAAGCGCTCCGGGTCGATCGTCGCGGAGGTGATCACGACCTTGAGGTCGGGGCGGCGGGGCAGCAGCTGGGCGAGGTAGCCCAGGATGAAGTCGATGTTGAGGCTGCGCTCGTGGGCCTCGTCGATGATGATCGTGTCGTACTGGCGCAGTTCCCGGTCGGTCTGGATCTCGGCCAGCATGATGCCGTCCGTCATCAGCTTGACCAGCGTGCTGTCGCCGACCTGGTCGGTGAAGCGGACCTTCCAGCCGACCGCCTCGCCCAGCGGGGTGCGCAGCTCCTCCGCCACGCGCTCGGCCACCGTGCGGGCCGCGATCCGGCGGGGCTGGGTGTGGCCGATCAGGCCGCGGACGCCGCGGCCCAGCTCCAGGCAGATCTTGGGGATCTGGGTGGTCTTGCCGGAGCCGGTCTCGCCCGCGACGATCACGACCTGGTGGTCGCGGATCGCCTCCAGGATCTCGTCCTTCTTCTGGCTGACCGGCAGCTGCTCGGGGTAGCTGATCGCGGGTATGGCCGCGCGCCGCGCCTCGACCGCCAGCGCGGCCTTGTCGATCTCCGCCCCGATCTCCGTCAGCACGGCCGAGCGGGCCTCGGGCTTGCGGATGCGGCGTGCGCCGTCCAGGCGACGGCCGAGGCGGTGCGCGTCGCGCAGGGTGAGCTCGGCCAGCCGTGCGCCGAGCTCACCGAATGCGGGGGTGGGGGGCTGCGTAGACATACGCGTTCCAGCATCGCATCCGCCGCAGCCCGCGGGCGAACGCATTACGTACCCGTACCCGTACCCGTGCCCCCGGGACCCGCTCGGCCCCGGACGGCCCGGCGCTCGCGGCCGTCCTCTCCGCCCCGACCGGGGCCGGGATCAGGCCGTCCCGTGCGGCGTCCCCGCCGAGCCGCCCTGCCCGCCCGCCTCGCGCCGGATCCGGAAGACCCGGCGCCCGGCCCGGACGGCGAGGACGAGGATCGCGGCCGCCAGGGCGAAGTTGAGGGCGTCGGCGGCCTCCACGACGGCCCAGGAGGCGCCCATCAGGCCCGGCGCCTTCGCGACGATCATCCCCAGGCCCATGAACAGGGGCAGCCACGCGCAGAGGAACCGCATTTCCCGGTCGGCGGCGTCACCGGTCACGCCTTGAGGATGCGTCCGCACCCACCATCGGCTGCCGGCACCTCCGAGAACCAGCGCGCACCCCAGCACGAGAACGGACCAGTCCATGACCCGAAGCATCCCGTCTCCCTTGATCGGCAGGGGGATACTCCTCCCGTGCGCGGCTGCGGGCAAGGGGAACGCGGTGATCCACGGATCACGCGCGGCGTGCCCGCCAAAGCGAAACCCCCGCCGATGATCTCGACGGGGGTTTCCGCCCTGACGGGCGCTGGTGGCTGGGGCCGGGGTCGAACCGGCGACCTATCGCTTTTCAGGCGATCGCTCGTACCAACTGAGCTACCCAGCCAGCGCGGTCCTGACGGGATTTGAACCCGCGGCCTCCACCTTGACAGGGTGGCGAGCACTCCAAACTGCTCCACAGGACCTTGCTTTGCGCTCTGCGCGAGAGACAGTCTCCCACACGTTTGTGCGTGCTCCCAACGGGATTCCGCCGCGCTGTGCGAGGTGCGGATCGCCGGGGCATGACTGCCGGTCGGTTGATTCTCAGTGACCGGACGGACACGCACTGGCGGGCCGATCTCGCTGGACCAGCGTATCAGAACCCGGGAGGTGCGACGCACGCGTGACCTGCGGCCCAGCGGGGGACCAGTGGCGTGCGGAGCCCGGAAAACACAGAAGGCAGCGCCGCCGGTGGACCGGCCGCACTGCCAACGCCTGCATGGCCGCCTGCGGGACGACGCAGACGATGTGTGTGCCCCCAACGGGATTCGAACCCGTGCTACCGCCTTGAAAGGGCGGCGTCCTGGGCCACTAGACGATGAGGGCTGATGGCCCGCAGGGCACATTTTCGGCCGTCGCGGACGCGTCAGCAGCATATGGGATGCGAGGTGGGATCGCCAAAACGGTTTACGGGCTGGTCGTCGCCGTGGCGGAGGGCGTGGGGGAGGGCCTGACGGAGGGGGACGTGGACCCGCCCGGCCGCACCTCTTCCGTTAGGTGGCGGGAGACCTCGGCGGTGGACAGCCCGAGTCCGCCCAGGGTGATCTCGTCCCAGGCCTGGAGGGCGTGGCTGTCCCGGTCGAGGTAGAGCACGGAGGCCTCCACCTTCTGGGGGGTGTCGCTCTCCACCGCGCGCAGTCCGCCGCCACCGGTCGTGCCCTGGACCATCAGCCGGCTGCCCTGCTTCAGGACGCCGACGTCGCGGGTGTGGGTGTGCCCGGCGAGGATCAGCGGGACGACGCCGTCCGTCTGGGCGGCCGCGATCGGGTTGTGGGCGACGGCGATGTCGACCTTGGCGCCGGCGGTGTTCTGCCGCCGGATCGCCTCGGCCAGCTTCCGCCCGGCCACCCGCTCCGCCGGGTCGCCGGCCGCCGCGACCGAGCGGTCCGGGGTGAACTGGGGGTCCCCGATGCCGGCTATGCGCAGCCCGTCCACGACCACGGACCTGCCGTCGTCGACCACGTACGCGTTGGCGCGGCCCGCGACGGCCCGCTGGCTGTCCATGGAGTCGTGGTTGCCGCGGACGAAGACATAGGGCGCGCCGAGGTCCGGGATGGCGGAGGTGAAGCCGTTCTCGGCCGCGGTGCCGTGGTCCATCAGGTCACCTGTGTCGATGATCACGTCGATCTTGTACTCGGCGACGATCGACTCGATGATCTGCCAGGCAGCCGGGTTGAGATGGATGTCCGAGACGTGCAGCACGCGCAGCGTCGTCGGGTCCGGGTTGTACGCGGGCAGCGTGGAGGTCGCGTCGTACAGCCGGGTCATGTTGGTCACCAGGCGGGCGAGTTCCTGCTGGTAGACGTCGAAGTCGCTGACGATGCTGCGCGCGTTGCCGACCACCGAGGGAGCGCTGCTGAGCAGCCCCGAGAACTTGGGCTCCAGGACGCTGCGCGGGTTCCAGGTGCCGTAGGCGGTGCCCGCGCAGGCCGCGAGCACCGCGAGGGCCAGTCCGCCCGCGGCGATCGCGCGGCGGGGCCTGCGGTAGACGGCGAGACCGAGGGCGGTGGCCCCGGCCAGCGCGGCCAGCGAGGAGCGCAGCGCGAGTTCGGCCGTGCTGTGCTCGACGTCGGAGGCGACCTCGCTCTGCAGCCCGCTGATCCGCTCCGGGTGCCGTACGAGGGTCCTGGCCCGGTCGGGGTCGAGGGTGTCGACGTCGACGACCAGGCGGAGCGGACCGTCGTGGCTGTCCAGCTGGAGCGAGCCCAGCGGGGAGATGTTGACCTTGGTGTCCCCGGTCCAGGACGGGTGCAGCGACATCCGGGTGTTCATCGGGCCGACCGGTTCCTCGGTGCTGCCGAGCACCACCAGTCCGAGCCAGCCGCCGATCAGCGTCACCGCCAGCAGCCCGAGCGCGCCGAGGTACGGGCGGGCGGGGGCGGTGGTGAGTTCGGGAGCGGGCGGGGCGGCGGTGCGGCGACGGCACAGGTCGCGGATACGGGGCACACGAGAGCGAACGCGGACCATTGCCGACGTATGCCCCGGGCCGTCACCGGGCATGCGCCGCCGGCCGGAGACCCGCCCGCCCCGCGCGGCGCCCCGTGCGTCAGCCCCAGCCGAGTTCGTGCAGGCGCTCGTCCTCGATGCCGAAGTGGTGCGCCACCTCGTGGACGACGGTCGTGGCGACCTCCTCCACGATCTCCTCCTTCGTGTCGCACATGCGCAGCGTCGGGCCCCGGTAGATCGTGATCCGGTCCGGCAGCACGCCCGCGTACCACTCCCCGCGCTCGGTCAGCGGCGTCCCCTCGTACAGGCCCAGCAGCTCCGGGTCGGCGGGGTCGGGTTCGTCCTCGACGAAGACCGCAACGTTGTCCATGACCCGGGCCAGCTCGGGCGGGATCCGGTCCAGCGCGTCGCTGACCAGTTCCTCGAACGCTTCGCGTGACATTTCCAGCACACCGCCATTGTCCGGGACCGGCGGCGGTTCGGGCAGCGTCCGACGCGGATTCCGTCAGACGAGCGCCGCGCCCGCGAAGGCCGCCGCGACCGCCGCGGCGACGCTGCCGGCGGTGTTCAGCAGGGCGAGACGGCCCGCGCCCTGTTCGGCCAGGCGCAGCGTCTCGTACGAGAACGTCGAGTACGTGGTGAGCGCGCCGCACAGGCCCGTGCCCAGGAGGAGTTGGAGCTGTGAGGGGGCCTGGCCGGAGGTCGTGGCGCCGGTGACGAGGCCGAGGATCAGCGAACCGGCGACATTGACGGTGAAGGTGCCCCAGGGGAGGGCGCCGTAATGCCGGGACTGGACCGCACGGTCCGTCAGATAGCGCAGGGGCGCGCCGATCGCGGCGCCGGCGATCACCAGGAGCCAGTTCACGCGCCCGCCCCCCGGTCCGCGCCGGACGACGGCGGCCGGGAGACGCGGCGGGTCAGGGCGGTCGCGGCCCACACGCAGCCGAGCGCGGCCACGGGGGTGGCGGCGAGATACCCCAGGGCGGGGCCGGGGTGGCCGTGGGCGGCCAGCCGCTGGAAGTCCACGGCGTAGGTGGAGAAGGTGGTGAAGCCGCCGAGCATCCCGGTGCCGAGGAAGGGGCGGGCGAGGGGGTGCACCGACGGCAGGCGTTCGGTGATCACCACCATGAGTACGCCGATGGCCGCGCAGCCGGCGGCGTTGACGGCCAGCGTGGTCCAGGGGAACGTCCCGGGCGCGGTCGGCCACAGCAGTCCCGCCTCGTACCGGGCGCAGGCGCCGAGCGCCCCGCCGAGGGCGACGGCGGCGATCACCGGGCCCTGGCCGCGCGGCGACGGCGGGCGCCGCCCGGCAGGGGTGTGCGGCGGGCCGTCCGTGGCTCGCGCATCGTCCCTGCCCATGGGCACGACGCTACCGGAGGGCCGGGCACGCGCCGTGAGGGGCGTGTCCCCGAGGGCCGTGAGCCCGTTGGGCAGCGCGGAACCCGTTCCCCGCGACGACTGCCCGCCGGATCCGCCGGGCTCGTCAGATTCACCAGAGGTGCCTCCGTGACCCCTGCCACCGCCCGTGCGCGTACGGCGGCCTTGCTGCTCCTGCCCGTGTTCGCCCTGGGCTCCGTGACCGGCTGTGTGAGCGTGGGCGGGGAGGGCGGCGACGCCCAGCCGAGGGGCTCGTCCTCCGGCGTCGCCGGCGAGGCGGGCGGGACCGGCGGGACCTGGCAGGACGGCGGCATGGTCATGCCGGGTGTCGGCGGCCCGGGCGGGGTGGCGGGCCGGCCGGGGGTGCTCGCCCCGGGATCCGGTTCGCCCTCGGTGTCCGCGGAGGAGTCGGTGCCCGGGCCGACGCAGGGCCCGGGGCGTTCCCACAGCGGGAGGCCCTCGGGGCACCCGTCACCCTCGGGGCGCCCCTCGCAGTCCGTCTCCCCGTCGGACCGGCCCTCGGCGACGTCCTCACCCGGCGACTCCTCCCCGCCGCCGTCCGGGGGCGGCCCGTCGCCGGAGCCCTCGCCGTCCAGCGCGCCGTCGGTGAACGGGGCAGCGTGAGGCACACGGCACACGGGGCACCGAGAGGACCGAATTGGCCAAAGCGGTCTCGTATGCGTATGCTGGCAGATCGTTTGATCCCACTGCCCGGCGCCGAACCGAAGCGCGCCGCGTTGGCGCGTTCCTTTTCTCCTGTGGCTGACCGCATCGAGGCGGTTGTAAGCAACCTCCGGAGCTGGCGCGTGCCGAAATCTCCGAGAGGTTTTAGCTTCAGCATGTCTATTGACACTGCCGACCGTTCCGCCATGCCCATCGACGTCGACGGCACCGACGAGGCCGTCGTCGAGGAGCACACCGCTCCCGACGCCCCCACCGTGACCTTCGGCGACCTCGGTCTGCCCGAGGGCATCGTCCGCAAGCTGGCTCAGAACGGGGTCACCACCCCCTTCCCGATCCAGGCCGCGACCATCCCCGACGCCCTGGCCGGCAGCGACATCCTCGGCCGCGGCCGCACCGGCTCCGGCAAGACCCTCTCTTTCGGTCTGCCGCTGCTCACCTCGCTGGCCGAGGGCCGCACCGAGCGCAAGCGCCCGCGCGGCGTGATCCTCACCCCGACCCGCGAGCTGGCGATGCAGGTCGCCGACGCGCTGCAGCCGTACGGTGACGTGCTCGGCCTGAAGATGAAGGTCGTCTGCGGCGGCACCTCCATGCAGAACCAGATCTACGCCCTGGAGCGCGGTGTCGACATCCTCGTCGCCACCCCGGGCCGGCTTCGCGACCTGATCGAGCGCGGCGCCTGCGCGCTGGACCAGGTGCAGATCGCCGTCCTCGACGAGGCCGACCAGATGGCCGACATGGGCTTCCTGCCCGAGGTCACCGAGATCCTCGACCTGGTCCCGCAGGGCGGTCAGCGGCTGCTGTTCTCCGCCACGCTGGAGAACGAGATCGACACCCTGGTCAAGCGGTACCTGAAGGACCCGATCACGCACGAGGTCGACCCCTCGGCGGGTGCGGTCACCACCATGACCCACCACGTCCTGGTCGTGAAGCCCAAGGACAAGGCGCCGGTCACCGCCGCCATCGCCGCCCGCAAGGGCCGCACCATCATCTTCGTCCGCACCCAGATGGGCGCCGACCGCGTCGCCGAGCAGCTGCGCGACGCGGGCGTCAAGGCCGACGCCCTGCACGGCGGCATGACCCAGGGCGCCCGCACCCGCACGCTGGCCGACTTCAAGGACGGTTACGTCAACGTCCTCGTCGCCACCGACGTCGCGGCCCGCGGCATCCACGTGGACGGCATCGACCTCGTCCTCAACGTGGACCCGGCCGGCGACCACAAGGACTACCTGCACCGCTCGGGCCGCACCGCCCGCGCCGGCCAGTCCGGCACGGTCGTCTCGCTCGCCCTGCCGCACCAGCGCAAGCAGATCTTCCGGCTGATGGAGGACGCGGGCGTCGACGCCTCGCGCCACGTCGTCGGCGGGGCCGGCGCGTTCGACGAGGACGTGGCCCGGATCACCGGTGCCCGCTCCCTCACCGAGGTGCAGGCGGACGCGGCGGGCAACGCCGCCCAGCAGGCCGAGCGCGAGGTGACCGACCTCACCAAGTCCCTGGAGCGCGCGCAGCGTCGCGCCGCCGAGCTGCGCGAGGAGGCCGACCGCCTCACCGCCCGCGCCGCCCGCGAGCGCGGCGAGGACCCGGAGGCCGCCGTGGCCGCCGCCCAGGCCGAGGCCGCCGAGGCGGCCGCCGCCGCGGCAGCCGTCCCGGTCCAGGCCGCGGAGGAGCCCCAGGCCGAGCAGCGGAGCTTCCAGCGCCGCGACGACCGGGGCAACTACGAGCGCCGCCGCGACGACCGTCGTGACGACCGCCCGTCGTTCCGTGACCGTGACCGCGGTGACCGCGGGTACGAGCGCCGTGACGACCGTCCGTCGTTCAACCGGGACCGCCGTGACGACCGTCCGTCGTTCAACCGGGACCGTCGCGACGACCGTCCGTCGTTCAACCGGGACCGTCGCGACGACCGTCCGTCGTTCAACCGGGACCGCCGTGACGACCGTCCGTCGTTCAACGGGGACCGCCGTGACGACCGTCCGTCGTTCAACCGGGACCGCCGTGACGACCGCGGTGACCGCGGCTTCGACCGTCGCGACGACCGCCCGGCGCGTTCGTACGACCGCCGTGACGACCGCCCGGCGCGCTCCCACGAGTCCCGCGACCGCCACTTCGGCGGCGACCGTCCCTTCAACCGGGACCGCCGTGACGACCGCCCGTCGTTCAACCGCGACCGTGACGCCAACGACCGCCGTCCCTACGGCCGTCGTGACGACCACCACCGCGACCACCGTCCCGGCGGCTTCGACCGCCGTGCGGACAAGCCGCGCTGGAAGCGCAACGGCTGACCCCGGATGAACGGGAAGGGCCCGGCGGATGGACATCCATCCGCCGGGCCCTTTCGCGTGTTCGCGGGCGCCGGTTCGCTGTGCGCACGCCTTCTGCCGCCTGTGAGGCGGCTGTTAGGCTCGGGCCACTTGCGTGGGGGTGCAGCCGGGGGGCTCGAGAACACCGCAGCGCCGGAGACGTGCGCGCGCCGAGGTCCGGGTGGCCCTCCTGTCATGTCCATTGCTTTCGTGGTATGCGCACAGGAGGAACGGGTGACCCGTCGTGCCCTCGTCCGCGGCCCGGTGGCCGCGATCGCCGCATTCGCCGTGGCGGCCGGCCCCGGCCCGCTGATCGCCCCGGCGGCCGCGGACACGGCCCAGGAGGCGGTGATCCCGCCGGTGACGGCTCCGCGCGTGCACACGGACACCTTCAGCGCCGCCGGTGACACCGGATACGTGTTCCGGGCGGAGGGCGCCGAGGCGGACGTGTGGCGCTCCTACGACGGCCGGATCGTGCGGGACCTGGGCGCGCTGGACTTCACGCCGCATGCCGTGCGCTTCCCCGACGGCCGCGAGTGGCTCGCGGTGGCCATCGCCGCCGGCGCGTACCGGACGTACGACATCGCGGCGGACACGTGGACGTCCCACGCGCTGCCGTCCGGGCAGGGCTGGCTGGACTCCTTCGGCACCGACGACGGCCTGCTGACGGTCTCGTACGCGAACGTGCGGAACGAGGCCGGACAGCTCACCGGCCACTCGCTGCACCTGCTGACGGGCGAGGGCGACGCGGCCGCGGACCGGACCGTGAGCGGCTGGCCGGAGGGCGCGTTCGTGACCTCGACCGCGCGGAGGGGCGACGGCCGGGGGCTCGTCCTGTCGTACAAGCTCGGCGACGACCGCTACCTGGGCCTGGTGGACTTCGCGTCGGGCGCTCTGGTGTGGTCCAAGTCATGGGGCAAGAGCCTGCCGCCCTCGCAGGTGGTGCTCGACGGGGGCCGCTTCGGCTGGTACGCGGAGAACGCGGTGCACCTGCTGCCGCGTACGGACCCGTCCGCGGCCGAGGCCACGGTGACGCTGCCCACGTCCCCCTCCGGCGGCCTCGTCGCCTACCGCGTCGCGCTGTCCGGCGACTCGGTGCTCGCCTGGTACCAGGCGGGCAACACCCCCGGTGGCGCCATGTACCCGCTGGTCGCCGTGCCGGTGGGCGGTGGCGCGGCCACGACGCTGCTGCCCGACGCCTCGAACGTGATACCCGCGGCCGGCGGCGGCGCCCTGGCCATCGGCGGCACCGGCTACGACGACTGGGCCGCGCACCGCGTCACCCCCGACGGCGCGGGCGGTTTCCGCACCGAACCGGTGCAGCGGATCGGCAACACGCCGCCCCAGCGGTACGGGCTCGCTCTCGGCCGGGGGAAGCTCCGGTTCGCCGAGGGCGTGGAGGGCGCAGAGGGGAACCTGACCGGCCTCCGGTACGCCCGGGACATGGGTACCTCGGCGGCTCCGGGCGCCGGTGAGGCACTGGACTCCGGGAGGTCGATGACCGGTGTCGCGTCCTGCGCGGCCGGTACGGCCGCCGGTTGCGCGGAGTTCTTCGCCGCGGGCCAGGACGTCGCGTTCGTCCGCGTCGGCGACAACGGCAAGGACAGCGTGGTCGTCGACGCGAGCCCGGACATCACGAGCCGCGCCGTCGCCCTCGACTCCTCCGGCGGCCGCATCGTCGACGCCGACGACGACTACGCCGTCTACAACAGCGGCTCCGACGGCAGGCAGTACGTCCTCGACATCAGGTCCGGCTTCGAGAAGGTGAAGCTCACCCGCACCATCCGGGCGGCCTCCGTGTGGGGCACCACCCTGTGGAGCGCGGGCGGCGCGGCCGGCGAGGTCACCGCGTACGACCTCACCACCGGCAAGACCACCGGCACCCTCGCCACCGCGGCCCCCTGCGTCGTCAACGAGCTGCAGGCGCTGGGCCGCTGGCTGTACTGGTCCTGCGGCACGCACGGCGCGGCCGGGGTCTACGACCGTACGACGAAGAAGAACATCACCGTGCCGCCGGGCGAGGCGCTGCTCGGTGACGGCTTCGTCGTGCGCCACGCCGGTGACGAGCTGGTGCTCACCGACGTCCACACCGGCACCGCGACGACCCGGACCCTGGCGGCGCTGCCCGCGGGCCCGCTGCCCTCCGACCGGCGGGTCACCTGGACCGTCGACAAGTACCGCGGACACATCGCCTACACCGATGCCGCGGCCGCCACCCACGTCCTTGCCGCGGGCGTGCCCGCCTCCGCCCTGGGCATCCTGAGCTCCTCGGCCGGCAACGTGTTCCAGCCGCGCGAGTCCGTGCCCTGGACGGCCGCGTGGACGTTCAGCGGCCCCGTGTCCTCCTGGAGCGTGGAGTTCCGCAACAAGGCGACGGGCAAGCTCTACACCACGGCCAAGGGGGGCGCGGTCCGTTCCGCGATCCAGGTCACCTGGAACGGCCGCGACGCGGCCAAGGCCCTCGTCCCCTCCGGGATCTACACCTGGACCCTGCGCGCCGTCCCGGCGAACGGTCAGGGCGCCACTCTCGCGACGTCCGGCACCATCTCGGTGACCAAGGGCAACGAGATCTTCCACGGTTTCGGGCCCAACGGCGTCCCGGACGTCTTCACCCTCACCTCCGACAACCGGCTCCTCCAGCGCCCCGGCACCACGAGCGGCGCCTTCGGGCCGGTCACCGACGTGGGGGTCCCGCGCTGGCCTTCGGGGACGGGCTTCGTCCCCTTCGGCGACCTGAAGAAGAACGACTGCAACGACATGATCGTCCGCACCGCCGCCGGCCAGCTGCGCCTGTACGGCGGCGACTGCGAGAGCGACGCCTTCATGCCCAACGGCTCGTACACCTCGCTGGGGACGGGGTTCCAGCAGTACAACGTGATGACGTCGCCGGGTGACATGACCGGTGACGGGATCCCGGACCTGATCGCCCGGAAGTCCTCGACCTCGGACGTCTACCTCTACAAGGGCACGAGCAGCGGGAAGCTGTCGGCGCGGGTGAGGCTCGCCTCGAAGTGGACGGGCTACAAGAAGGTCGTGGGGGCCGGCGACCTGAACGGCGACGGCATCGGCGATCTGCTGGTCCAGGACAAGGCGAACGTGCTGTGGCGCTACAACGGTGACGGCAAGGGCCACCTCAAGCCGCGGGTGAAGCTGGCCTCCGGCTGGGGCGCCTCGTACAACGCCGTGCTCGGCATCGGCGATCTCACCTGCGACGGCAAGGCCGATCTGATCGCCCGCGACACCGCGGGCAATCTCTACCGCTACAACGGCAACGGCAAGGGCGCCTTCGGCTCGCGGACGAAGATCGCGACTGGTTGGCGCTCGTTGAAGGGCGTGTTGTGATGAGAGCGACGATGAGGAATCCCATGAGGCGTTCCCTGTTCCCGGCCGGGCTGCGGGTGGTCGGAGGGGTGGCGGGAGTCGCTCTGCTGGCGCTCACCGGCTGCGCCGGGACGGCGACCCCGTCCGATGCGGCGGCCTCCGCCCCCGTGTCGGCCACCGCCGCCGCGCCGTCGGAGTCCGCCGGCGCCCCTTCCTCCGAGGCCCCCGCGAAGGCCGCGCACGGCTACGACCCCCAGGCGAACGCCTCGGCGGACATCGCGGCCGCCCGCAAGGCGGCGAAGAAGGACGGCCGTGCCGTATTGATCGACTTCGGCGCCGACTGGTGCCTGGACTGCCGTGTCCTGGGCGCGCGTTTCCAGGAGCCGGGGCCGTCCGCGCTGCTGGCGAAGTACCACGTGGTGACCGTGGACGTCGGTGAGTTCGACCGCAATCTCGACGTGGCCGCGCAGTACGTGGACCTCCAGACGAGCGGCATACCGGCGCTGGTCGTCCTCGATCCCTCCTCGGGCCGGATCAAGGTGGCGACGAACCGGGGCGAGTTCGCGAACGCCCGCACCATGTCGGCGGACCAGGTCGAGAAGTTCCTGAAGCGATGGGCGTAGCCGCCCGGCACCGGGCGCGGACGGTGAACGCGGTCACGACGGTCACCGCGCTGGCGGCCGCGGTCGCGCTCACCGGCTGCGCGGGCGGCGGCGACGGCGGTCCCGCCCCCGCCGGGAGCCGCTTCTCCGACGGCGGAGTGGCCGTGTCGGTCCGGGTGGAGTCCTCCGGCGGGGGGCTTCGGGTCGTCGCCGACCTGCGGCCGGAGCGGGCCGGCTTCCATCTGTACAGCCTCGCGCTCCCCGACGGCGGCATCGACGGGATCGGCATCCCCACCCGTATCCGCGCCGAGGGCGCCCTGCGGTCCGCGGGCCCGGCGACCACCGGCGCCCGGGAGCGCGTGCTGAGCCCCGAGGGGCTGGGTGTGCGGTTGCCGGTCTACGAGGACGGGCAGGTCACGCTCGAACTCCCGGTGCGGCGGATCGCGGGTGAGGACCGCGCGCGGGTGGTGCTGAGCTATGGCGCGTGCAGCGAGCGGGAGGGGTGCCTGATCCCCGTTCGGGATCGGGCCGTTCCCCTGACGCTCGACGGCTGACATCGGACCGGGACGAAGCCGTACGGTCCGCCGAGGGAAAAATACGGTCGATTTCGGCCAGTGGCCGACGCATGTCATGCCCCGAGCGAGGGAATCGCTCGGGGCATGACAATTTCAAAAGGATCGGACGAGGCCGAGAGGCCCCCGGCCCCGGTCTCCGACGAGGAACGCCTCCGCCAGCTCGGCTACACCCAGGTGCTGGCCCGCCGCATGTCCGCGTTCTCCAACTTCGCGGTCTCGTTCACGATCATCTCGGTGCTGTCCGGCTGCCTGACGCTCTACGCCTTCGGCATGAACACCGGCGGACCCGCGGTCATCACCTGGGGCTGGGTCGCCGTCGGCCTCATGACGCTGATCGTGGGCCTGGCGATGGCCGAGATCTGCTCCGCCTATCCCACCTCCGCGGGCCTGTACTACTGGGCCCATCGGCTCGCCCCGTCCCGCAGCGCCGCCGCGTGGGCCTGGTTCGCGGGCTGGTTCAACGTGCTCGGCCAGGTCGCCGTCACCGCGGGCATCGACTTCGGCGCCGCGAGCTTCCTCAACGCCTACCTGGACCTGCAGTTCGGCTTCAGCAGCACCCCCGGCCACACGATCGTGCTGTTCGCCGCGATCCTGGTGCTGCACGGCCTGCTCAACACGTTCGGCGTCCGCATCGTCGCCCTCCTCAACGACATCAGCGTCTGGTGGCACGTGCTCGGCGTCGGTCTGATCGTGGGCGCGCTGGCCTTCGTGCCGGACCGGCACCAGTCGACGTCGTTCGTCTTCACCCACTTCGTCAACAACACCGGCTGGGGCAGCGGCTTCTACGTCGTCCTGCTCGGCCTGCTGATGGCGCAGTACACCTTCACCGGCTACGACGCCTCCGCCCACATGACCGAGGAGACCCACGACGCCGCCACCGCCGGGCCGCGCGGCATCGTCCGCTCCATCTGGATCTCGTGGATCGCGGGCTTCGTGCTGCTGCTCGGCTTCACCTACGCCATCCAGTCCTACGACAAGGTCCTCGGCACCCCCACCGGCGTCCCCCCGGCGCAGATCCTCATCGACGGCCTCGGCGACGCGGCAGGGAAGCTGCTGCTGCTCGTCGTCATCGGCGCCCAGCTCTTCTGCGGGATGGCCTCCGTCACCGCCAACAGCCGCATGATCTACGCCTTCTCGCGTGACGGCGCGCTGCCCTTCTCCGGCGTCTGGCAGCGCATCAACCCGCGCACCAAGACGCCCACCAACGCCGTCTGGCTGGCCGCGCTCGGCGCGCTCGTCCTCGGCCTGCCCTATCTGATCAACCTCACCGCGTACGCCGCCGTGACCTCCATCGCCGTCATCGGCCTCTACATCGCGTACGTCATCCCCACCTTCCTGCGCCTCGGGAAGGGGGACGACTTCGAACGCGGCCCCTGGCACCTCGGCCGCTGGTCCCGCCCCATCGGCGTCATCGCCGTGGCCTGGGTGGCCTTCATCACCGTGCTCTTCATGCTGCCCCAGGTCAGCCCGGTCACGGTCGACACCTTCAACTACGCCCCGATCGCCGTCCTCGTCGTCCTCGGCTTCGCCGCGGCCTGGTGGCTGGTCTCCGCCCGCCACTGGTTCCTCCGCAACCGGGGCCCCGCCTCCGCCGAAACCCCCGCCAAGGCCCCGGCCGACACCCCGGGCTGACCGTGTCCGCACCCCCTCGCCGGCGGCGGCCGCGCCGCACGGGCCGAATGGGCTCGGAGCGACGGCCGCCGTCCGGCTATGCTGCGGGGTGCGGGCCGTTAGCTCAATTGGCAGAGCAGTGGACTTTTAATCCATTGGTTGTGGGTTCGAGTCCCACACGGCCTACGTGAGTTGGTGAATCCAACTGGCGTACACGCAGGGAAAACGGCCCCCGACCGGCCTGGACCGGTTGGGGGCCGTCATCGTTTCCGTCCTCGTGCGTGAGCGATGCGTGATCGGGGGTGCCGGCGATCCCCGTCCTCCGGGCCCGGGAGCCCCACGCCCGGCGGCGGTGGCCGCCTCGTGTCACCCTGGAAGGGGGTGTAAGAGCGAGGCGACACCGTGTGCGACCTGTGCCAACACCAAGTCGGCCACCCCCGATCGCCGACCGGCGCAGCATCCAATCCGCCGCGCGTCACCCGCACAGACCACAACCAGGGGAGCACCCCATGGCTGACCCCGCGAAGAGCAGCAGTAGTGGCATGGCGGACGAACTGCAGGCACTGCTCCAGGGCGCGACGAAGTTCCTGAGCGACCACGGCCTCAAGGACGTGGTCGACTCCTGGCTCGGCAGCGGTCCCAACGAACCGGTGACAACGAAGCAGATCGAAAATGCGTTCGGCAAGGACAACGTGGCCGCAGCCAGCAGGGAGACGGGCATCACGGCCGACACCATCGCCACCGAACTCCCCGACGCCATCGACAAGGCGTCGCCCGGCGGCAGGATCGAGGCTCGTTCCTCGGCGCCCGCGACGTCCGCCGGTCCTGAATTGAAGGACCTGCTGGGCAACCTCTTCTCGAAGACCTCGGACACCCGGTGACGGCTGCGCGAGGACCCCGGTTGCGAGGGTCGCCTTGACTCTCGCGAACGACGAGGGCCGGCGCACGCCACTAGCGCCGGTCCTCTTCGGTGAGCGTGCCCATGCCCGGCTTCTCCGGCGGCAACCTCAAGGAGGCACTTGATCAACTCGGCCCGGACGCTCGGGTGGGGTGAGGACCACCGGCGCGGGCGGGCGGCACCGCGCTCAGGAATCCCGACCGATACATCGTCTATCGACCGGGATGCGATGGTTCGCCGGACCTCTGGGCCTCGCGCCGCCCTGGAAGAAATTTCACTTCGAGTACAACCATTCCCTCTGGTCGCAGGTCTGACCACCGGAGTCGCCTGACTCCCGATCACTCCAAGCCCCACGCGAAGAGGACGTCTTCGACGGGGCTTTCTCCACCAGGGGAATGCATGAACATACGAGCCACTGTGGTCGCCGTATCCGGCGCCCTGGTCATGGCCACCTTCGCCGTTCCGGCAGCGCAGGCCGATGACGCCGCCTCCTACCGGGCGGACGTCGCCAAGATCCGGGAAGCCGCTCACGGCGCTTCCTTCAGCAAGACCGCGTTCAGCGCCTCCTCCACCACGGAGGGCATGCCCTACGCCCTCAACGCCACCTTCTCCAACCTCAAGGTGGGTGCGGCGATCAAGGTCGGCACCACCAACCATGTCGCCGTCCCGGTCACCTACACCCTGACCCACGGCGCCGAGGTCGACATCACGGCCTCCGACTTCGCCACCGGCCCGTACCTCTACAAGGGCTCGTACGACACTCCGGCCAACGTGCTGTTCGGTGACGACCCGGCCACCTGCACCGCGACCTCGTCGACCACCGCCAGCTGCAAGGGCAACGTCGACATCTACCCGGCCGAGGGCGAGCTGATGAACTCCGACGCCGGTACCTGGTCGGCGGGAGCCCTGGCCATGGCCCTCAACGGTCAGGACCCGACCAGCCCCGACTTCGACATCACCCAGGTCGGTTACGCCGACCAGGGCGGCCTCGCCTCCACCCGGGTGCAGCGTTACTCCAAGCTGACGGTCAACGCGACCCCGGAGCCCGTCCGCAAGGGCAAGACCCTCACGGCGACCGGCAAGCTGACCCGTGCCAACTGGGAGACCAACACCTACAAGGGTTACACCCAGCAGCCGGTCAAGCTGCAGTTCCGCAAGGCCGGCACCAGCACGTACACCACGGTCAAGACGGTGTACTCGGACTCGTACGGCAACGTGAAGGCGACCACCACCGCCAAGTACGACGGTTACTGGCGTTTCCGTTTCGAGGGCACCACGACGACGCCGGCGGTCTCCGCCGCGGGCGACTACGTCGACGTGCGGTAGTCACGTTCCGCCACCGCGGAAAACGGCGGTCGACCGCTGCCCGGTCCGTTCCGGGCCGGGCAGCGGTCGACCGCCGCTGCATGAGGCCCGGCCATGACTCCCGGTAGGGGCCCGTACCACCCGCCTGCCGTGTTGCTCCCCGCCGGCGTGGTGTTGAGGAGCGAGCACTGCTGACGGCGGCTACGCCGGGGTCCCGCCGAGGCGCCGGGCCTCTTCGGGGATGGGCAGCTCGAACCAGACGACCTTGCCGGTGCCCAGGCGGCGCGCGCCCCAGTGGGCGGCGAGCCGGTCGACGACGTAGAGGCCGCGGCCGTTCTCGTCGTCGGGGCCGGCCCCGCGCACGCGCGGGACGAGCGGGGAGTCGTCGCCGACCTCGCAGCGCAGCACGTCCGTGCGGAGCAGGCGGAGGGTGACGGGGCGGGAGGCGAAGCGGACGGCGTTGGTGACGACCTCGCTGACGAGGAGTTCGGTCGTCTCGAGCACGGAGTCCAGGCCCCAGCGGTGCAGGGCGCGGCGGGTGAGACGGCGGGCCCGCCAGGCGGTCGCCGGCTGCGGGGCGAGGTACCAGTAGGCGACGCTGTGCGAGGGGAAGCCGTCGAAGCGGGCGGCGAGCAGCGCGATGTCGTCGTCGCGGGAGCCGCCGGGGCCGAGGTCGCCGAGTGCCTGGTCGCACAGCACCTCCAGGGGCGGCGGGACGAGGTCGCGGCCGGGGGTCTCGATGCGGGAGATCAGGTTCTCCACCCCGGTCCAGATGTCGTGGCCGCGGGACTCGACGAGGCCGTCGGTGTAGAGGAACAGGGTGGCACCGGTGGGGGCGGGCATCTCGACGGTCTCGAAGTCGACGCCGCCCACACCGATCGGCGCCCCCGCGGGCACGGGCAGTACCTCTCCCTTGCCGCCGGGGAGCAGCAGCACCGGCGGCGGGTGACCGGCGTTGGCGATCAGCAACCGGTGCGAGATGGGGTCGTAGACCGCGTACAGGCAGGTGGCGATGTGCTCGATGCCGAGCCGCTGGGCCTGTTCGTCGAGGTGGTGGAGGACCTCGTCCGGGGGGAGGTCGAGGCCGGCGAGGGCCTGCACGCTGGTGCGCAACTGCCCCATGATGGCGGCGGAGGTCATCGAGTGGCCCATGACGTCGCCGACGACGAGGGCGACCCGGCTGCCGGGCAGCGGGATGGCGTCGTACCAGTCGCCGCCCACCCGGGCGGTCTCGGACGCGGGCAGATAGCGGCTGGCCAGCCTGACCCCGGTGGGTTCGGGGAGGGAGGCCGGGAGCATGGTGCGCTGCAGCGCGTCGGCGACGGAGGCCTCGTGGCCGTACATGAGGGCCTTCTGGGCGCCGAGCGCGGTGTGCGTCGCGAGTTGGGAGGCGACCAGCAGGTCGTCGGCGGTGAAGGGGGCGCGCTCGGGGCGGCGCATCAGGGTGACGGTGCCCATGAGGCCGCTGCGGCCGTGCAGCGGGGCGATGATCAGGCGGCGGCCGGGCGGCAGGGATCCGGGCGGGCTGACCACCGGGCCGAGCAGTTCCCTGCCGGCGGGCGCGATGCCGGGGGCGTCGCCGAAGACCGGGCGGCCGGCCATCAGCAGCCGTGTGAGCCTGCCGGTGGTGCTGAGGTGGACGCACTCGGACACGCCCGGTTGCGGGGGGCGGTTGACGCACCGCAGCGCGATCAGCGGCGGCTCCGGCGCGGTGGCCTCCGCGTCCGGTGACGGCAGGCTCGGGCAGGGCGGCTCCGGGGACCGCCGCCGCGTCGGGTGCAGTTGCAGGACGACGGGACCGGCCGTCTCCTGGCCCTCCGCCTCCCCGACCGGCAGCGGGTCGTGCAGATGGACGAAGATCGCGTCGGCGAAGGCCGGGACCGCCGCCGCGTCCAGCTCGCGCAGGGTCTCCTCCAGGTCCATGCCGGCGGCGATGCGCCGGGTCGCGGCGTCGAGGTAGCGGAGCCGGTCGGTCTGCGGCTGCCCGGGCGCGCGGGGCGCGTCGGCGTCGGTGGGCCACAACACGCGCTGCTCGAAGGGTTCCGCTCCGCCCCCGGGGAGGCCGGGGTCTTCGTCGGGGGTGCGGTGCGGCGCCACGTCCTGGTCCCGTCCCGACTCAGCCGAGTCGCCGGCAACAGAGGAACACCTGCTCCTCGGGCGGTACGTCGCTGAACGCCGGGGCGTAGGTGTACGAGAACTCCTTGACGATCTCGAAGCCGCCCGACTCGATGACGCGGAGCAACTCCTCCCGGAGATAGCCGGAGACGCGAATGGTGCAACCGAGGAAGGGTATGGCGAAGTCGTCCACGTCGGCCTCCACCATCGACAGGGCGAACAGCCCGTTCGGGGCGAGCAGATGGTGGATCGTGCGCAGCGCGTGCGGGATCTCGGCGCGCGGCAGCATCAGCAGGGAGAAGAAGGCCGCGACGGCGTCGAAGCGGCCGAGGGACACCGGGCCGCCGGGGCGCAGGTCGGCGATGTCCAGCAGGTGGAAGGTCGCGTCGCAGACGTAGATCCGGGCGAGTTCGAGCATGCCGGGGGACAGGTCGATGCCGACGACGTCGAAGGCCGCGTCGCTCAGCTGCCGGGCGGTGGGAAGGCCGGTGCCGCAGCCCAGGTCCAGCACACGGGAACCGGGCATGAGGTTCTCCACGAGCCACTGGCCGGCGGAGAACTGCCCCTCCTTGTGCGGGAAGGCCTCGTCGTAACGGTCACCGATGGCGTCGAAGGCCTCGGCCTGGCCGCTCCGGTCAGGCCGGCCGCTCTCGTAACCGCCCCACACGGTCTTGTCGATCACGAAAAAGTCCCTTTCGTGCCCACCTTGAATTATCCCATAGAGGTCTTTTGTCGCCTCTTGATGGAAACTGTCCCTCTGTTCACGGGTGCCCCGGGAATCCCGATGCGGCACCGAGGTCACATGGGGCAACCGCGTCTTCTCTCTCCGTGCGCGGCCGCGGCGGCCGGTCCATTCGTTACGGACGGGGCGCGTGCGCCGGGGTGGACCGCGCCCGTATCGTGGGGCCACCGCGAGCACGCCGGCCCGGGGCCGCTCCGCCGCGCGTAAGCCGCCGACGCCCACCGCACTTGCCAGGAACCGGACCTCATATGACCGCACCCTCCTTGCACAAAGCCGCCGACATCGCCTCCCTCCCCGCGGAAGCGCGCGACGACCTGCGCGCCTACGCGGAGCTCGGCGGTTTCACGCTGACGACCGACACCCACGCCTGGTACGCCGCCGTGGACACCGTCGCCGGCCCCGAGGAGGCCCGCGCCGCCTCGACCGTCCTCGCGGAGCTGCGCGGCCGTGACCTGCCCGCCCTGCGCGACGCCGCGCACCGCCTTGCGGAGGCCGAGAGCCTGGGCATCCACGCCCCCCGCACGGTGGCCGAGAGCGGCCATGCCGTGGCGCTGCTGCTGCGCGTGCGGCTGACGCTGCGCACGTTGAGCCCCGACGCGTACGACGTCGAGGACGCCGAGCTGGACGAGCTGGTCGCCGCCACGGCGAGCGGTGCCTGGCGCCGGGAACGCGGTGTGAAGGTGACCTGGCTGCGCCGCCGCTCCCTGCGCGGACGCGTCCGCGGGCTCGCCACCGGGCGCCCCCGCCGCGACGCCGTCCACACCGCCCTCGCCTCCGCGGCCACCGAGCGCACCGACTGGGCCGCCCTCGGCGGTGCCGGCCGCCCGGCCGTCCCCGCGGACGCGGACTTCCTCGACGACGCCTCCCGCGCCGCCGAGGCCGCCCTCGCCGGACTCGGCGAACTGGGCCGCCTCCTGGGCACCGAGGCCACGCTGGACGCCCTCCCCTTCGAGGAGCTCGCCGAGCTCCTGGACCGCCTCGCCGCGGACGAGGGCACGCTGTACCGGCTGCCAAACCTCAAGGCCACCCGCGACCGCCTGGAGGAGCAGGGCCTCGGCGCGGTGCTCGCGGAGCTGACGGAGCGTCGGGCCGACGCGGCCGAGGTCGCCGCGCTGCTGGGCGAGGCGGAGACCCCCGTCGTGCCCGAGCCGCGCCCCGCCTCCGACACGACGGAGGAGGCCTCGGAGGAGGCGCCCGAGGCCGCGGAGGCCGCGTCCGAGGTTGCCGCCGCCGAGGCGGTTGTGGAGGTCGAGCCGGAGGCTGCGCCTGCTGAGGTGGTGGTGGAGCCGGTGGTTGAGGCCGCCGTCGAGGTTGAGCCGGAGCCGGTTGTCGCGGCGGAGGTCGTTGCCGAGGCTGCGCCCGTCGAGGCTGAGCCGGTTGTTGCCGAGGCTGCGCCTGTCGAGGCTGAGCCGGTTGTTGCCGAGGG
>NZ_JBSFLB010000003.1:76089-366431 GCF_053598835.1 Streptomyces sp. NPDC001070
GTCTCCGTGGTTGAGGAAGAGGCTGCTGCCGCCGAGGCCGTGCCGGTTGCCGAGGCGGTTGTGGAGGTCGAGCCGGAGGCTGCGCCTGCTGAGGCGGTGGTGGAGCCGGTGGTTGAGGCCGCCGTCGAGGTTGAGCCGGAGCCGGTTGTCGAGGCGGAGGTCGTTGCCGAGGCTGCGCCTGTCGAGGCGGAGCCGGTCGTTGCCGAGGTCTCCGTGGTTGAGGAAGAGGCTGCTGCCGCCGAGGCCGTGCCGGTTGCCGAGGCGGTTGTGGAGGTCGAGCCGGAGGCTGCGCCTGCTGAGGCGTTGGTGGAGCCGGTGGTTGAGGCCGCCGTCGAGGTTGAGCCGGAGCCGGTTGTCGAGGCGGAGGTCGTTGCCGAGGCTGCGCCCGTCGAGGCGGAGCCGGTTGTCGTCGAGGCCCCCGTGGCGGAGGAAGAGGCGCCTGCGGCTACTGAGCCGGAGGCCCCCGTCGAGGTCGAGCCGGAGCCGGTCGCCGAGGCCGCCGCGGGGCGGGGGGAGAAGCCTTCGATCACGCCGGGCAAGGCGGTGACGGCGTACTCGGCGGCGGAACTGACCGCGCTGGTGCGGTGGATCGACGGCGACGGCGAGAAGCGGTCGGACGACGAGCTGCTGCGCGCCGCGATGAAGGAGCTGGGCTTCGCCCGGCTGGGCCCGCGCATCAAGGAGGCCCTCGGCGCGGCGGTGGCCGAGGCGCGCGCCTGAGACGGCGCACATCATCCGACGCGGGGGCGCCCGGGGTTCCGGGCGCCCCCGCGTCGGCGTATCAGCGGTCGGCGTTCACCGGGCGACCGGCGGCGCGGCGACCCGTACCAGGACGGTACGGGTCGCCGTGTTTCGGCAGGCGTCGGTGACGGTGGCGGTGAACGCGTCGGTGCCGGAGAAGCCGCCGCGCGGGGTGTAGGAGAAGAGGCCGTTCGCCTGCTGGACGAGAACGCCGCGCGTGGGTTCGCTGTGGGCGGTGACGGTCGTCCCGCTCCCGGTGACGCCCTTGAGGACGTTGCCCGTGGCGTGGCCCTGCGGCCCGGAGGCGACGCGCAGCAGGCCCGGTACGACGACGGGCCGGGCGATGACGTACACGCGGTGGGCGGCGTGGTCGGAGACGTAGAGCCGCCCGCCGGGGGCGAGGGCGGTGCCCCAGGGGCCGGCGAGCGCAAGGGCGGCCGTCCGGGCGCGCGGGGCAGAGTAGAAGCGGGTGCCGTCCTCTGTCACCGCCAGTCCGCGGACGTCGCCCGGGGCGAGCCGCGCGGCGCCCGGTACGGGGGTGACCCGGCCGTCGCGGTCGATCCGCCGGACCCGGCCGTCGACGACGGCGTAGACGTTGCCTGCCCGGTCGGCCGTGAGCGGCCCGACGGTGGCCCCGGCGAAGTACCGGGTCGCCGCCTTGCCGCCGGGCGGGATCCGCCGCAGGCCGCCCGCCGTGCCTCCGGTGATGTACACCGAGCGGTCGCCGCCGACGGCGACGGCGTCGTGCCGGCCCGCCTCCGCGAGCAGCGTCGTCGTGCCGCGGCCGTCGGCGCCCACGGAGACGACCTTGCCCTCGCCGGAGACGTAGACCGTGCCGTCCGTGCCGACCGCGAGCCCGTACGGGGCGAAGTCGGTGGTCGCGAAGGTCGCGATGACGGGCGGGGCCCCGGGGGCGGAGGCGGTGACGCGGCGGATCGCGCGGTTCGCGGAGTCCGCGATGTAGAGCCGGCCCGCGGCGTCGGTGGCGAGCCCCGCGGGCCCGCGCAGTGCCGCGGCGGTGGCGGCGGCGCCGTCGCCGCCGTAACCGGGCACACCGGTGCCGGCGTAGGCGGCCGGGGCGCAGCCGGCGCCGGGGACCGGTGCGGCGGTGCCGGGGGTGAGCAGGACGGTGGCCGCGGCCAGCAGAGCGGCCAGCAGAGCGGCCGGCAGGGCGGCTACGGGGAGGGAGGGCCGGTGGCGGCGGCCGGGCCGTCCGGGGGATGGGCGCACGTCGGACTCCGCGGGGTGAGGTGCTGACGGGACGTCATCAATGTTGCAATCCCGGCCCGTCCCGGCGCGCCGGGTGACCCATCGGGGGGTCGCCCGAACGGTGGCGCGTTCGCGCCACGGCATCCACCCGTGGGACTCGTGTCGTGGTTACGCCACGGACGACTCGCAGAATTAACCTCATTCCCCTTGTCATGTCCGTTTCTACGCGCGTAACTTGAGCCGGTCCGCCGTGCGCTGCCCGGAATTGACGGGTCGTTGGGCCCTGATAGGAGAAACCCTCGTGCCGATCGCCAGACCGAGCCGACCCCGCAGCCGCGCCGCGGCGTTCGCGCTCATATCGACCGGAATCGCCGCGTCCGTCGTCCTGACCGGGCTGCCCGCCGCCCACGCGACCCCCTCGAGCGGGGCGGTCGTCGCCGAGGTGTACGGCGGTGGCGGCAACTCGGGCGCGACGCTGACCAATGACTTCGTGGAGCTCGCGAACGGCGGCTCGGGCGCGTACGACCTGTCCGGCTACAGCGTGCAGTACCTGAGCGGCTCCCCGTCCGCCTCCTCCAAGTGGAGTGTGACCCCGCTGAGCGGGTCGATCGCCTCCGGCGGCCGCTACCTCGTCTCCGAGGCCGTCGGCACGGGCGGCACGACGCCCCTGCCGGCCGCCGACGCCAGTGGCTCCATCGCCATGAGCGCCACCTCCGGCACCATCGCCCTGGTCAACGGCACCACCGCGCTGACCTGCATCACGGCCGCCGACTGCGCCGCCGACGCCCGGGTGGTCGACCTGGTCGGCTACGGCAGCGCGGTCGTCCGCGAGGGCAGCGGTCCCGCCGCCGGCGCGAGCAACACCGCCTCCGTCGCCCGCGGCGCCTCCCTGGCCGACACCGACGACAACGCGGCCGACCTCGCCTCCGGCGCGCCGAGCCCGGTCAACGCCGCCGGGCAGACCCCGGGCGGCGGCACCCCGGACCCGACGCCGACCCCCGAGCCGACCGAGCCCGGCACCACCCGGATCCACGACATCCAGGGCACCACGCGGGTCTCCCCGCTCAAGGGCCAGACCGTCACCCGGGTCCCCGGCGTCGTCACCGGCGTCCGCACCAGCGGCTCCAAGGGCTACTGGATCCAGGATCCGGAGGCCGACGCCGACGCCCGCACCAGCGAGGCCGTGTTCGTCTACACCGGTTCCGCCACGCCCACCGTCGCTGTCGGCGACAAGGTGCTGGTGACCGGCAAGGTGTCGGAGTACTACCCGAGCAGCACCACCCAGTCGGTCACCGAGATCACCGGCCCGACCGCCACCGTGCTCTCCGGCGGCAACGCGCTGCCCGCGCCGGTCACCCTCGACGCCACCACGGTCCCCGCCGCGTACGCGCCCGACGCGGGCGGCGGCAGCATCGAGGACCTGCCGCTCGACCCGGCCGCGTACGCGCTGGACTTCTACGAGGCGCACGAGGGCGAGCTCGCGCGGTTCTCCGACGCCCGCGTCACCGGCGGCACCACCCAGTACCATGAGGTGTGGGTGACGGTGAAGCCCGCCGAGAACCCCACCGGTCGCGGCGGCACGGTCTACGGCGCCTACGACCAGCCCAACACGGGCCGGATCAAGGTCATGTCGCTCGTCCCGGCCGCCGACGTCCCGGCCGCCGACGTCGGCGACACGCTGGCCGGCACCACCACCGGCACCATCGACTACGACGGCTTCGGCGGCTACAACCTCCAGGCCACGCAGCTGGGCACGCTGGCCGACAACAACCTCAAGCGCGAGGTCACCCGCAAGCAGAAGGGCGGCGAGCTCGCGGTCGCCACGTACAACGTGGAGAACCTCGACCCCGCCGACCCCGCCGACAAGTTCGCGCGGCTGGCCGACGGCGTCGTCACCAACCTCTCCTCGCCCGACATCGTGGCGCTGGAGGAGATCCAGGACAACAACGGCGCCACCGACGACGGCACCGTCGCCGCCGACCAGACCGTCCAGAAGTTCGTCGACGCCATCGTCGCGGCGGGCGGCCCCCGATACAGCTGGCGCTCGGTCGACCCCACGAACGACACCGACGGCGGTGAGCCCGGCGGCAACATCCGCCAGGTCTTCCTCTTCAACCCGGAGCGCGTGCAGTTCACCGACCGCGCCGGCGGCGACGCCACCACCGCGGTCCAGGCGGTCAAGTCCCGCAAGGGCCTGCAGCTGTCCGTCTCGCCCGGCCGGATCAACCCGACCAGCGAGGCCTGGAACGCCAGCCGCAAGCCGCTGGTCGGCGAGTTCCGCTTCCACGGCGAGCCGGTCTTCGTCATCGCCAACCACTTCAACTCCAAGGGCGGCGACCAGCCGCTGCACAGCCGCTACCAGCAGCCGGTGCGCAGCTCCGAGACCCAGCGGAAGCTGCAGGCCACCGAGGTCAACACCTTCGTGAAGTCGCTGCTGGCGGCCGACAAGCACGCCAACGTCGTGGTCCTCGGCGACCTCAACGACTACGAGTTCTCCGACACCGTGTCCACCCTCACCTCGGACGGCGTGCTGAAGGACCTCCTCACCACGCTCCCGAAGTCCGAGCGCTACACCTACGTCTACGAGGGCAACTCGCAGTCGCTGGACCACATCCTGCTCAGCCCGGGGCTGCGCAGCTTCGACTACGACGTCGTGCACATCAACGCGGAGTTCGCCGACCAGGCGAGCGACCACGACCCGCAGATCGTCCGCATCAAGCCGGACGACTGCTGACGCACCACCCGTGAGGGCGGCACCGGCGCGACGCCGGTGCCGCCCTCACGGCGTCACCGGGGGTCGGGCTCCGGATCGGGGAAGCCGCTGGCGGGCGTGTCGGAGCCGGTCCACGCGGCCAGCAGCTGCAGCGCGGCCTCGGAGGTGGAGCCCGGCTCGGCCGTGTGGATGCACATGGCCTGGTCGCTGTCGCCGGGGAAGACCACGTTCTCGTACGACAGGGTGAGGTCGCCGACGACGGGGTGGTGGTAGAGCTTCACACCGTGCGACTTCTGCCGCACGTTGTGGTCGGCCCACCAGGCACGGAACTCCGCGCTCTTGATGGTCAGCTCGCCGACCAGCTCGGTCAGCCCCGGGTCGTCCGGGTGGCGCGCCGCGTCCAGCCGCAGGGTGGCAACCGTCTCGGCGGCGTACTTGTCCCATTCGCGGTACAGGTCGCGCGCCGCGTCGTCGAGGAACATGAAGCGGGCCAGGTTGCGGTCGCGGTGCGGCAGCGCGTCGAAGTCGGTGATCAGCGTGCGGGCCAGCCGGTTGGCGGCCAGCACGTCCGTGCGCCGGCCCAGGACGAGCACGGGGGTGCGGTCGCCCAGCAGGTCCAGTACGCGGTAGACCTCGGGGCGCACCCGCTGGGGCCGCTGCGGGCGGCGGCGGGGCGGCTGGCGGTGCCGCGCCAGCTCGAAGAGGTACGCCCGCTCGGCCGCGTCCAGCCGCAGGGCGCGGGCGACGGCGTCCAGCACCGCCTCCGAGACATTGAGGTGCCGGCCTTGCTCCAAACGGGTGTAGTAATCGGTGCTCACCCCGGCCAGCCGCGCCAGCTCCTCCCGCCGCAACCCCGGCACCCGGCGCGGTGTACCGCTGACGCTGATACCGGCGTCCTGCGGGCTCAACCGGTTCCTGCGGGCCCGCAGGAACTCTCTGAGCTCGGCGTTGTGCTCCATGTGTTCCAGTATGGGCGGCCGATCATGAGGCGGCCCGGTGCGGGCGGGCGGTGCCTCCCGGCACCGCCCGCCCTACTGGCCGGAAGGGGGGCTCTCCTCCCGGTGGTCCAGCCGTTCCAGCCGCTCCTGGAAGCGGTCCGGCATCGTCCTGAGCCGCGCCGCCTCCGCCGCCGGCTCCTCGCGCAGCGGCCCGGCCGCGACGGGCTCGGGCGGTTCCCCGGTCACGTTCACCCAGGGCCCGGCCAGCCGCGCGAACTCCGCCGGCCGCAGGACCCGCAGCCCCGCCGCGCAACGGGGGCAGGCCGCTGTCAGGGCGCGCCAGCCGGGCAGCCCGGCACCGTCGCGCACGAAGACCCGCGCGGCCCGGCCGCAACGGCAGACGCCCATGCGCGCGGTGCGCACACGCTGCCGCGCGTAGCGCATCCCGTGCTCGTACCGGGTGTACGCGCCCAGCACGCTCACCTGGAGCACCACCGCGTCCCGGCAGTCCGTGGCACAGGTCAGGGCCTGTGCCTCGGCGGCCGTGTGCAGGCAGTAGAAGCCGCAGTCGCAGCCCCTCGCCGGGCTGCGGTGCCGCCGCCCGTAGCCGCACACGGCGTCGTCGAGGGCGCCGTACACGATCCGCCCGCCCAGCGACACGCCCCGGAAGCCCACACGGGTGCCGTCGTGCGACAGCATGGCAAAGGCCAGCTTGTACCCCGCGGGGGGCACCGCCGGCCGTTCCTCGGGCAACCGGCCCGCGAACCTCACCGCGCCGCGGCCTCGGCGGCCTCTTCGGCCACCGCGGCCCCCGCCTCGGCGCCGGCGGTCGCCTTCTCGTCCGCGGGTTGCTCCGCGAGTCCTGTGAGCTCCTCGTCCGCCTCTTCCGCGTAGCCGTTCGCCAGTGCCTTGCCCAGCCTCATTCCGGCCTCCAAGATCGGGCGAATCCCCTCGTACGTGCGGTACTCGGGCATCATGACGCATCGGCCCGCCCCGGGGTAGGGGGCCTCGGCCCGGACCGCCGCGATTTCCTGGCCTTTACACACAACTCCCGTCACATCCGCTATGCATGACGGCGCGTCAGCGTAAACTGGGAGGCGAGGGAGGCGTCATGGAGACGTATGTGACCATCGAACTCGAGGGCGGCAAGGACCCGGCCGAGGACCTGCGCAGACTCGAGGTCTGGCTGCGGGCCGACGAGGAACTGGCCCCGCTGGTCGCCCGCCGTGAGCGGCCCGCCGACGAGAGCATGGGCATCGCCTACGACCTGCTGCTCGTCATCCTCCAGGAGACCCTGCAGACCACCGCGCTCACCCTGCTCCGCGCCCTGCGCAACCATCTGCGCAACCAGCCCGGCGACTCGCTCACCGTCACCGTCCGCTCCGGGGACGTGGAGTGCGTCCTCACCGGCCGGGACACCCTGACCCGCGGCGAACTGGAGGCCATGGCGGCCCGCATCCGCCAGACGCTGGAGAACTAGCTCCGGAGAACCGGATCCGGAGGAGGAGACCGGGAAGAGACCGGGAAGAAGAGACCCTGGGGAGGTCCGGCGGGCATGCCGTACGAACCGTTCGCGTCCCGGTCGCGGGCGGTCCTGATCGGCGTCTCCAAGTACGAGCACGCCCGCGACTTCTCCAACATCCCCTCCGCCAACGCCAATCTGGGGCGGCTGCGGGCCGTGCTCGTCTCGGGATCGCTCGGCCGGTTCATCCCGCGCACCGTGGAGACCCTCGCCGAGCCGCGCACCCGCGACCGCGCGCTGCGGCTGATCGCCACCGCCGCCGCCCAGGCCCAGGACCTGCTGCTGTGCTACTTCACCGGGCACGGCTACGTCGACCTGGGGACCGGGGAGCCCGAGCTCTACCTGATGACCCGGGAGTCCACCAAGGACGGGGCCCGCCTGGACGGCATCCCGTACCGGGACCTGCTGAAGCTCCTCGCGTCCTCGCGCGCCGAGCGGGTCGTCCTCGTCCTGGACTGCTGCTACTCCGGCAACGCGGGCCTCGTGCCGCTGCCCGAGCGGCCGTTCTCCCTGATCACGTCGTCGGCCGTCGGCTCGCGCATCCACAAGGGGGACGGCATCGACCCGACGCCCTTCACCGGGGCCCTCGTCCGGGTGCTGGCCGAGGGCACCGACCCGTACGACCCGGTCACCGTGCAGGGCCTGGGGGTCCGGCTGCGCGAACTGGCCGACGAGTACGCCGCCACGCTCGACGAGCGGGTGGACTACGACCCCTGGTTCCCGACCGAGCGCTCCAGCAACAGCGCCGGCGACACCGTCCTGTCGCAGGCCCGGCTCACCCCGCGCCCCGCTCGCGGGACGCGCCCGCTGGCGCCGCTGCGCCGCCTCGCCCAGTACGCGGGCTTCGCCTGGACGTGGATGGCGGGACCGCACCAGCCGTACTGGCACCGCGCCGTCGGCATCGGTACCGCCCTGGCCCTGCTCGCGGGCGGCGTCACCGGCTGGGCGTGGGCGCACCGCCCCGCGCCGCTGTGCCCCGCCCCGCTCGAACTGCGCGTGCTGACCTCGCCGGAGACCCGCGCCGCGCTCACCGCCGTGCTCGACGAATTCCAGGACAGCGACGCCGCCGGGACCACCGCTTCCCTCGGCGGCCGGCCCGAGGGGTGCGGCCAGATCAACACCACCGTCTACGCCGCCCCGGCCGACCGTACGATCGCCGCCTTCCGCGCCTCCGCCGCCTGGGCGGAACCGGAACGGGCCTGCGGGAGCGGCGGAGGCTGCGCGATGCCGCTGCGCGACGTCGGGCCGCACCCGGACGTGTGGATACCGGCGGCGGGCACCGCGTACACCCGGGTACTGGCGGAGACCGAGCGCCCGGAGAGCGTCGTCGCCCTCGGCGGCCGGATCACCCTCGCGCACTCGCCGGCCGTCGTCGCCGCCACCACCTCGCTGGAGGGCGTCGGGCGCACCGGCAGCACCGCGCAGCAACTGGTGGACGCCGCCCACGCGCAGGGCGTGGTCGTCCGCAGCGCGGAACCGCACTCCTCGGACGCCGCCCTGGACCAGCTGCTGCACCTGGCTCCCGGCACCCGTGTGACCACCGACGCCGTCCCCCCGGCCGACGACCGGGCCCTGGCCTGTTCGGCCCGCACCTGGCTGGTGGACCGGCACGGCACCCAACAGGCCCTGCTGACCGCCGAGTCCACCCTGGCCGCTCTCGTCACCCCGGCCCTTGAGACCCGTCCCCCGTGTCTGGGCAACCAGTCCGACCCCTACACCGTCTACTACCCCCGCGACGTCCCGCCGCTCGACCTCACCCTCGTCCCGGTGACCTGGGAGACCGGCCGTGCCGACCGCGTGGACCGCGCCGATGCCGTGCACCGGCTCGCCACCTGGCTCGGCTCGGCGCCGGGGCAGCGGGCGCTGGCCGCGCAGGGCTTCCGTACGGACGTCACCGGCACGAGCGGTGCCGGCGACACGCCGCTGGACAGCGCGGTCTTCGTCGCCGACCCCCCGACCGGTGGCGAACCGCCCTCGCGGCAGGCCATCGAGGCCGCGCTGCGCGACCACGGCGACACCGGCGGTACCCGGCGGGACGTCCTCTTCGCCGTCGACGTCTCCAGCTCCGCCTTCTCCGGGGCCAATGTCTCCGTCGTCCGCTCCGTCCTGGCCCGCGCCGCCGGCTACCGGTACGGCATCGCGGCGGTGCCCGGCCGCACGGTCCTCCCGCTCGGCGCGCACGGCGCGGCCGCGCGGGACGCCGCGATCCGCTCGCTGGCGCCGGTCGAGCGCGACGCCCCCGTCGCCGCCGCCCTGCGCCAGTGGTCCCGTACCCTCGCGGACTCCCCCGGCGCCCTGCTCGTCCTCATCACCGACGACGAGGACAGCGCCCGCGTGGCACCGCCCGACCCTGACGTCCCCGTACTGGTGGTGTCCCTGGAGAGCTTCGGCTGCTCGCTGCGCTTCAACAAGGCGGTCACGGAGGGCGGCGGCGCCTGCCTGGCGGCGGCGCAGGACCTGCCGGACCGGGTCGCGGAGACGATCACCCGGCTCACCTCGGGAGGGTCATGAGAGCCGGGGGCCTTCCGGGTACGGGGGGGTGGAACGGACGGGCGCGCGCCGCCCGCCGGGACGGCGGCGAACCCGGATCGCGCGCCCGGGCCGCCCGGGCCGGCGTGACGACTCTGGCCGCCTCGACCGGCCGGACCGCTCTGACGGCCGTGGCCGGCTCGACCGCCGTGACCGAACGCCGCGCGCGCCGTGCGCGCCCTCCGTACCGGGTCCGCCGTGCGTACCGGGTCCTGGGGCTCCTGCTCCTGCCGGCCGCCGCCGCGGCCTGCAGCGGTTCCCCCGCCGTCCCGGCCCCGCCCCCCGACCGTTCCCGTCCGATCGTCGTCGCGAGCGACGCCGATCTCACCGCGGGCGGGCAACCCGGCGTCCGCCGCGCCCTGATCGACGAGTGGAACCGGCGCAATCCCTCCCGGCCCGCCCGCCTCGTCGAGCTCCCCTCCGCCTCCGACGAGCAGC
Organism: Streptomyces sp. NPDC001070; assembly: GCF_053598835.1. Lineage (NCBI taxonomy): Bacteria > Bacillati > Actinomycetota > Actinomycetes > Kitasatosporales > Streptomycetaceae > Streptomyces > Streptomyces sp. NPDC001070. The sequence goes on from NZ_JBSFLB010000003.1 coordinate 86,180, forward strand.
GCAGCGAGCTGATCGGCGCCTTCCAGTCCGGTACCGCCGCGTACGACGTGGTCAACCTCGACATCAGCTGGATCCCCGAGTTCGCCGACAGCGGGCTGCTCCGTCCCCTCGACCCCGCTCTCGTCGACGGCGACTTCCTCCGCCAGGCCGCGGACGCGGGCCGCTGGAAGGGCCGCACGTACGCGGTGCCCTTCAACACCGACGTCGGTCTGCTGTACTACCGCACCGACGACCTCGCCAAGGCCGGCCGCCGCCCGGCCGACCTGCGCGAGTACGCCAAGGTCGGGGATCTGCTCGCCGACGTACGCCCCCTCGGCCACGCCGCCTACACCACCCAGCTGCGCGCGTACGAGGGCCTCACGGTGAACACCCTGGAGACCTTCTGGACCGCGGGCGTCGACCTCGTCGACGGCGACGGCCGCTACGTCGGCACCGAGGACGGGCTGCGCGAGGGCCTGGACGAGCTCGGCCGGCTCGGCGCCGCGAACAACCTCAATCCGGAGTCCCTGGAGGCCGACGAGTCCGTCACCCTCGCCCAGTTCACGGAGGGCCAGAGCGTGCTGATGCGCAACTGGCCGTACGCCTACAACCGGCTCGACGCCACCCTCGCCCCCGGCGTCCGCTTCGGCGTGGCCCGGCTCCCCGGGGTCGCCGCCCTCGGCGGGCAGAGCCTGGGCGTCGCGGCGACCAGCGACCGCCCGGACGACGCCGCGGACCTGATCCGCTTCCTGACCGGCCGCACTGCCCAACATGCCCTGCTCGGGGCGGGTTTCGCCCCCGCGCGGCGGTCAGCATACGGCGCCGGGGATGTCAACTGTGACGATCCTCACGACCCCCGCGCCTGGTTCTTCGACCGCCCCGAGGGGCGCGGCTCGGAACCGTCACCCTCGCCGTCGGCCGCGACCCCCGGTTACACGACGCTGCTGTGGTGCGCGCTGCAGGCCGCCAGGGCCCGTCCGGCGACCGCTCACTACGTCACGTTCACCCGGGTCCTGCAGCGTGAAGTGCACGGGATGCTCACGGCGCACCGCAGCGCCGACGCCACGGCGGAGCGCCTCGACAGCCGATTGGGCCGTGCGTTGGGTGGCCGAGGTCCGGGGTGACCATCACTCGCCGTGAGCGCGGCGCTCCCTTCCGCATAACGACTGATGCACACTCACATTTCCCGTAGGTCACGGCAGTCGCGGCTCAATGTCCGCTTCTGTCCTGTCCATCCACATAGATTCCCGTCATGAACTCGCTTGAGTGGCTTGGAATTGGCGGGCGCCTCTATTAACGTTCGATAACGCAGCGCGGTCGTCCCGCCGCCGACAGGGCGGCGCCGTGCGCTTGCCGAATCCCGTCCGCGGGAACCGGGGAACCACTTCCTGGGGTGAATCGGGGGCCTTCCACGGTCCTCGTAGGAGACCTTCCTGCTCCGAACCCGTCAGCTAACCCGGTAGGCGAGAAGGAAGGAAAGGAGTGCGCCCGCGTGGCGTCGAACGAGCCTGCCCTGATACCCGGACAGCAACAGGGGTCCGTCTCCGCGTACCCCGATTGGGACACCGGCGAGTGGAACATCGCCGCCGGCTGGAACCCCCCGGCTGCCGAGCAGGCACCGCCGACGAAGAACGCGATCGACGGCTGGGACACCGGCGAGTGGAACATGGCCGCCGGCTGGTTCGACGAGGCGGCCTCCCAGGCCACCACCGCCGAGCCGGAGACCGCCGCCGAGCACGAGGCGTACGAGAGCGGGCCGGAGGCCTACGACACCGTCGCCACCGCCCACCCGCGCCACGAGGACGAGTCCGACGAGCCCGAGGGCGGCCCGCGGTTCGGCGGCGCACCCTACGAGGGCCCGCAGGCGGAGCCGTGGAACCCCACCGAGGAGTCCACCGGCCCCCGTCGCGCCCGGCACCGCGTCGCCAAGCAGCGCTCCATGGGCCGGGGTTCCGCGGTCTTCGGAGTCGCGGCCGTGGCCGTGCTGGGCGTCGGAGGGGTCGCCACCGCCGAGGGCAAGAACCCGCTCCCCGTCTCCCTGCCCGAGGTGTCCCACCTGCCCGGCATCGGAGCCCTGGTCGGGGACGACAGCGCCCCCGAGGCCAAGCAGGTCGCCGAGGCCCTGCGCCCCGACGCGGGTGAGGCCCTGCGCAACCGCATCCTCGACCAGGCCCAGCAGCAGCGGAACGCCGCCGACCGGTCCGCCAGGAACGCCGCACAGCAGGAGGCGGTGGCCAAGGCCGCCAAGTCCGCGGCGGCGGAGCGGGTCCGCGCCGAGGCCGCGGCCAAGAAGAAGGCCGCGGCGGAGGCCGCGAAGAAGCTGGAGGCCGAGCGCCTGGCCGAGCTCGCCAAGAGCTTCGTCAAGCCGGTCGCCTCGTACACGCTGACCGCCGGCTTCGGCGAGTCCAGCTCGCTGTGGGCCAACACGCACACCGGCCAGGACTTCGCCGCCCCGACCGGCACCCCGGTCAAGGCCATCCACAGCGGCACCATCACCGAGGCGGGCTGGGCCGGTTCGTACGGCTACCGCATCATCCTGACCCTCGACGACGGCACCGAGCTCTGGTACTGCCACCTCTCCTCGATGATCGTCACCTCCGGCAAGGTCAGCACCGGTGACACCATCGGCCGCGTCGGCGCCACGGGCAACGTCACCGGCCCGCACCTGCACCTGGAGGTGCGCCCCGGCGGCGGCGACCCGATCGGCCCGCTGGGCTGGCTCCGCAGCAAGGGCCTCTCCGTCTGAGGCACCCCGACTGCCGGTGACGACACTGACCCCGGCGGTCCTGGTGAACCCCCGACACCAGGACCGCCGGTCCGTCGTTTCCGGCCTTCGGTGATCGTCTACGGGACGACGAAGTTGTAGAGCTCGGAGATCCTCGGCGGCCCGCTCGGCTCCGGGAACCCGGACTCCTTGGCTGCGGGCATCATGATCTCCATGAAGGCCTCCAGCGCCTGCGCGGACTGCCAGACGTTGACCAGCCGCAGACCCTCGTTGGTGATCACGGCGGCATGCGAGAGAAGCCCCGCAGGAGGATGCTCGGGCCCGAACCCCGCGCGGTGGTTCGCTTCCTCGTACTGCAGGGCCGTCACACCGGGGAACTCGACCTCCGTCAGGACCGCCATGGGAACCTCCCGCCTCCCACCGACTCGCCTACGCCCCAATTTCCTCCGGCTGCACCCCGGCCGCAATCCGGAGCGCCCGGCTACAGCGCCTCGAGCCGTACATCCGCGGAGTCGCAGGCGGCCGTCTCGTCGGCGTAGACCTCGCACACCGGCCGTCCGTCGGGGGTCATCGTGTGCTCGACCTCCCAGAGGCTGATCTCCTCGCCGGTCGCCAGCAGGAAGGCGTGCTCGTAGAGCGTCCAGCCGGCGACCCGGCCGGTGCCGATCCGGGTGTGCCGGCCGGTGACGTACGCGATGTCGTGGCCCACGGCCGAGCCCAGCCGGCTGAGCAGCTCCTCGTCCGGGACGTCCGTGTTCTCCGCGCGCCGCAGCACCCGCCAGGCGTGCTCCGCGGAGTGGTCCTCCCTGTACTGCCGGGGCCCGGGCGCCAGCTCCATCGCCAGCTGCGGCAGCCGCGCCAGCCACTCCGCCGCCTCCGCCTCCAGCTCCTCCGGCGAGGGCTCCCCGAAGCGCGCGTCGATCACGTGCTGGGCCGCGGCGAGCTCCTCAGGGTCGGAGTACACCTCGTACAGCAGCCGGTCGGCGCCGGCGCCGGTGTTGTGCTCGATCTCCCAGAGCAGCTGTGTGCTGCCGTCGGCCAGCAGGAACGTATGCCGCAGCGTCCGCCGGATCAGCCGCCGCGGCGGCCCCTTGCGCTGGCGGAAGGACGCCAGCTCCGTGCACCCCATCAACGCGGTCGCCAGCCGCCCCAGCACGCGGTCCTCGATGTCGAAGGCGTTCTGTGCTCTGGCCAGCACCACTTCGACGTCCGCCGGACCCGCCCCACCTGGTCGCGCGTTCCCCATGCGGTCCTCCTGCTCACGGCATTCCCCGCGCACCACTGCGAGCACTCAGCGTAGTGGTTTCGGCGCGCTGCGCGTCGGGTCTCCCGGAAAAATGGTGCACCCCCGCCCGTAGGAGGCGCGTAAGCCACGGATCGCACGCCGTCTGCTGCCACTATGCGCCCATGCGCGCACTCTTCGTAGGCCTCTGCACTCTCGATGTCATCACGCTCGTCGACCACGTCCCGGCCCCGAACGAGAAACTCACCGCCCGCACCCAGACCGTCGCCGCCGGCGGCCCCGCCACGGGCGCCGCCGCCACCTTCGCCCACCTCGGCGGCGAGGCCGTCCTGCTCACCGCCTTCGGCGGCCACCCCCTCGCCGCCGCGATCGACGCCGACCTCGCGGGGCTGGGCGTCGACGTCATCAACCTCACCGCGGACTCCCCGGAACCCCCGGCGGTGTCGACGATCCTGGTCACGGCGGCGACGGGCGACCGCGCTGTCGCCTCCACCAACGCGACCTCATGGACCTCGGTCTCCCCGCCCGGGGACCTCTCCGTCCTCGTCGCCGACGCCGACCTCGTCCTCGTCGACGCGCACCACCCCGCGCTCGCCGTCCCCGCGGTCCGCCTCGCCCGCGCCGCCGGGGTCCCCGCCGTCCTGGACGCGGGCAGCTGGCGCCCCGCCACGGCCACCCTGCTTCCCTACGTCGACATCGCGGTCTGCTCCGCCGACTTCCACCCCCCGGGGACGTCCACCCCCGCAGAGGTCCTGGCCTTCCTGCACGACGCCGGCGTCCGCTGGCCCGCCATCACCCAGGGGGCGTCCCCCATCCTCCGACCCGGCGGCCACATCCCCGTCCCCGTCGTCTCCCCCGTCGTCGACACCCTCGGCGCCGGCGACGTCCTCCACGGCGCCCTCGCCCACCACCTCGCCGCCCACGTCACCACCCGCCTCACCCCGGCCGCCTTCGACGCCGCCCTCCGCTTCGCGGCGGACACCGCGGCCCGCTCGTGCGCGTCCTTCGGGACGCGGGCGTGGATGCGGGGGTGACGCCGTCCGGCCCGTGGCGTGCGGATCAGGAGCGCCCGCGGCTCCGCCCCGCGAACAGCGTGAACAGCACCACGCTCACGCCCAGCACGGCCCACCCCACGGCGGTCTCCGACAGTGACGTCTGCGTGTGCTTCGGCAGCAGTGACAGGCACCCGAGCACGACGAACATCGCCCCCAGGTAACTGAGCCCCGCCGTCAGCACCCAACGCATCAACCGACCCGTCCGCACATTCGCCGACTTGTTGCCCATGGGGATCCCGCCTTGCTCCTTGACGATGCCGCGGCACCGGGGGCCGGGCTGTACCGGCCCTCCGCAGTGCTTCAACGCCCGCCCACAGTCGCCGACACGGGCGTACGAAATGACGAATTCACGGGTGTTGCTCACGGGGCTGGTGTGAATGAGCTAGCGGCGCGTGTGGCGGGGCCCGATGGCGCGAATCCCGGCACGCGCTGGGCCGTTGATCGGGCGCCGACAACCACTTGTGCCCATCTGTGTCGCAGTTCGGAGGGCTGTGGGTCAGCGTTCGCGGAACCTGGTGCCCCAAAAGACGAGGGCACTGAGCGCGGCGCCGACCAGGAACACCAACCACCCGACCTCTGCATCGGAGAACGAGTCCTGAGCGGCGCCCGGGAGCAGGGCCAGGCAGACGGGCACAAAGACAGCCGCGACCACGAAACTCCCCAGGACGGTCAGCACACTGCGAAGAATCTTGCTCCGCAGTGCTGATTGCAGGCCATTGCTCATTCTGATGCTCCGGTCTCACTACTTGATGATGTTGTGACACTGTGTTCCGCGCTTGGCACCAGCAGCGAAGAAGTCAGCGCACGCCTTTCCGTAGTGCTTCAACGTCCGTCGCGTCGTGTCGATGCGGCCCATCGAGCTCAGGTCTGCGCAGCTCTGGTGTACCGGCCCCTTGCTGACGAGGTACGTGCGGCCATCCGTGTCGGAGTACCGCCAGTCGATGTGCCAGTTGCACCAACGGCCGCCGGCCGTGTCACCGCCGAGAGTGTCCTGGATGGACGCCTCCTCCCGAGTGATAGTGCGTCCCGAGCCCTGGATGAAATGACCGATGGATGTCGTCGGCAGGCAGAGTTCGACACCCTTCGCATCGAAGCAGAATCCGGTGACCTTCCCGTATCCGACGGCGCTTGCCGAGGCCGGAGAACTGGATGCCGCGAAGAGAGCGGCCGCACTGGAGATCACGAGGGCAACGGACCGGTGGAGAGGCTTCGCGGCGCGGTCGTCGGGACGCATCAGGGGGCTCCGATCTGTGGAGGCGTTGATGCTCCGGGAACGTCGTCAACCGCCCCTTCGATACGTGCTGTTGCTGTCTGATGACACTTTGTAGCTCTATGGAGTGCTGCAGGAACCTTTCCGTCACAGTCCCGCGACGACGAAGGGTGTTGGCGGGCCGATTGCCGTTTCCGTGACAGGGGATTGAGCGATATGCGCACTTAAATATCGTGCATGGGAGTGCAGTTGCAGGTTCGGGCGTTCCGTGCCCGGCTGCAGGTGGAAGTGTCGCCGAGCCGATTTAGTTATCGCGGGCTGTCTTGTCGGGGGCTACGGCTCTTGTCGCGGCGATTCTCGCTTCGATGGCGGAGGCGATAGTCGCGGGGTCCTCGTGCTCCCAGTAGCGGAGGACCGTCCATCCCATGTCGATCAGATGCTGGGTCGTCTCGCGGTCACGCGCCATGTTGCGATCGAGCTTGATCCGCCACCACTCGGCGTTCGCTCTAGGGCTGGTTGCATGCTGTGGACAGCCGTGCCAGAAGCAGCCGTCCAGGAAGACTGCGATCTTGAGCTTGGCGAAGGCGATGTCGATAGTCCGGCGGGGCATGTCCGGCACGGGCACATTCACGCGGTAGCGATATCCGACGGCGTAGAGCAGTCGCCGGACGGCCAGCTCGATCGCGGTGTCTCGTGAGACCTGCTTGCTCATGCGGGCTGAGACGCCGGGTGATGATGGGGGAGCAGGCACACGGCCATTGTGCCGGCGGGCGTGAAGCGGAAGTCAAGGCGCGTTGCGTAGCCCAAGGGGAAGTGGCGCGTCGGGCGGGTCAGCGCGCCCCGCGGGCGCAGCATGGCCCCATGGAGCAGAGCGAGACGCCGGTCACGGACGGGTTCGAGCAGGCGATGGAGGCGTTGCGGCGGGCGCCGTACGGGGTGGTGGACGAGGCGCTGTGGGAGGTGGAGGGGAGCGCGTTGCGGGAGGCACGGGGGCATCTGGAGGCGTGGGAGCGGGTGGTGCGGGGGCTGGGGGCGGGGCGGGGGACGGAGCGGGGGGAGCTGAAGTGCCGGGACGGGGTGGCTGGGCTGGTGCGGAAGCTGCCGGGCCCCGTGGCGGAGTTGTTCGGCGAGGCGCTGGGGGAGGTGGACGGGCGGTACCTGGAGCTGACGGTGGAGGACGCGGCAGCGCCCGGCGGGGAGGGCGGCTGGTGGTGGGGGCGGCGCCCGCGGGACGGGTGGGCGTGACAGTGGGCGCGGGCACACTGGACCTATGTGCCGAAGCATCAAGACCCTGCGCCCGCCGATGACGCCTGAGGTCAGCGAAGAGGACATCCGGGCCGCGGCCCTGCAGTACGTGCGGAAGATCTCCGGGTTCCGGGCGCCGGCGGCGCACAACCGGGAGGCGTTCGAGGAGGCGGTGGACGCGGTGGCGGCGGCCACGCGGGAGCTCCTGGCCGGGATCCAGGTGCGAGGGCAGCGGGCTTCCTAGCCCGGGTCTGCCCGGGCCCTTCCGCGGGTGCCTCGTCATGCGTCCTGGCGGGTGTCTTCCGACGGCGGCGTGACATCGGGTGGTCGGACGGCTTCGATGGGTTGTCGCCTGCTCGAATCAGTCCGCCGCTGCACCGAGGTGTGCCATGTCCGTTGTCCGCAGGGCCCTTGTCGTCAGCGCTCTGACCGGCGTGCTGCCGGCCGGCGCCGTCCTCTGCCAGTCAGTGGAGTGACGCCTGCTGGTGCAGGCCCGGGATCGCGAGCCGGTTCGCCAGCAGGAGCTGGTTGTACGCCACGACCTGCGTGAAGAAGAGCGGGATGGGGATCGTCAGCCCCGGCGGCAGCGGGGGCGGCGTGTCCGGGGTGAAGGTGACCGGGAGCAGGCCGAGGAGGTTGCCGCTGAGGACGCGGGTGAGCAGGACGACCGGATGCCCGGTCGCGGTCGCGGTGCCCCAGGGCGTGCCGTCCGACTCCAGTTCGCCCTGGCAGGGGGCCCACGGAGCCGGCTCGGGGGAGACGTGGCCGATGCCCGGCAGGCCGATGTCCAGCAGGGGCAGGCCGATCCCGGGGAGGCCGTGGAAGGGCGGGGTCCAGTCGCCCGAGCGGCGGCGGGCGCAGGCCGGGGAGAGCAGAGGGGCGGTCTGGCGGAGGCTCGCGATGTCGACGCGCCAGGCGGTGAAGACGAGGACGCGCTCCGCGCCGGCGCGGGTGGGGAGTTCCGTGATGCCGTGGTACGTCAGCCCGGTCAGCACCAGCAGCGGGGTGAGGACCCGGAACGGCTGCTCCGCGGCGAGCCCGTGGCCGCCGTAGCGGGCGGCGCCGATCGTCAGCTCCAGCGAGACATTCGGCAGGCACCAGGGGGAGTCCGGGGTGCCGAGGCGGATGCGGGCGGGGAGCAGGGAGAGCGGTTCGTCCATGCCGCCGTCGGTGGGGCGGCGGGGGACGACCAGGTCCAGCAGCGTGTCCGGGCTGACCTTGTCGCCGGAGAGGATGCCGGTGGGGGGCGCGCCCGCGGACGGCGCCGGGATCTCGGGGGCGGTACGGCGGGCGGACCCGTCCCCGCGGGGTGCGGACGGCGCGTACGAGGTGGCCCCCCGCCGCGGCTGCGGCGGTGCTTGCGACGACGGCTGCCGGCCCCGCAGTCCCAGCAGGTCGCCCACCGCCCCGAGCAGCCCGCCCGACGGCGGCTGCGGCGCCGCGCGCTGCGACGGTACGGAGGTCGGGCCCGGGCCCTTCGCGGAGGGGGAGGGAGAGGGGGAGCCGGTGCCGCCCGGCGAGACGTCGAGGGAGCCGCGGTCGGGGGGCGGGGGCTGCGCCTCCACGCCGGGGTTGAGACCGTCCGGGGCCCGGTTCCTGGCCTTCCCCGTGGCGGTGCCCGTGCCGTGCACGGTGGGGTTGCGTGCGTGGTACAGGCCGCCCAGGACGTCGCACACGGCCTCGCGGGCGCTGCGGTGGCCCCCGGCGGAGTTCGCCGTGGCGGCGTCGCCCTTGGGGGAGCCGCCGGGGGCCACGTTCATCGGCGCCATCGGTTGCAGCCCGCCGGCCAGCAGCGCCCCGCCCACCGGGAGGGCGCCGATGGCCCGCAGCCGTACGGCCCGGTTGCGCAGCGCGGTGCGATCGGCCGGCCGGCCGGCACCTGCCCCGGCGCCCGCCCCCGCCATTGCCCCTGCCGCGCCCCCGAGCGAGGCCGTCCCCAGCGACGAGGCCGTGGGCGGTGCCGGCTCCCCCGTACCGCCGCCGGGGGGAGGCGTGGGGGCCGGGGGCTCGTCCTCGCCGCCCTGCGGGGAGGCCGGGCCCGGCCCCGCGGCGCCTCGGCTGCCGCCCCCGCCGCCCCAGTCCGGCACCGGCCGGGCTCGCCTGCTGCGGCCGCCGTTCCCGTCCTCGTCCGGCACCCAGCTGACGGCCATGGCGCCGCCGATGACGCCCAGCAGGAAGCCGATCAGGAATCCGCCGAAGTTCGACAGCACGAGCGAGGCGACGGAGAAGACCAGGGTCGCGATGCCCGCGAAGGCGCGGTAGTGCGGGGCGAGCCACAGGGTCAGGCCCAGGACGACCAGGAAGACCCCCATGAGCAGGCCGGAGACACCGGCGATGCCCTCGTGGATCATGAGAGAGAGCGGGGCGAGCGGGATGGAGAGGATCTCCACGCCGGCGAGGAGGGTCCACACGCCGGCCCAGAAGGGGCGGCTGCGGCGCCAGGCGCGGAAACGGGACCTGAGGGTCCTGGCGCGGCTGAGCATGCGGGTCATGGTGGGCGTCCCTCCTAGAAGCAGGAGTGGTCGCCGCGCAGCACCTGCATGTGCAGGCCCGGCAGCCGGAACGTGGCCGCGCTGACCGACCGCGTCGTCTGCCGCAGGTCGCGGACGCGGATGCTCGTGGCCTGCTGTGCGAAGGCCCCGGGCGGGCCCTGGACGCCGGGGACCTGGTCCACCGTCGAGGCGTCCTGGCCGATGTGGATGTTCTCGAAGACGGCGTCGCCCGTGAGGTCGTGGGCGTCCGCGATGAGGCGGTCGGCCCGCGCCGGGTCCGCGGTCAGCCGCAGGGTGACCGGGCCGATGACCGGGACGGGCTGGACGACGGACTGGCACAGGTCGTGGAGGGTGGCCCGGCGGATACCGGACAGCGCCTCCGGATAGACCTCGTCACGGCTGTGGTCGAGGACGCCGAACTGGACGAAGCCGTCGCCCTCCAGGAGCGAGGAGGAGATCTGGAAGCTCCCGCCGGCGACGGTGAAGGAGTTGGCGGAGACCCCGAAGGACGCGGCCAGTGCGCCGGTGGCCATGGTCGCGACGATGGCGCCCGCGGTGGCGAAGGTCGGCACCATGACGAGGGCGAGTCGCTTCCAGTCGGTGCGGCCGGAGGCGTCGACGGCGGCCTGGGACGTGGCGGGCTCGGTGGTCAGCACACCCGGTCAACCGTGGGAAAGTCTGATCGGTCGCTCGGCTCCGGTCCGTAATCACTCCAACAGCCCTATGCGCTCGCCCATTCGGGTCAGAAGCAGGGCTTGGCGCCCTTGCTGACCGTCAGGTGCAGGCCGTTCAGCCGGAAGGTCGCCGCGCTCACGGACTTCGCGGTCTGCCGCAGGTTGTCGATGCGGACGCTCTCGGCCTGCTGCCCCAGGGCCCCGGCCGGGCCCTTCGCCCTGCCCTCGGCGTTCGTCCTGGAGGCGTCCACGCCGATCTGGATGTTGTGGAACTCGGCGTCACCGGCCAGGTCGGCGGTGTCGACGATCAGCTGGTCGGCGTGGACGGGCTTGCCGTCGCCGCCCGCGGTGATCCGCAGGGAGACGTTGCCGAAGCCGGGGACGGAGCCGACCACGGACTGGCACAGGTTGTGCAGGTCGGCCGAGCTGATGGCGGAGACGGCCTCGGGGAGGTCGCCCTCGTCGGTGTTGTCGACGGTGACGTACTGGGTGAAGCCCGTGCCGGTCAGGCTGTCGGCGGCGACCTGGATGTTCTGGCCGGACAGCGCGGTCATGGCCGGTGAGATCGCCAGGGACACGGGCACCACCCCGGCGCCGACGCCGACCGCCACGGCCGTGGCGACGGCGAGGGTCGGTATCAGCACGACGGCCGTCCGCGTCCAGCTGGTGCGGCCGGACGGACGGGGGCCGGAGCGGCTCGTACGTCGTATCAGCGGACTCACACGGCCATTGCAACCCCGGCCGGGGGACCCGGCAACCGGAGTCAGCGGTGGCGGCCGCCCCCGGGGTCCTGGTACGGGGGCTGGACCTGCGGATGCCACCCCTGTTGCGGCGGCACCTGCGGGTGGCGCGGCCCCCACCGCTGCGGGTACGCCCCCGGCTGCGGCTGCCAGGGTTGCGGTTGCCCGGGCTGCGGCTGCGGCTGCCACGGTTGCTGTTGCTGTTGCTGTTGCTGTTGCTGTTGCTCTTGCTGTTGCCACGGTTGCGGCTCCGGTTGCCACGGTTGCGGCTGCGGCCACCCCTGGACCTGCGGATACGGCCCGTACGGCGTCCCCGGCCGGGGCGCCGCCCAGTGGTACACGGGCGGGAACGGCGGCCGGATGACGTAGGCCGCATGGGTGAGCGCGGGCTGGGCGACGGCCTTGCGCTCCCACAGGTGGTGCAGCAGCTCCTGCTCCCGCGCCTGGAAGTCGGGACCGGCGGCGCCGCGGTTGGCGCGGGCGCGCAGGAAGGCGAGCGAGGTCGCGAAGGACACGTACTCGCGTACGGTACGGGCGGCGTCCTTGCCCTGCGCGCCGCGGGCGGCGGAGCGGGCCAGGCCGCGGCCCTTCATGGAGCCGATGGCGGCCGGTTCGGGCAGGGTCAGCCAGCCGGCCATGGCGTACAGCGGCAGCTGGGTGCGGATGGTCCTGAGCTCGTTCGAGCGGGACCAGATCGCGAGCCAGACCAGCAGGCCGAAGAGCGGGATCATCAGCGTCGCGTACACGGCGAGGAAGCCGAGCGGGCTGAGCGAGGCCGAGCCGTTCCAGGTGCCGTGCAGGGTCATCGCGAGCAGCCAGCCGCCCAGCGGGGCGAGCCAGCGGCGGGCCTGCCGGGGGCGGGAGGTGGCGGCGATGGCGAAGCCGATGCCGGTGAGCGAGGTGAACAGCGGGTGCGCGAAGGGCGTCATGACGATCCGGACGACGAACATCGCCGCGGTCGTGCCCAGCCCGCCGTCGGTCCCGTACGCCTGGTCCTCGGCGAAGCCGGAGCCCAGGTAGAGGATGTTCTCGGTGAAGGCGAACCCGGTGGCGGTGAGCCCGGCTATGACGACGCCGTCGACGATCCCGGTGAAGTCACGGCGGCGGAAGAGGAAGAGCAGCAGGACGGCGGCACCCTTGGCGCTCTCCTCGACGACGGGCGCGACGAAGGTGGCGCCCCAGATGTCGCTCTGCGAGTCGCTGGCCGTGAACGTCGTGGCGAGCAGTTCGGTCGCGTACTCGTTGGCGAGGATGGCGACCAGCGTGGCGGCGCACGCGCCCCAGGCGAAGGCGAAGACCGCGTCGCGCAGGGGGGTGGGCTCCACCCGGTCCAGCCACAGGAAGGCTCCGGCGAGCAGCGGGACCGGCAGGATCGCCAGGACGAGGCCGACCAGGAGGCCCTCGGTGCCGGTCTGGCGGCGTACCAGGGCGAGGATGATCACCCCGCACAGGGCGAGCACGGCGAAGAGCGCCACGAGCCGGAACGTCTTGTTCTCCCAGAAGTGCCGGCGCGGCTTGTAGTGCCACTGCCCGGGCGCGGGCAGCGCGAACTGCGGTTGCTGCTGGTGTTCCGGATACTCGGGTACGGACGGCTGGTCGGCCGGGCTCGGGAGGGGCGAGTCGGGCGTATGCGAGTACGAGGACACCCAATGACCTTACGGGTCGGTGACCGCGTGGCGCGATGGTGTTACGGATTACCGCGCAGCCGGACGTTCACCGGCGTTCGAAGATCAGGTCGTGGACGACGTGGCCCTTCGCGATGCCCTGGCGCTCGAACTTGGTCATGGGGCGGAAGGCCGGGCGCGGCTCGGCGTACCCGCTCTCGGTGTTGTACGCGTTGACCAGGCCGGGCTCGGCGTTCAGCACCTCGAGCATCTGCTCGGCGTACGGCTCCCAGTCGGTCGCGCAGTGCACCGTCGCGCCCGGCCGCAGCCGCGACACGGCGAGCGCCACGAACTCCGGCTGGATCATCCGGCGCTTGTGGTGCCGGGCCTTGGGCCAGGGGTCGGGGAAGTAGACCCGCAGACCGGCGAGCGAGCCCGGGGCGATCATGTCGCGCAGCAGGACGACGGCGTCGCCGTTGGCGACCCGGACGTTGCGCAGGCCCTCGCGCTCGGCGAGGTGGACGAGGTTGCCCTGGCCGGGGGTGTGCACGTCCGCGGCGAGGATGCCGGTGCCGGGGTCGGCGGCGGCCATCGCGGCGGTGGCGTCACCCATGCCGAAGCCGATCTCCAGGATCACGGGGAGGTCCGGGGCGAGGGCCGCGTCGGCGAACAGCTTGCCCAGGTCCAGCGGGGTGCCGTCGATGTCGACGCCCCAGTCCGCCCAGCGCCGCTCCAGCGCGGCCCGCTGCCCGTGGGTGACCCGGCCGCGGCGCGGGTGGAAGGTGCGGATGCGCTGCTCGGTGTGCGCGTCCGGATGCGGGTGGGAGGCGGGGCCGCCCGGGAAGTGGGGGGTGCGGGGCTTCGACATGATGCCTCGATTTTACGTACGCCCCAGCACCTCCAGTGCCCTGCGGGCGATCTCCCGGCCGATCGGCAGCGAGGCCGTCGCGGCGGGCGAGGGGGCGTTCAGCACGTGGACGAAGGGTCCGCCGCCGGTGATGAGGAAGTCGTCGACGAGCGTCCCGTCGCGCAGCACGGCCTGCGCCCGCACCCCGGCCTCCGCCGGGACCAGGTCGTCGGCGGTCACGTCGGGCAGCAGCCGCCGGACGGACTCCACGAAGGCCCGCTTCGACAGCGACCGGCGGATCTCTCCGGCCTCGTAGCGCCAGTGGCGGCGGGCGATCCGCCAGGTGCCGGGGAACGCGGCGGTCTCGACGAGGTCGCGGGGGCGCACGGTGCGCCGCCGGTAGCCCTCGCGGGCCAGGGCGGGGACGGCGTTCGGGCCGACGTGCACGGAGCCGTCGACGCCGCGGGTCAGATGCACGCCGAGGAAGGGGAAGGCCGGGTCGGGGACGGGGTAGACCAACCCCCTCACGAGGTCGGCGCGTTCCGGGCGCAGCTCGTAGTACTCGCCGCGGAACGGCACGATGCGGACGCCGGACGTGTCCTCCCCGGCCATGCGCGCGATGCGGTCGCAGTGCAGGCCCGCGCAGTTCACCAGCGCTTTGGCCCGGACGGGCGGCCCGTCGTGGGGCTCGACGACCACGGTCCGCCCGTCGCGGTGGATCGCGCGGACCTCCGTGCCGTACGCGATGCGCGCGTCGGCGCGACCGCCCTCGGTCGTGAGGCGGGCCATGGCCGCGGCGACCGCGGTGAAGTCGCACACCCCCGTCGTGCCCACGTGGATCGCCGCCGGCCCGCGCACGTGTGGTTCGTGCTCGGCGATCTGGGCGGGGCCCAGCTCGCGCACGGGGATGTCGTTCTCCCGCCCACGCTGGGCGAGGGCGTGCAGACGCGGCAGCTCGTCGCGCCCGGCGGCGACGATCAGCTTGCCGGTCACGTCGTGCGGGATGTCGTTGCGGGCGCAGAACTTCACCATCTCGGCGGCGCCTTGAGTCGCGTACCGGGCCTTGAGCGAACCGGGGCGGTAGTAGATGCCGCTGTGGATCACACCGCTGTTGTGGCCGGTCTGGTGGCGCGCGGGGCCGTCCTCCTTGTCGAGGACGAGCACGGTCGTGCCGGGGGACGCGCGGGTGAGGGCGTACGCGGTGGAAAGGCCGACGATGCCGGCGCCGATCACGACGACGTCCGCTGCCTCCATCAGTCTCCTAGCGAGGAAACCACCGGCTTCCACCGGTGGGGGAATCGCTTCCCTGGCCTGTGGCGCGTTGTGTCCGTCCCGCAAGGGACCGGTCCGGGCTGGACCGCAACCCTCGGCTCGGAAGCCCCCTCCTTCAGGTGGGGAGCGGAGTCACATGCCCGATCATCCTTGTGGTGACCCACGCGAGGGCCGGGCAAACCTGCGAGGCGCGTCGCGATCCGGGCCCGAACCGAAGAACGATGCCCGACGTCCCACGGTTTCCCCGGGTCCGTGACCGGGGGAGGCCGCTCGGGGAGCCGGGACGAAGCGCACGCCCTCCCAGTGGTGGTGTAGCCGCCGTCGCGGCGGCCAGGGCTTCGCCCGGCGCCATTGCGTCCGCCCACGTGCCTGCGGTCCCGTCGACCTCGCCGCATGCGGCGCCGGCAACGTCACCGCACGCACCACTACTGGGGTGCCGCGCTCTGTGCAGCCTCGTAGGTCAGTTGAGTGTGCGACCGGGGACCTTGGCAGGAGGAGCCACCGGTTGGTGGCAACGTCACCATCCGGCGCGCGTGTTGCTTGCCACCTTCGGGACCCGGTGCGGGGGCGGCGCGGAGCATGTGGAACCCTGACGCCTGAATTGCCCTCGCCTATCCGGTCGCCCGGTGCCGTGGCGCCTGGCGCGGGGGCTTGACCGCGTGGCGGCTGCACTGCCGCCACGCCACTGACCCTGGACATTGACCGAGAGGACCAGATGCCCCCTGCATGGCGTCTAGCCGTCATACCCGCCGCAGCGCTCACCGCGCTCGGCGCGGCGGCCCCACAGGCCGCCGCTGTCACACCCACCAACAGCACCAGCGTCACCTGGCACCTGTCCTACCAGTCCAACGCCGGCGGTTACCTCAAGGCCACCGGCACCGCCAACGGTCCGGCGGGCCGGATGGTGGACTTCCAGCGGTACTACTCGGGCGCGTGGCACACCCTGAAGTCCGGAACCACCACCTCGACGCACACCTTCTCCATCAAGACCTACAGCAACAGCGCGGCCACCTACAAGCTGCGCGTGTACGTCCCGGCCTCGGGCAGCTACAAGTCCAAGGCGGGTGTGACCACCAGCATCACGACCCACCTGAACAGCACCAGCGCCCAGCTGTCGGTGCCGAGCACCATCACCTGGGGTCGCACCGCCACGCTCAAGTTCACCGGGACGACCTTCGACTCCACGCGCACGGTCTACCTGCAGAAGCTGAGCAGCGGCAGCTGGACGAGCATCACGTCGAAGAAGGTAACCGCCTCGAAGGCAGGTACCTGCATCAGCGGCTCGACGGCCAAAAACCTGTGCACCACGTTCAGTTGGGCGGCGCCCTCGTGGGGCACCACCACGCTGCGTGCGGTGGTCGCGAAGACCTCACTGTCCTCGGCCGGGGTCTCCAGCGAGCACCGGAGCACGGTCGTGCTGGCCTCCCCGTCGGTGGTCACCGGTGAGGCGTTCGACACTGCGAGCGCGCCGAGCCTGGCCACCATGAACGCCTGGTGGGGCACCTCGCCGTACAAGGCCGTCGGCGTGTACATCGGCGGTGTCAACCGATTCGACACCACCCAGGCCAACCTGACCCCGGACTGGGTGACCAGCGTCTCGCAGACCGGCTGGAAGCTGATACCGACCTACCTGGGCTCACAGCCGTACTGCACCACCAACACCGCCAAGAAGGTCCGGTTCGACGCGACCACAGCCAAGGCCCAGGGCTCCGCGGACGGTGCCGATGCGGCGAAGGCCGCCGCGGCTCTCGGCATCCGCAGTGGCAGCCCGATCTATGTGGACATCGAGAACTACGACGCCCGCGACACCATCTGCAGCCAAGCGGTGCTCACCTACGTCCGATACTGGGACCTGGCGGTGCACAGCCATGGCTACTGGGCCGGTTTCTACAGCAGCGGCGGCTCCGGCGTTGCAGACATGGCCAAGGCGGCGAGCGCTGACTCGCCGGCCACCAGCCTGCCCGACGTGATGTGGTACGCGGACTGGAACCACAAGGACGACACCACCTCCACCAGCTACGCCTACCTGCCCTCCACTGTGTGGACCGGACACCGGCGCGGCCACCAGTACGAGACCTGCCCCACCACGAACTACTGCACCAGTGAGACCTGGGGCAGCGACCCGAAGGCTCACAGCCTGGACCACGACGCCTGGGACGCCCCCGTCGCGATCGTCGGCTGAGGCCTGACCTCGAGGCTGCACCTGCCGGCTCCCGGCCCTTCCCACGTCTTCGACGGAGGGGCCGGGGTCGGAGGGTGCATTCCGGACGCTGCGACATGTGTGCGCGCTTGTCCGGGCCCGCTCTTCGTGCCGCCCGTACGCACGTACATGTGCGGTCCGGAATGCCCCGCCCCGGAGCCCCGGTCCCGCCCCCTGAGGCTCCCTGGTCCCGGAGGCCCGGTACGGGGTCCCGGGGCACGCCCGCGACACGGCGCCCGGTCCAGGGCAACCCTGCCCGGCCATGGCCCCCGCTACGCCGGAGCGGCCAGCAGGGGCCGCGCCCGTTCGCGCAGCTCCGCGACCCGCGGCTCGTTGCCGTACGGTTCGAGCCGGTGCAGGAGGTCCCGCACGTACTCCGTCGTCCGGGCCGAGGAGATGCGCCCGGCGACCTCGACCGCCTTGACCCCGGCCGCGCATGCCGCGTCCAGGTTGCCGGACTCGAGCTCCGCGACCGCGGAGACCACGAGGCGCAGGCCGTGGGACCGCACGAACTCCTCCGTGGGCTGGGCGAGCGCCGTCTCCGTGAAGCGGCGCACCTGGCCGGGCACGCGCAGGTCGCGGTAGCACTCGGCGGCGTCGGCGGCGAGGCGGTCGTAGGAGTAGAAGCCGAGCCAGGGCGGGTCTGCGTCGCCGTCGCGGGCGCGGTCGAGCCAGGACTCGGCGGCGGCCAGCGCCGTCGCGCACGTGGCGCTCTCGCCCGCCTTGGCGTGGGCGCGGGCCTCGACCAGGTGGAAGAAGGACATCGTCCGTGCCGTGGCGAGGCCGCGGTTGCGTTCCAGGGCGGCCTGGGCCAGGTCGACGCCCTCGTCCGCGAAGCCGCGGTATGTGGCCTGCAGCGACATCGACGCCAGCACGTAGCCCCCCAGGGGGACGTCGGCCGCGGCGCGTGCGAGTCGCAGCGCCTGGATGTAGTACCGCTGGGCGGCCTCCTGCTGGCCGGTGTCGAAGGCCATCCACCCGGCGAGCCGGGTGAGTTCGGCGGTGGCACCGAACAACGACCGCCCGACCTCGTCGGAGTACGAACCCAGCAGCAGTGGTGCCGCCTCGACCCGCAGGCACTCGGGCACCATGCCGGAGCGCCAGTCGCCGCCGCCGTACTTGGAGTCCCAGCGGCGGGCGTCCTCCGCGGCCTCGCGGAGCTTGGCGACGTCGGAGTGGCCGACGTGGTGCGTGCCCGGGGCGGGGTCCTCGCGGGCGACGCGGGCGTCGGCCGGGGTTATCAGCCATCGGGACGCCGGGGTGACGTACGCGCTGACCGCGAAGGAGCCGGCGAGGCTCTGCCAGATGCCGCCGCCGCCCGGGCCGCGTCGGCCGGGGTCGAGTTTCCACAGGTCCGTCGCGGACTTGACGGCCTCCCCGACGTCGCGCGGGAAGGCGAGGCCCACTTCGGGCGCGGGGTCGGCGTCGGCGAGGCCGATCTCGTGCAGCGGCACGGGACGGCCGAGCTTGCTGCCGATGGCCGCCGCGATCAGGTGCGGGGCGGCGCCCTGCGGCACCATGCCCTTGGTGACCCAGCGGGCGACGGAGGTCTTGTCGTACCGCAGGGTCAGACCGCGCTGGGCGCCCAGGTCGTTGACCCTGCGGGCGAGTCCCGCGTTGCTGATGCCGGCCAGGGCGAGGAGGGTGCCGAGCTTTTCGTTGGGCCCTCGGGGCTCTTTGGTCATGACCACTACCACCTCTCGCCGTAAGCGCGAGGGCCGCGTACGCCTGCCAC
Organism: Streptomyces sp. NPDC001070; assembly: GCF_053598835.1. NCBI lineage: Bacteria > Bacillati > Actinomycetota > Actinomycetes > Kitasatosporales > Streptomycetaceae > Streptomyces > Streptomyces sp. NPDC001070. The sequence goes on from NZ_JBSFLB010000003.1 coordinate 105,201, forward strand.
GCCTGTCACACCCTCTCGACGCACAACAACGGCTGCCCCGGCACCTCTTGTGGAGGTGTGCCGGGTCCGCCGCCGCCCGGTGGGCATGCGCCGGACCCCGAGCTGCCGGGACCATCGCTTCTCGGGTGAACCCAGCGTAGTTCGCCGTATCCCGCCCGTTAAGAGCTGTTGTCCCGGATGGCGAGATTCCTGCCCTGAATGCGGCCTGACGACTCCTGCTGGTGGCGCGTGCTACCGGCGTATGCGGCTGTGCGCCCATCCGCGCGCTCTGTGCCGATTCGGGCGATCGGGGTTCCATGGTGCCGTGGGTTGGCCCGCGGCTCTCATTTGCGGCTATGGGGGGCGGCGGCGGGTCAGGGGGCTCCGCCACCACAATCCCCGCGGGTGGCGGACCGGCCCGGGAGGCGCGCCACGCCTCCCGGGCCGCGACGCCCACACTTCGCACAACGGACGAATGCGGGCTGCCCGGACAATGACCGGAAGACGACGTTTGGAATCCAGGATCCCGCGTCAAGTGACTTTGATCATCGGGGAGTTGGGCCGAACCGGCCCCGCGCCGGGCCGCGCGTGAAGTGCGGCCCGGCGCTCAACCATGTCCTCATGCGCCTCTTTGTGCGCCGCTCCGTGGCAGCATGTTCATCGGACGGGGCGGCAGTTCTGCCTGCCGCGGGGCCGGTTGGCCACGGTGGCCCACGTAATCCACAACCGGTGGAGGCGGCGATGCGGTGGTTGGTGGGGTGGAGCAGCGCTGCCGTGGGACAGGTGCCCGGCACGCGCGGAGACCGCACACTGCAGCCCGTCGGCGCGCAACTCCTGTGGGGCGACCCCGATCCGCTGTGGATGGTGGGCGACTGGCGCCCCGACGAGGTGCGTGCGGTGCACGCCGAGAACGGTTCCGTGGCGCGGCTGGCCGTGCTGGGCCGTTGCGCCGCCTCCGATGCCGACCTGCGGGTGGGGCTGTTCGCGGCGCGCGGAGGGGCGCTGCGCCATCTGACGGCCTGGGCCGGGAGCTACACCTGCGTCCTGCAGATCGGCCGCCGCATCACGGTGCTGGGTGATCTCGCGGGCGCCCGGCCGGTGTTCCACACCCAGTGGGCGCGCGGCACGGCGTACGGGACGGCCGCGCTGCCACTGGCCGATCTCACCGAGGCCGCCCTGGACGTGACCTACCTGGCCGCGCTGCTCGCCTGCCCCGACTCTCCCGAGGCGCTCGGCGAGGGCACCCCGTACGCGGGTGTGCGCCGGGTGCCGCCCGGGCACGCGCTCATCATGCGCGACGGAGTACCCGAGGTCAGCGGGTACGAACCCACCGCCTCGCTCGCTGTCGCGGGCACCCCGGCGGGCTCCGCCGACCCCGAGCGCGCGATCGCCGGCATACGGGACGCCCTGGTGGACGCCGTACGGACGCGGCTCGCGCAGCCCCGCTTCGTGCCGGACCCCGGGGAGGACCCGGCTCCGGGGATCGGGGCCGACCTGTCCGGCGGCAGCGCGTCCTCCACGCTGGCGCTGCTCGCCGCCGGCCTGCCGGGGATGCCGGGCACGCCGCTCGGGCACGGCTCGGCGGCGGGACAGCGACTGCTCGCGGTGACCTTCAACGACCTCTCCACGGGCGGCGTCCAGGCGGGTGCGGCGGAGCTGGAGCGCGCCCGCAGTATGGCCGCCGACCCCCGGATGCACCACGTCGTGGTGCCGGGCGGCCCGGAGGCGCTGCCGTACGCCGACCTCGACAGCGGGCCGCTCACCGACGAGCCGGGGCCCTCGCTGATCACCGCGGAACGGCACCGGCTGCGGCTGGCGGCCGGCGGCGCCGACCACTTCGTGGGGCACGGCGCCCGGCAGGTGCTGGACGCCCATCCGGCGCGGCTGGCGGATCTGCTGATGGACCGGCGGCGGCGCGGCCTGCTGCGCCCGGTGACGGCGCTGGCGCGGGCGGACGGGCCCTCGGGCCGCTCGGTGTTCGTGCCGTTCACTGTCTACCGGGCGGCCCGGCGGCTGGCGCACACGAGTTATCGACAGGGTGTGGAGGACGTCGCGGCCGGGCTGCTGGCCCGGCGCTTCGAGGAGCACGGGGGCGCGCTGGCCGCGTCGCTTGCGGCTCTCGCGTGGTGCCGGCCGGGGCCGGCGGCGCGCTGGCTGACCGGCGAGGCCCTGGCTGAAGTATCGGTTCGCCTGCAGGAGGCGGCGGCCCGGCCGGGGGCGATGGTGGAGCGCCCCGGTGAGCGCCGGGCGCGGGCCGCGCTGGCCCGGCACGCCGCCGACCACCGGGTCTTCGAGCAGGCCGCCGAGGTGCGCAGCCAGCGGCTGCACGCCCCCTTCCTGGACAACCAGGTGGTACGGGCCTGCCGCGCCCTGCCCGAGACGCTGCGCGTCCAGCCGGGAGCCCGCGCCACGATCCTGCGCTCGGTCCTGGCGGGGGCGGGCATCCGCGACCTGCCGCCCGGCTGGGGTGCCAACTCCCAGGTCTCCACGGCGGTCGCCGTCCGGGCGGGCCTGCGCACGGCCGTCGAGGACCTGCTCGATCTCTTCGACGCCCCGCTGCTCGCGGACGCCGGGCTCGTCGAGGCCCGGGTCGTGCGGGCCGCCCTGCGCGCGGCGGCCGACGGCGAACCGGTGCCGGTGGACGGCCTCACCGACCTGGTCGCCACGGAGGTGTGGCTGCGCCGGCTGCTGGCGCGGCGCGGCTCGTGCTGGACGGGCACGGAGGTCCCGGAACAGCGCGCTGTCGCGGGCGGGGTGCACCGGCTGTCGCTGTAGGCGGCCGCGGGTGCCGTTGGGGGTGGGCTGCCCGGGGGGCAACCGCTGTGTGTGCGGGCCGGGTTCGTGCCGGCGGCAGGGCAGGAGGTGCGGAGGCGGGCGGCGTTCGGCGTCCGTCGGCGGTCGGGGTGGGGAGAGGTGCGGCCGGTTCCACTCCCTCGCCGCGGGTGGATACGGTCCGGGGCCCCGTGCGGCCCTGCCCCGACTGCTGCGCCGGACGGAACTGTTGCCGCGGCGCGCGGTTCACCCCCCTTTTATCCAGGGGGATATGGACGCCGTTGCTCCACATATGTCGGTGGCCGGAAAAGGACCCCGGCGCAGCCCTCCGCGCGGGTCTCCGGGACACTCGGAGCATGCGCATCCGTACCACGGCGGCGGCCCTGTCCGCCGCTGCCGCCTCCGCGGCCCTCCTGGGGCTGGCCGCGCACGCCTCCGGCGCGCCCGCCGACCGGCCCGGGGTCCGCCTCTACGACGAGGCGCTGGGCAAGACGCGCGGCGACGGCGCCACGGTGTGCACCTTCTATCTCAAGGTCGAGGGCTTCGCGCCGGACCAGCCGGTCAACTGGACGGTGGCGTACGCGCGGGGCGAGGACGCGATCGTGGGCACGCTGGTCACGGGCGACCGGGGCACCGGGAGCACCGACCGGATCGTGCTCTCCGACGGGCGGTACCGGTTGCGGTGGGTCGGTGCGGGTGCCAAGCCCCAGCGCTTCACCGTGGCGTGCCCGGACGTGACGCGGGCATCGTCGTCGGGCACGGCGTCCACCGGGCCGTCCACCGGGCCGTCCGCGCCCGCCGGGGCCGTGCCCGGCGTGACGGCCGCGGCGTCCACCGGGCCGGGCACCGGCCTTCCCGCGGCGGGGCTCACGTCCGCGTCGACCGCCGCCGGGCCCTCCGGGCTGACCGCCGGGGTGGCGTCCGCGCTGGCCGCCCTGGGCATCGCCTCGATCGCGGCACTGGTGATGCTGCGCCGCAAGCCCGCGCCGCGCCGGCACCGCCGCGTGTCCGGCTGACCGTACGGCCGGCGCACGGGGCCGGGGCCGGTTCGCGCGCCCGCCCCGCGAGCCCGTGCCGACCCCGGGTTCCGCCCCGGCGGGCCGGGCTGTCGGTGGCGTACCGGACAATGGTGGAGCCGTAGGACACAGAGGAGCACCACAGGACGGGCGGGCGCGATGGCGGTATGGGACGACCTGGTCGGCCAGGACCGGGTGACGGAGCAGCTGGCCGCCGCCGCGCGTGACGCCGACGCCTTCGTGACGGCGGCGGCCGAGCGCGCCCCGCTGCCGACGGCGTCGAAGATGACGCACGCCTGGCTGTTCACCGGCCCGCCCGGCGCGGGCCGCGGCGCGGCCGCGCGCGCCTTCGCGGCGGCGCTGCAGTGCGTGAGCCCGGACCGTGCCCTGGGCGGGGCGCCGGGCTGCGGATTCTGCGACGGCTGCCACACGACCCTGGTCGGTACGCACGCCGACGTCGAGGTGGTCCGCACCGACCTGCTCTCCATCGGCGTCAAGGACACCCGCGACCTCGTCCGCCGCTCCACGCTGTCCCCCGCCTCCGGCCGCTGGCAGGTGATCGTGCTGGAGGACGCCGACCGCCTCACCGAGGGCGCCGGCAATGTGCTGCTCAAGGCCGTCGAGGAGCCCGCCCCCCGGACGGTGTGGCTGCTGTGCGCACCGTCCGTGGAGGATGTGCTGCCCACGATCCGCTCCCGCTGCCGGCACCTGGTGCTGCGTACGCCGCCCGTCGAGGCCGTCGCCGATGTGCTGATCCGGCGCGACGGCATCGAGCCCACGGTCGCCGAGGCCGCCGCCCGCGCCACCCAGGGCCACATCGACCGCGCGCGCCGGCTCGCCACCGACGAGGCGGCGCGCGCCCGGCGCGCGTCCGTGCTGAGGCTGCCGCTGCGCGTGGACGACGTCGGCGGCTGCCTCAAGGCCGCCCAGGAGCTGGTGGACGCGGCGACCGAGGACGCCAAGCAGGTCTCCGAGGAGATGGACGCCAAGGAGACCGAGGAGCTGCGCGCGGCACTCGGCGCGGCCGCAGGAGCGGGCAGCCGCATGCCGCGCGGCACGGCGGGCGTGATGAAGGAGCTCGCCGACCGGCAGAAGCGGCGCTCCACCCGCACCCAGCGCGACACCCTCGACCTGGCCCTGACCGATCTGGCGGGCTTCTACCGGGACGTCCTGGCCGTGCAGGTCGGTACGTCCGTCGCCATCGCGAACGTCGAGGCGCGGGACGCCGTCGAGCGGATCGCGGTGGCGTCCCGCCCGGAGAACACCCTGCGCCGCATCGAGGCGGTGCTCGCCTGCCGTGAGGCGCTGGACAGGAATGTCGCGCCGCTGCTGGCCGTCGAGGCGATGACGCTGGCCCTGCGTGCGGGCTGACCTCCGGGTTCCGCCGCCGCGGGCTTGATCATCCGGCGGACGGGTGATCGTTTGCGGTGCCCGCGCGTCGCCGCTCCCCGGTGCGGCCGGGCTTGCCGCAGGCTGCTGTGCGGTGCCCCCGGTCCCTGTCCCCGCGGGGGTGATCCCAGCACACGGGGAGCGCTCCCCCCTGCCTCCGGCGCGGGTGCCCTCACCCGTGCCCGAAGCGCCGTGGGGGACTCCCGAGGTGGTGCCCACGTGCCCGAGGTGGCCGAGGTCGTCGTTCTGTACGCGCTGCTGACTGCGGCCGGGGCCGTCTCGGTGGCGCTCGCCCGGTCGGCCCTGCGGCACTGGTGGGAGCAGCGCGCGGGCCGCGCGTACGAACTGCCCGTGGAGCGCACCGGCACGGTGCTGCGCGGCGCCGGGTCCGCGCTGGCCGCCGCGGTGGCGATCACGCTGGCCGTCTGCATGCCGTCCGGCGCGGGGGACCGTTCGCACTCGCCGCCCCGCCCGGTCACCGCCGCCGCGCCCCCGCCCGCCCGGCGGCCGTCCCCGCCACCGCCGCCGCCCGTGCCGTCCGATCCCGCGGACGCGGGGATGGAGCCGCCGCGCACCCTCGGTCACCCGGCCGGGGGTACGCTCCAGGAATTGTCCGACGGCACCCGCGTCTGGCTGCCCCCGCAGTACGACTACCCGGGTTCGGACGGCCTGTACTTCCCCCTGGTGGTGGCCCACATCGACCCCGCCGACCCGGATCTGTTCGCCGGTTTCGCCGCCCAGTCGCTGCGGGGCGTCGCCGACCCCTTCGTGGTCGTGCTGCCCGCCCACTGCGACACCGGCCCGGGCGCCGGCCCCGCGGGCGTCCCGGCCGCCGTCGCCCGGCTCTACCGCGTGCTCCCCGGCCGTCTCGCGCGGGCGCTGCTGGGCGTGGACGGGGCCGCCGCCTGCGTCGTACGGCAGCAGCTGGCCGACCCCGAGGGCTACGCGACGGCGATCGGCGTCTCGGGGGGCTACGACGCGTTCGAACGGTCCGGTCCGCCGCCGTACTCCTCCGCCGACGACTACACCGGGCGGGGCGTGCCGCGCCCCGCGCTGCTGCTCGCCGTACCCTCCGGAGAGGAGGACGCGAGGCGTTCCGCCGTCGCCCTGCGCGAGCGGCTGCGAGGCGCGTCCGCCGAGGTCCGGGTGCTGGACGGCATCGCCCCGAGGCGGCGGCTCTTCGCCCTCGTCGCCGGATACGCGACCGAGAAGCTCGACGCTCCGTACCGTCCGTGACGGCGCGGGCGGAATCACCCGTATGAGGACTGTGGAGGACGGTTCGCCACCGGCCCCACGGATACGCTCCAGATCACCACCACGAGGAACCGAGGCCCCGATGGACACCCCGCGTCTGCTCCGCACCTCCGGCACCGTCCTCGCCGTCGCCGGGCTGCTGCTGTCCGCGTGCACGACCGGCGGCAGTACGCACAGCGCCGCCGCCTCGTCCCCGGCCGGTTCGCTCGGCGGGCCGCCGCCCTCGGGCGCGCCCGCGGACGCGTACGGGAACCTCCGCCCGTACTACGAGCAGCACCTGAGCTGGCGCTCCTGCAAGGACATGCCCGGCATGCAGTGCGCCACGATGCGGGTCCCGCTCGACTACCGCCACCCGTCCGCCGGCACCGACCTCAAGCTCGCGGTCACCCGGAAGAAGGCCGAGGGCCCCGGCAGCCGGCTCGGCACCCTGCTGGTCAACCCGGGCGGCCCCGGCGGCTCCGCGATCGACTATCTGCAGTACGCCGCGTTCGGGTACCCCGCGGCGGTCACCTCCCGGTACGACATGGCCGCCATCGACCCGCGCGGCGTTGCCCGCAGCGAGCCCGTCGAGTGCCTCAGCGACCGGCAGATGGACGCCTTCACGGCGACGGACGTCACGCCGGACTCCGGCGCCGAGGTCAACGACCTCGTCGCCGCCGACAAGAAGTTCGCCGGCGGCTGCGAGCAGCGCTCCGCCAAGCTGCTCAAGCACGTCAGCACGGTCGACTCCGCCCGCGACATGGACGTCTTCCGCGCCCTGGTCGGCGACCGCAAGCTCAACTACGTCGGCAAGTCCTACGGCACCTTCCTGGGCGCCACCTACGCCGAGCTCTTCCCGCAGAACTCCGGCCGGCTCGTCCTCGACGGCGCCGTCGACCCCTCGATCTCCGCCCTGGACGCCAGCCGCGGTCAGGCCTCCGGCTTCGAGACCGCCTTCGACGCCTTCGCCAGGGACTGCCTCACCCACCGCGACTGCCCGCTCGGCACGAAGAGCACCGCCGACGCCGGGCACCGCCTCGACGCCTTCCTCAGGCAGCTGGACGCGAAGCCCCTGAAGACCGGCAGCGACCGGAAGCTGACCGAGGCGCTCGGCACCACGGGCGTGATCGCGGCCATGTACGACGAGTCGATGTGGCCGACCCTGCGCACCGCCCTGACCAAGGCCGACAAGGGCGACGGCAGCGGCCTGCTCGCGCTCTCCGACACCTACTACGAGCGCGACGACCACGGCCACTACGACAACCTCATGTACGCCAACGCCGCCGTGAACTGCCTCGACCTGCCCCCGGCCCTGACCGGCCCCGCGGCCGCCGAGCAGTCCGTATCCGCGTTCACCGCCGAGTCCCCGCTCTTCGGCAAGAACCTCGCCTGGTCCAGCCTGATCTGCGCCTACTGGCCCGTCCCGCCCACCGGCAAGCCCCACCGCATCGAGGCCGCCGGTGCCGACCCCATCCTCGTCGTCGGCACCACCCGCGACCCCGCCACGCCGTACGCCTGGGCCAAGTCCCTCGCCGGCCAGCTCGACTCCGGCGTCCTCCTCAGCTACAACGGCGACGGCCACACCGCGTACGCCCGCGGCAGCGAGTGCATCGACTCCGCCGTCAACGGCTACCTCCTCAAGGGCACGCCTCCGGAGGACGGCAAGACCTGCTGACCCGGCCCCGGCCCCTGACCGCGGCCGTGACCCGGCCACGACGGCGACCCTGGTCAGGGGCCCCTCGATAACTGTGTAGACTTGTGCCCGCTGCCGATGCGAAGCTGTCTCGGCAGCCTGCCGCCTTAGCTCAGTCGGCCAGAGCGACGCACTCGTAATGCGTAGGTCAAGGGTTCGATTCCCTTAGGCGGCTCCATCGCGAAGGGCCTGGGTCACGGATGTGGCCCGGGCCCTTCGGCGTTATCGCATACGACGGCGGCGGGCGCGTGTCTCCCGCGTGGACATGGTCCCGCTTCCGGCCTCAGGGCGACCGTCTCCTGCGGGGTCGTGGCGTGCACGCGGCGCGGCGGGTGACGCCGAGCCGTGGGTGACCTTCGTCCGTGCCGTGCTCGTGGTGCTGGTCAGCTTCACGGCGACCGTCGGGATGGAGACGTTTCCCGGGCCGCGGGAGAACGATGCGCCGTCTGGATGCCGGTGTTCGGCGCTGCGGGGCGTGGGACGCAATGACGACGGCTGGTACACCTGCGTGAACCGGGGTGACATGCTTCCCTGAGTCCCCCGGAGCATCCCGCGGCACTGCTGCTCCGACACGACCGGCGCGGTGGCGGTGTTCGCCGACTAGCGGCCGACGGTGCTCCAGTCGGCGGGTGCAGGCGCTACCGGGCGCCCCGCCGCGTGCTCGCGGAGGCGCCGAGTCAATTCCGGCAGGTCGTAGGCAGGGAAACTCACCTGGAGCAGTCGCAGGTGGAACTGCGATTCCACGTGCTCTTGACGCATCGCGACATCCATCGGCTTGACTTTGACGTCCCACGCGTCCGGAGCCGCCCAATGAGTCATCCGGACGTAGAAGGCGTCTCGTGGGCCGGCGTTCGCCACGGCCGAGAGGAAGGCAAGGCCGCTGTCGATCGGAAAGTCGATGAGCATCCAGCCGCGACGGGATTCGACATATCCGGCCATGTGCGGCAGCTTCTCCACCCAGCTTGCGTTGCTCTCGCCGAGGTCCTGGCAGCAGGTGAAGGTCTCGAATCCGCTGCGCCAGATCGCCTCTATCGCCGGCGCGAGCTGCTCGTCGATCTGCGCGTGACGGTGGCCCACCTGGACCAGGACCGTGGGGTGGGTGGCTTCATCGGAGGTCATCGCACGAGCATATGGGCGGCGTCAGGGCGCCGATCCGCCGGTCCGGCCGACGTCTCGACGGGGGTGGGCGGCTCCATGGGGAGGACCGTGGCCCTGCGGCGGCAGCCTCCTGGTCCCGCCGCGTGCCCGGTCTGCCGGGCCGGGGCTTTTGGAGCGTGGGACCGGCGGCCCGGGCATGCGCGCGGCGGTGAGAAGGATCACAGCCCGATGCCGGTCACGGGGCCGGTCGTTGGCCCGGGGAGCCGCGAAAGCGCTGGTTCGGCCGCTGTTCGGGGCTCGTCCGGGGCGAGTGGCCTGACTCGCGGTGACTGCGCGTCAAGTGCCGGACATCGATCATCCGTTCCATGTTCCTGGTAACGTCGCGGCCCGACCAAACCCCTGGCATGTACAGGGTAATGATTCGGGGACATGGGGGTAAAAATGAAGCTGCGCAGGACAGTTGGCCTGGCGCTGGCGAGCATCGGGCTCACCATCGGGTTCTCCAACCCGGCGATGGCCGCCGACCACACGATGCACACCGGGGACGTGTGGGGCAGCATCTCCGGTTACAGCGGTGAGGGCTACAACAACGAGTACGGCGACGTCGTCACGATCTGCGACAAGGACGCCGACGGCTACGCCGTGATCATGTACGTCTACCTCGGCGGTGCCTACGGAGCGCCCCGCTACAACTTCTACGTGGGCGGCGAGGGCAACTGCGCCACCCACCGCGCTGCCGACGGGGGCAAGTACGACCTGCCCGAGGGCGAGAACATCGGCTTCCTCTTCTGCAGGTACAAGGACGGGTACGAGTCGGAGTGCAAGGCGTACTCGTTCGTCAACGACCACTGATCCACGGTACGTGTGACCGGAGCTCCGCCGAGGCCAGGCAATCCCGGATTGCCCGCCTGGGCGGAGCTTCCGCCTTTCCGGCGCCGCGCGTGCGGGCTCGCGCCGCGGGGCGCGGGGTCGGGGCGCGCCGGACGCCCATACCAAAGAGGCCAGGGGCCCGCAGGCGGCCTGGGCACTTCGCCGCCGGTATCCGTTCGCTCTGACACCTTGCTTTCTTCCGTCCGTACTCGTTGACACGGCAACGGCCGGACGCGCCGCCGCAGGGCGCGTCCGGGATATCGGACGAGAGAAGGCGCGCATGAACGTCAGTGCTCACATCGAGGCCGTCTACGCGGACGTCCGCCGGCGCAATGCCGGGGAGACGGAGTTCCACCAGGCGGTGGGGGAGGTGCTGCACTCGCTGGCGCCGGCGCTGGAGGCGCATCCGGAGTACGCGGACGCGCGGATCGCGGAGCGGCTGTGCGAGCCGGAACGGCAGGTGATCTTCCGGGTGCCGTGGGTGGACGACCAGGGGCGTGTGCAGGTGAACCGGGGATTCCGGGTGGAGTTCAGCAGCGCGCTCGGCCCCTACAAGGGGGGCCTGCGCTTCCACCCGAGCGTCGACCTCGGCATCGTGAAGTTCCTCGGCTTCGAGCAGATCTTCAAGAACGCGCTGACCGGGCTGGCGATCGGCGGCGGCAAGGGCGGCTCCGACTTCGACCCCAAGGGCCGCTCGGAGGGGGAGGTCATGCGCTTCTGCCAGTCGTTCATGACCGAACTCCACCGCCATCTGGGCGAGCACACCGATGTGCCGGCCGGGGACATCGGTGTGGGCGGCCGCGAGATCGGCTATCTCTTCGGGCAGTACAAGCGGATCACCAACCGCTTCGAGGCGGGGGTCCTCACCGGGAAGGGCATCGCGTGGGGCGGCTCGCACGCGCGGACCGAGGCCACGGGGTACGGGGCGGTGTACTTCGCCGCCGAGATGCTGGCCACGCGCGGGCAGGGCTTCGAGGGGCGCAAGGTGGTGGTCTCGGGATCCGGGAACGTCGCCGTGTACGCGATCGAGAAGGTGAACGCGCTGGGCGGTTCGGTGATCGCCTGCTCGGACTCCGGCGGCTACGTGGTCGACGAGGCCGGTATCGACCTGGAGCTGCTGAAGGCGGTCAAGGAGGCGCGCAGGGCCCGGCTTTCGGCGTACGCAGAGGCCAAGCCGGCGGCGCGTTACTCGGAGCGCGGCTCGGTCTTCGACGTGCCGTGCGACGTCGCGCTGCCCTGCGCCACGCAGAACGAACTGGACGGGCAGGACGCCGGGACGCTGGTCAAGAACGGCGTGCTGGCGGTCGCGGAGGGCGCGAACATGCCGTGCACCCCGGAGGCGATCGAGGTCTTCCGGGAGGCGGACGTCCTCTTCGGCCCGGGCAAGGCCGCCAACGCGGGCGGTGTGGCGACCTCCGCGCTGGAGATGCAGCAGAACGCCTCGCGCGAGGTGTGGACCTTCGAGCAGACCGAGGCCCGGCTCGCGCAGGTCATGCGGGACGTCCACACCCGCTGCCGCGCCACCGCCGCGACGTACGGGGGCACGCCCGACGACTACGTCCTGGGCGCCAACATCACGGGCTTCCTGCGCGTGGCGGAGGCGATGACGGCGCAGGGCGTCGTCTAACCGTCGCAGTGCCCCATGGACACCGGCGGCGTGCCGGTGCCCGTGCCCTCCCGCGACGCGCGCCGCGGGAGGGCACGGGCGTTCCCGGGGTCAGGAAGGCCTGCCGCCCATCACCTTGGCGAAGGCCGCCGGGTCGGCGTCGAAGCCGCGCAGGTCGGGGCGGAAGAGCCACTCGCCGGAGGCGCCCCGGCGGAACTCGCCGACGGTGGCGGCCGTGGCGGCGGCGACCTCTCCGAGGTCGGAGACGGCGAGGCCGGTGTGGCCCTCGACGACGCTGACGCCGGTGCCCGCGATGTCGCCGAACGTCATGCGGCCGTCTCGTTGCTGCACGACTATGCCGACGACGACCCGGCCGTAGGCGGGGGAGAGCCGGTCGAGTTCGAGGGTCATGACCTCGTCGAACCCGAGTCCCTTGCCGGTCTTGCTGTCGCGGTTGAGGGTGATCGTGCCGTCCGGGGAACGGCTGTCGAAGTGCACGAGGTACGCCGGGGCGCCGTGCGGGTCGGCGGCGCCGTAGGCGGCGGCGACGATGTCGAGGTCACTGGCCGGCGCCCCGATCGGGCTGGGGTCCCACTTGAGCCGGACCTCGACCCTGCCGAGGCCCTTGCTGACGCTGCTCACTGACTGGCTCTCCTTGCTTCCTTCGGGGCGGGGTCAGAGACGGCCGGTGACCCGGACCGGGGTGACGCGGACGGCGATGCGTTCGCCGTCGTTCACGGACGCGGGGTTGAAGGCGGCGTACTCCTGGCCGGTGTACTTCAGCGACAGCTCGTCGAGCAGCCGGTGGCCGGTGTCGGGGGTGACGGTCGCGTCGCCGCGGATCTCGGCGTAGGCGTACGGGCTCTCGGGCGGGTTGATCATGACGGTGACGCGCCGGTCGCGGCGGAGGTTTCTGCCCTGCAGGCGGTCCACGGTGGTGGAGAACAGCAGGTCGTCGCCGTCGCGGGTGATCCACACGACGGTGAGGTGGGGGCGGCCGTCGGCGGAGACGGTGGCCACGGTCGCGAAGGCGCGGGTTTGGTCGAGGTACTTCCTCAGGTCGTCCGAGAGTGCGGCTGTCACGGGTAACGCCCTTTCGTCTGCCGTCCGTTGGGGCCGGTCGCGCACCGCGCGCCCGCCCGAGGCGGCAACGAACGAGGGCGATCCCGGATTCCTGGCAACCGGATCGGCGTCCCGGATGGTTCAGGCGGGTGTGAGGCTGGGAGCACGGACGGGAACGCGATGGCGAGGACACCACGGTGAGGGATGCGGAGACGGACTTCGAGGAGTTCGTCGCCGCGCGCGGGCCGCGGTTGCTGCGGGTCGCCTGGCTGCTGACCGGCGACGCGCATCTGGCGGAGGACCTGCTGCAGACGGTCCTGGCCAAGGTGTGGCCGAAGTGGCGGGGCATAGCCGCCGAGAACCCGGAGGCGTACGTCCGCAGGGCCCTGGTGAACACGGCCTCCTCGTGGTGGCAGCGCCGCTGGCGGGGCGAGGTGCCGCACGGCGAGGTGCCGGACCCGACGGCTGCCGCCGTGGCGGACCCGTTCGCCTCGGTCGACCTGGAGCAGTCACTCGCGGTGCTGATACGCCGGCTGCCCGCACGGCAGCGGGCGGTGGTGGTGCTGCGCTACTTCGAGGACCTGAGCGTCGACGAGACCGCCGAGATCCTCGGCTGCCGTCCGGGCACGGTCAAGAGCCAGGCGGCCAAGGCGCTGACCATGCTGCGCGGTCAGCTCGCGGCGGTGCCGAGCCTGGCGATGGGGGGCGAGCGGTGTGAACACGGAGCCTGAGCCCGAGGAGGAGTGGGAGCTCGGTGTGCTGCTGGAGCGCGTCGTGCCGCAGCCGTCGGCGCCCGCGGACCGGATGGCGCAGATCAGACGGCGGGTACGGCGGCGCAGGCGGCGCCGGCTGGCCGCGACGACGACGGCCGCGGTCGGCGGCGTGACGGCGATGGTGGTGGCCGCGGCGATGCTGCAGCCGGCGCATCCCTTGACGCCCCGAGGGCAGCGCATCGCGCCTGCCGCGTCGCCTGCCCGCCCCGTGCCGGTCCCCGGATCCCCCCTTCCCGCGCCGACGCGGAGCGCGGACCCCGGGTTCGCCACCGTCCGCCTGGACGACCTGTCCGGACTGACGCTGCCGGCGCCCCGGGGCTGGAGCTCCCTCCTGGTGGCCGACCCGCAGGCGGTGGTGGTCGGTTTCGTCGGCTCGGGGCCCCTCCACGAGCGCGGCGAGTGCTCGAAGCAGGAGCGGATCACCTACTCGGCCTGCCCGCCCGTGGACAGGCTCACCGAGGGCGGGGTGCTGCTCTCCTTCCACTGGATGAAGGCACCCGACCCCAAGGACGCCGGCGACGGCAGGTTCTTGCTGAAGGGCGGCGTGGCGCCAGCGAGTACGGGCTGCCGGACCCTCGGCGGCGACCGGGAACTGACGGCCTGGGGGACGGGCCTGGACGGCAGGGCCGCCGTCGGGATCACCGCCACGGCCTGTCTCCACCGGCCGACGAAGGCCCTCGTCGACACGGTCGTCACGAGCCTCAGGGCGGCGAGCTTCGGCAGGCCCGATCGCGGCACCGCGGACGCCTCCGGCACGCCGGGCTGATCCGGCCGCACCCGAACCGGCCCGCCCCGCCGGCTCCCGGACCCGGCGCCGCCCCCCGGCCGTCGCGACGGGGGCCGCGGCCCCCGCTCAGCCGCTGAGGCGTGCCGCGTGCGCGGCCTCGTCCTCCCGGAGGGTGCCCGGCCGGGAGCCGCCGAACTCCCAGCGGGTGGCGTCGAGTCCCCCCCGCGGCCAGGGCGGCGTCGATACGGCCGCGGACCTCGGCCTCGTCGTCGGGGGCGGCCGCGAACAGCACGCGCAGCCGCAGTTCGCCGCCGGGGCCGGTGGTGGTGCCGGTGTGGTGGGGCGCGAGGGGGCAGGGCGGTTCGTGCTCCCAGTGGCCGCACAGGGCGACGGTGATCGCGGCGCCCGGGGCACGCTCGTCGCCGCCGGGAGCGAGGGTCACGGCCGCGTCGTGGGCGAAGGCTCGGCGCACGCCCTCAGTATGCGCGTCGTGCCCGTCGTGCGCGTCAGCCGGCGTACTCGTGGCGGGGATGCATCGCCTGCCGCTGGACGCGCCGCCCGAAGGCGGAGAGCAGGGGTTCCGCAGCGGCGCGCGGGATCACGACCTTCTGCCGGCCCGCGGGCGGGGCCGCCACCTCGCCGCGGTCGAACGTCACCACCAGGTCCCCGCCGCCGGTGAAGGCCAGGTCGTCCAGGACGGCTGAGCGCGATGCCGGGTCCCGCAGCGCGCAGGCCGCCCGTGGATCGTGGCCGGGCCGGGCGGCGAGCGCGCGCACCAGGTGCCCGGCGAGGGCGCCTGCCGAGTCCCGGCCGATCATGGCGAGCGCGGGCAGTTCCTCGCCGCGGCGGCTGTCGTACCAGTACGTCGCCGTCGTGGCGCCCTGCCCGGCGGTGGTGCCGTCGGCGGTCGTCAGCTGTATGCCGAGCACACCGCCGGACGCGGCCAGGAACGCGTACGAGATGCTGAACTCGCCCGCGCAGGCCGCGCCGCGGCCGTGCGCCGCCAGGAAGGCCAGCAGCCCGCGCCGCACCTCGCGGCTCAGCGTCCGGGTCAGCGGCTGCGCGCCCGGCACGGACGGGTAGCTCGTGGACCAGCGGCAGGCACCGCCGCCCCGGGCGCCGATGACCCGCAGCCCGGTGATCCAGGTGGGCATGACCGCCCTTACCTCCTGCCCGTCGGCGGGGGCGGGCCCGGGGGCGGGTCGCTCGCCGGACGGCGCCGTGCACGCGGGGAGCGCCAGCAGCGCGGCCATGGCGACGGCGGCGATCGACACGGACTTCACCCGGCGACCGTAGCCCCGGCCGGGCCCGTGCCCGGCGGACGTGCCGTATCCGGACGAGGATGTGACAGGGCCGCGACATCCGGACGGTCCGCGCAGGGGGCCGCGGTGCTACAGTGCGCACAGCACGGCTGTGCGCCGCTCTCGGCGCCGGTGCTCTCCCGCGTGACCGCCTCGCCGCGGTCCGCTCCCGCAGTCCGCTGCGGTGTTCCCCTTCGCCCTCGCCTCCGCGTCGGCGATTCCCCGAGGCTCCGCCTCTTCTGCCGCGCGACCCGGCGGCCGGCCGATCCGCCGCCGTGTGCGCCATCTCTGCGAGGACCGCGTATGTCCACTGCTCCCACCGCTTCCACCCCCACCCCTTCCGCGTCGTCTCCCTCCGGGGAACGGCACGTCGCCGTCGCCGGCGTCCTCGACACCGAGGGCGGACGCGGCTTCCTGCGCACCGCCGGTTACGCGCAGGGTTCCCACGACGTCCTGGTGCCGCCGGACGTGATCAGGCGCCAAGGGCTCCGCAAGGGCGACGCCGTCGAGGGCGTGGCCACCCCCGGCAGGTCGCGCACGCTCGTGCGGGCCGAACGGGTCGGCGGCCTGCCCGCCGACACCGCCCGCGGGCGGCGGCACTTCGCGGAGCTGACCCCGCTCCACCCGAGGGAGCGGCTGCGCCTGGAGTCCCCGAAGGGCGGCCTGACGACCCGCGTGGTGGACCTGCTGGCGCCGGTCGGCAAGGGGCAGCGCGGGTTGATCGTCGCGCCCCCCAAGGCCGGGAAGACCATGCTGCTGCGGCGGCTGGCCGACGCCGTCGCGGACAACCACCCCGAGTGCCATCTGATGGTGGTACTTCTCGACGAACGGCCGGAGGAGGTCACCGACATGCGGCGGTCGGTGCGGGGCGAGGTCGTCGCCTCGACCTTCGACCGCACGCCGAAGCAGCACATCGCCGTCGCCGAGCTGGCGGTCGAGCGGGCCAAGCGGCTGGTCGAGACCGGCCGGGACGTGGTCGTGCTGCTGGACTCCCTCACCCGGCTGTGCCGGGCGCACAACAACGCCGCCGCCGCGGGCGGCCGGACGCTGTCCGGCGGTGTCGACGCGGCGGCGCTGCTCGGCCCGAAGCGGCTGTTCGGGTCGGCGCGGCTCGCGGAGGAGGGCGGTTCGCTCACCATCCTGGCCACCGCGCTGGTCGACACCGGCTCACGGGCCGACGGCTACTTCTTCGAGGAGCTGAAGAGCACCGGCAACATGGAGCTGCGCCTGGACCGCGCGCTCGCCGACCGCCGGGTCTTCCCGGCCGTCGACGTGGCCCCGTCCGGGACGCGGCGCGAGGAGCTGCTTCTCGGCCCCGCCGAACTGACCGCCGCCCGCGGACTGCGCCGGGCGCTGCGCGGTGCGGGGAGCTTCGAGACGCTGCTGGAGCGGCTGCGGGCGACCCCGGACAACGCCGCGTTCCTGCGGCAGATCCAGGGCACGATGCCCGCTGCCTGACGGCGCCGGGGCCCGCATCATGGAGCCGTGATCACACCGCAGCGCGTGGGGCCCCGGAGCCCGGGGGTGCGGGACCGGCCGCCCGGTTTCGTCTGGTACGCGGCGTACGGCTCCAACACCCATCTCACGCGCCTCAACAGCTATCTCGCCGGCGGGGTGCCGCCCGGGGGCGGCCGGGGGTACCCGGGCTGCCGCGACGCGCGGCCGCCGCTTCGGTCGGTGCCGCTGGAGCTGCCGGGGCGGATGTACTTCGCCACGCGGTCGCCCGTGTGGTCGGGCGGGCGCGCGTTCTACGACGCCGACGCGCCGGGCGGCGGAGTCCGCTCCCTGGCCCACCTGGTGACGGTCGGTCAGTTCTCGGACATCATCGCGCAGGAGATGTACCGGTCGCCGGGCACCGATCTCGACCTGGCGGAGGTGCTGCGGTACGGCCGGGCCCGGCTGGGCGACGGACGGTACGAGACGCTGCTGTACCCCGGCGACGTGGACGGGCACCCGGTGCTCACCTTCACCGCGCCCTGGGGCGCCGGCGGGGCCGAGCACGTCAGGCCGTCCGGAATCTATCTGCGGCACATCGCCGAGGGCCTGGCCGAGACGGGTGCCTGGGACCTGCCCGGCATCGCGGCCTACCTCGCGGAGTGCGCGGACGGGTCGTGGGACGCGCGGGAGATCGCGGCACTGCTCGGACGGTGATCCGCGGGCGATGGATTACGGCGGCGCCGCCGGTCCTATGGGTGTACGGCGCACGTCCCGCCCGGAACCCGCCCCCGGAGGTCGCCCATGGCCCCGTCAGTGCCGCCCCCGCCCGCGCACCGACCGGGCGGCGGGCCCGCCGTGCTCGTCCTGACCGGGCGGCTGACCCGTGCCGGGATCCCGCCGCTGGCCGAACGGCTGCGCGCGCTGCTGGCCGAACGGGGCGGCGGCACGGTGCTGTGCGACGTGGGCGGGCTCGACGACGCCCCGGACGCAGTGCTGATCGACGCCGTCGCCCGGCTCCAGCTCACCGCCCGGCGCCACGGCGGCCGGATCCGGCTGCGCGGCGCCGGCAGCGCGCTGCGGGGGCTGCTCGCGTTCACCGGGCTGGGCGAGCTACCGGGCCTCGGGTTCGAGGCGTGCCGGGAGGCCGAACAGCGGGAAGAGCCGCTCGGTGTCGAGGAAGGAGTTGAGCCCGGTGATCCGGCCGTCTGATATCTCGATGACCTGCAGCGCCCACGGCTCGTGGCCGCCGTCGGCGCCGGGCCGGTACTGGCCGAAGCCCGGTGTGCCGTTGGCCGTGACGGGGACGAGCCGCGAGCCGCGGCAGCCGGAGCCGAGCCCCAGCATCCAGCCCTTGATGTCCGCCCGACCGCGCAGCCACAGACCGAAGGGCGGCATCGACAACGTGGCGTCCTCGTGGAGCAGCGAGGTGAGCGCGTCGAGGTCGTAGGACTCGAAGGCGCTGACATAGCGGCCGAGCAGGGCGCGCTGCTCCTCGTCGAGCGGCCGGGCCGGGTCGGTCGCGGCGGGGCCGACGGCGGCGAGGGCGGCACGGGCGCGCTGCAGCGCGCTGTTGACCGAGGCGACGGTGGTGCCGAGCAGTTCGGCCACCTCGGCGGCCTTCCAGGCCAGCACCTCCCGCAGGATGAGCACCGCCCGCTGGCGCGGCGCGAGGTGCTGCAGGGCGGCGACGAAGGCGAGGCGGACGCTCTCGCGCTGGTCGGCGAGGTCGGCCGGATCGCCCGTCTCGGGCAGGACGCGGCCGTCGGGGGCGGGAGAGATCCAGGTGCTCTCCGGCAGCGTGCCGGGCAGCGGGCCGTCGGCCGTGCCGGGGGAGGCCAGGTCCATCGGGCGGGCGCGGCGGCCGGTGCCGCCCAGGATGTCCAGGCACGCGTTGGTGGCGATGCGGTACAGCCAGGAGCGGAGGCTGGAGCGGCCCTCGAAGCGGTCGTACGCCCGCCAGGCCCGCACCATGGTCTCCTGGACGGCGTCCTCCGCCTCGAACGCCGAGCCCAGCATCCGGTAGCAGTAGCCGGTCAGTTCCGTGCGGAACCGCTCCAGCTCCTGTGCCACATCCGGGGGTGCAGCGAGATCACTCATGGCTCTCCTCCGCCTTCCGATGATTTCCGGAGCGCCCACGGGTCCACTTCAGCACAGACCACTGACAGAAATCCCGGAGGAAAACGCGGCGCCGCATGCCGATGGGACGGTCGCCTTGGCACGGCCGGCGTCTTGTGCGCGCTCGGCTTCGCGGTGTCCGGCGCCCGCGCGGAGCGGGACGCGGCCGGCCGGAGCCCGTGGCGGGACCGGCGGGACCGGCGGGGCCGGTTCCGCCGACGGGTTCAACCGCTGGACCCGGCCTGCCCCATGAGCTCCGCGGCCCGCTTGATCGCCTCCCGGATGCGGACGTAGGTGCCGCAGCGGCACACGTTCGCGATGGCGTCGATGTCGGCGTCGGTCGGGTCGGGGGTGCGCCGCAGCAGCGCCACCGCGGCCATGATCTGGCCCGGCTGGCAGAAGCCGCACTGGGCGACGTCCTGCTCCAGCCAGGCCTCCTGGACCGGGTGCAGGGTGTCGCCGTCGGCGAGCCCCTCGATGGTGGTCACCTCGCGGCCGGCGGTGTCGGCGAGCGGTACGACGCAGGGGCGCACGGCCTCGCCGTCGAGATGGCTCGTGCAGGCCTTGCAGACGTCGACCCCGCAGCCGTACTTGGGGCCGCGCACCCCGAGCAGGTCGCGCAGCACCCACAGCAGCGGCATGTCGCCGGGGGCGTCGACGGTGACGGGCTTCCCGTTGACGGAGAAGGAGTAGGGACCGGTGGTCACGGGGGGCTCCTCAGCGCGGGTAGGGCGTGAAGTCGACGTCGAAGACGAGCGGGAAGGACCGCGGCCGGGTACCGGTGGCGCGGGCGTAGGCGTTGGCGATCGCGCCGACCGCCGCCGGTACGCCCAGTTCGCCCGCGCCGCCGGGCTCCGCGCCCTCGGTCGCCGGGAGGACGAGGACCCGCGCGTCGGGCGGGGTGTCCTTCTGGCGCGCGTAGTGGAACTGGGAGTAGCTGCCCTCCAGCGGCAGGCCCTTGTCGATGTGCAGCCCGGCGCGCAGCGTGGTGGAGATGGCGTCGGTGAGCCCGCCCAGCATCTGCGCCTCCAGGCCGCGGGGATTCACGGGGCGGCCGACGTCGACCACGATCACCGCCTTCGTGACCCGGGGGGCGCGCGGGTCGCGGGCGTCGATCTCCACCAGGCAGGCGGTGCGGGACTTGTACTCCTCGTGGAAGGCGATGCCCTGGGCGCAGCCGGCCGGCATCGGCCGCCCCCAGCCGCCCTCGGCGGCGGCCTTGTCCAGCACGGCCCGCTGGGCCGCGGTCTTGAGGAAGGAGCGCCGGAAGGCGACGGGGTCCTTGCCGAGTCTCGCGGCGAGTTCGTCCACGACGATCTCCTCGGCGCCGCGCGTGTTGGCCGAGTACACCGAGCGCCAGGAGGCGGTGTGCATCTTCAGCGGCACCTCGGTGAGCAGTTGCGTGGTGACGCCGAAGTTGTAGGGCGACTTCACGGTGGTGGCGAAGAGGGTCTGCGCGAACGTGGCGTTGCCCAGACCGGTGGGCAGGCTCGCGGCGGTCGCGGTGAGGATCTCGCCGAGCCCGTGCCGGAAGTCGGTCTCCACCGCCGAGACGCGGTGCTCGAAGGTGAGCACCTCGCCGAGCGCGTGGGTGGCCCGGACACGGTGGTGGGTGGCGGGCCGCATCCGGCCGTGCCGGGTGTCGTCGACCCGCGACCACATCAGCCGCACCGGCCGCCCGGCGGCCTTGGAGATCTGCGCCGCCTCCAGCGCCGCGTCGAAGAACAGCCGCCGCCCGAAGGAGCCGCCGGCCTGCACGACGTGCACGGTCACCTTGTCCTGCGGCAGCCCGAGTTCCTCGGCGATGGTCTGCTGGGCGACGACCGGGGACTTCAGGCCCGACCAGACGGTGGCCCGGCCGTCGCGTACGTCCGCGACCGCCGCGTTGGTCTCCAGCGGCGCGTGGCTGACGAAGGCGAAGGCGAACTCCGCGTCCACGTACTGGGTGAGCAGCGGTGGCACGACGAAGGGCGCGTTCGCCGCCTTCAGCTTCGCCCGGATCTCCGTGTCGGAGAGGCCGTCGACGGTGCCCGGGCCCCAGGTGACGTCGAGGGCGTCCTTGGCGGTCAGGGCCTGCCCGAACGTCTCGGCCACGACGGCGACCCCGGTGGGGATGACGACGACGTCGAGCACGCCGGGCAGGGCCCGCACCGCGGCCTCGTTGTTCACCGAGCGCACGGTGCCGTTGATCGTGGGCGGCCGCCGCACGGTGGCTGGCTTGGCCCCGGGCACGTCCAGGTCGAGGGTGTACCGCTGGCGGCCGGTGACGATGGCGCGGGCGTCGACGCGGGAGGTGGGGGTGCCGACCAGGGTGTGCGCGGACTCGGGCTTGAGCGTGGCGGTGAGCCCCGCGAGGCGGGCGTCGGCCGCCTCGGCGGCCAGTGAACCGTAGGGGGCGGTGCGGCCGTCGGGCGCCACGACCAGGCCGTCCCGGGTGGTCAGGGTGCCGGCGGCCAGGCCCCACCGCCGGGCGGCGGCGGCGACCAGGCGCGCCCGTGCCGCGGCGGCCGCCCGGCGGACCGGCCCGTAGAGCGAGCGTATGGAGTTGGAACTGCCGGTGAGCTGGTTGAACAGCAACTCCGGGCGGGCGTCGTCCAGCTCGATCCGCACGGACTCCAGCGGGGCGTCGAGTTCCTCGGCGACCAGCATCGCGACGGCGGTCGTCAGGCCCTGCCCGACCTCTTCGCGGGGCAGCCGGAAGACGGCGGTGCCGTCCTCCCGCACCTCCAGGACGAGCAGGCCGGCGGTGGGCGTCCCGGCGAGGATCAGGATGTCGCCCAGGTCGAGGAGGTCGGCCGGGGCGGGCGGGGTCGGCACGGCCGCGGCGGCGCCCGCGGCGGGCACGGCGACGGTCAGGGTCGGCGCGGCGAGCACGTAGGCGAGGAATCTGCGGCGTCCGATGGGGGATGCGGGCATGGCGGACGGACTCCGTTCGGGGCGGGCGTCATTGCCGGGGGAGATCTTTACTCCGGAGTAAGTACGGCGCAAGAGTCGTGACGTGTTCCGTTGCACGGGACGGGCTTTCAGCGCGGGGCGCTGCCCGGAAGCTCCTGTTCCGCCCAGATGAGCTTGCCGTCGGCGGTGTAGCGGGTGCCCCACCGGCGGGTCAGCTGGGCGACGAGGAAGAGCCCGCGGCCGCCCTCGTCGGTCGTCCGTGCGTGCCGCAGCCGCGGCACGGTGTTGCTGCCGTCGTAGACCTCGCAGATGAAGACCGACTGCCGGATCAGCCGCAGCCGGATCGGCCCCGAGGCGTGCCGGATGGCGTTGGTGACCAGCTCGCTGACGACCAGTTCGGTGGTCATCAGCAGTTCCTCCAGACCCCACTGCGCGAGTTGGCGCGCGGCGAGCGCCCGGGCCTCGCTGACGACCGCCGGGTCGACCGGCAGTTCCCAGGAGACGAACCGGTCCGGGGTGAGCGCGTGCGTACGGGCGACGAGCAGTGCGACGTCGTCGGCGGGCGGGCCGGGCAGCAGGGTGTCCAGCACGGCCGCGCACAGTTCCTGCAGGGTGCGCCCGGGCAGTGCCAGGGCGTGCGCGAGCCGCTCCAGGCCGATGTCGATGTCCTCGCCGAAGGTATCGACGAGGCCGTCGGTGTAGAGGGCGACGACAGTGCCCTCGGCCAGCTCGAGTTCGGCGGACTCGAAGGGCATGGAGCCCAGGCCGAGCGGCGGACCAGCGGGCAGTTCGGCGAAGGTGACCCGGCCGGACGGGTCGACGATCGCCGGCGGCGGATGCCCGGCGCGGGCCATCGTCAGCCGGCGGGTCACCGGGTCGTAGACGGCGTAGAGGCAGGTGGCGCCTGTGACGGTCATGGCGACGGATTCGTCGGCGCGCTCCTCCTCGGTGAGCCGGATGACCAGGTCGTCAAGGTGCGCCAGCAGTTCGTCGGGCGGGAGGTCCATGTCGG
Source organism: Streptomyces sp. NPDC001070 (assembly GCF_053598835.1). Classification (NCBI taxonomy): domain Bacteria; kingdom Bacillati; phylum Actinomycetota; class Actinomycetes; order Kitasatosporales; family Streptomycetaceae; genus Streptomyces; species Streptomyces sp. NPDC001070. Next base: position 128,179 of record NZ_JBSFLB010000003.1, read on the forward strand.
CGAGGGTGTGGACGGCCGTGCGCAGCCGCCCCATCGTCGCCGCCGCGGTGAGCCCGTGCCCGACCACGTCCCCGACCACCAGCGCGATGCGCGCCCCGGACAGCGGGATGACGTCGAACCAGTCGCCGCCCACGCCGTCCTGGATGTCGGTGGGCAGGTAGCGGGAGGCGACCTCCAGCGCGGTGCCTCCGGTCAGGGCGTGCGGCAGCAGGCTGCGCTGCAGGGTGAGCGCCGCCTCGTGCTCGCGGGTCCAGCGCCGGGCGTTGTCCACGCACACCGCGGCGCGGGCCACCAGTTCCTCGGCGAGCAGCAGGTCGTCCTGTTCGAAGGGGCCGGGCCTGCGGTGCCGGATGAAGGTCGCCACGCCGAGCACGGCGCCGCGGGCCCGCAGCGGCACCCACATCGCCGACCGCATCCCGAACTCGCGGATCTTTGCCGCGCGGGCCGGGTCGTCGGTGAGCCAGGACGCCTGGTCGATGCCGATGTCGGGCTGCAGGAAGGACCGGCCGGAGGTCAGGCAGCGCACGTGCGGGGAGGTGCTGCCGGCGTTGGTCCGCTCGCCGAGCGCGACGACCGACTCCGGCGTGCCCTCGTGCACCGACCGCATCCCGGTGCGGCGCAGCGGGACCTCGCGCAGCGCGCCGCCGGAGGGCGGGTCGTCGCCGCGCAGCACCGGCTCCAGCAGGTCGACGGTGACGAAGTCGGCGAGCCGGGGGACCGACACGTCGGCCAGTTCCTGGGCGGTGCGGGTGACGTCCAGGGTGCTGCCGACGCAGGCCCCGGCCTCGTTGAGCAGCGCGAGCCGGGCGCGGGCCCGCCACCGGTCGGTGACGTCCATCCCCATGTAGCAGACGCCCATGACCCGGCCCTCGGCGTCCTCCAGCCGGTAGAAGGACGTGGAGTAGGACCGCTCGCGGTAGGGGGCGGCGAGGGTCCAGCCCTGGTACTCGTGGTCGATCACCGGCTCACCGGTCAGCAGCACCTCGCGCATGATGTTCTCCAGCGCCTCGGTGTCCAGTCCGGGCAGGGAGTCCGCCATGCGCATCCCGAGGCGCCGCTCGCGCGGTACGCCGCCGAAGCGTTCCAGGGTGTCGTTGAGCCACACGTAGCGCAGGTCCGGGGTCAGGACGGCCATGCCGATCGGGGACCGGGTGAGGAAGCCCTCCAGGATGGCGCTGCTCACCGCCCAGGACGGGGTCCTGGCCAGGTCGATCGCCGACACCAGCCAGCGCTCGCGGCCCTCGGCGTCGGTCAGCGTGGAGACCCGCAGGCCGAGCTCGATCCGCCGTCCGTCACGGTGCCGGGCGGCCAACAGGCCGCCCCAGATCTCCTGGTCGCGCCACTCGGACGCGACCGCCGCCGCCCTGTCCGCCTGATCGGGCGCGGCGAGCAGCTCCGCGGCGGGCCGGTGCAGCGTCTCGGCGGCCGGGTAGCCCAGCAGGTGCTCCGCGGCGCTCGTCCAGCCGACGATCGTCCCGTCGCCGTCGAGCAGCACCGACGCGGCATAGGCCAGGTCGAACGGTGCCTTCGCCGGCGCCGACGCGCTTCCCTCCGGGGTGACCATCAGGGGCGTCCCATTTCCGCTGATACGTGTATTTCATGCTAGAACCTCACGTCCGCGGGGGCTCCCCCGCGCCGGTTGGGCCGGGGTGCGAGGGCGGGGCGGGCCGCCGGTCACGGGGGTGCCGTACCGGAGGCGGCTCCGGCCGCCGCGGCCCGGCGAGGTGGGCGGCGCGTCCCGGCGGCCCGCCGCGATCGGCCCGGACGCCCTCCTGCGGGTGAACGGTGGCTGTCGCCGGGGCGGCGGGCCGGCGCGAGGGCGGCGACCTCGCCGGCCGCGTACGGCGCCCGGCCCGCGCGGATCACTCCGGGGAGGCTCCGTCTCCGGCATGCGCCGCCACTCGTCGTCCGGGTCCTCCCCGGCGGTGCCCGCGGCGCCGATCCCCCCTTCGTCGACCGCGGCCATGCCGGCGGCGGGCGCGTGCGGAGTCGCCGAGCCGGCCCCCAGGGCGCGTCCTGGCCGACGGGACCGGCCTCACCGCGTACGTCCCGGCCGGTACCGGCAGATCGCCCGCCTGCCCCGGCACGGCCCCCGATCCCCGTCGCCCCGCGGTTCCCGGGCGGTCGTCGCGCCGCCCCGGGTTCACGCGCGCGTCACGGTGCTCCCCGATCGGGCCGGGCGCAAGTACCCATCACTCGTAAGGGTGAAGTGAATTTTTCCGGCCCTCTCGGGGCCCGCCGCCCCTGTGGGCCGCGGGCGGGGCGACGGCCGCCGTCGGGCCGCCCCGGCCGCGCCGCCGGCGGCCGCGGCGCACCGCCGGGGCGATCGGGGGGAGCCGGTCGCTCCGGTTGGGCCGCCGTGTCTGTGGCGTCCGCGGTCCGGGCGGTCGAGCGGTCCGTACCGCCGGTGCGGCGGGCGGTCCGCCGGGGTGCGCCTGACGTGGGAAGCGGCGCCCGCGGGTGGCGCGGGGGCGGTCCGCACGGCGGGCTCCCGCCCGTCCGCGGGAGGCTCCCGGGGCGCGGGAAACGGCGTCGCCCCTGATCGAGCATCCTTGGCCAAACAGTCGATATCGGTCATTCGGCATGATCGATTCATCGCCCGACAGATGCGGCCGGGCCGATCGTCAGGGGTTTGCGCGAGCGGCGCGAAACCGATATCGATACCTCAACCGGCATGTGCCAAGGGCATCGTGAGGCGGCATCAGCCACGGAATGGAAGCGGCTATGCTACTTGCGGCTCAGCGTGTTGTAGCAATTACGCCAGGTCAGGCGCTCCCGGCCGACCGCCCGCCGATTGCCCAGGTCGCTGAGGCCGAACTGCGCCTGCTCGTGCTGTGTTCGTTCCACGATTAGCGATCACCTGAGGATGCTGATGGTTCGTGCTGGATCGTCCCCCGGAGACCGCCGGCCCACCGCCACGTCCGCGTGGTTATTGCCGGTCGTCGTAGTCGCGGCGGTAACGGCCGTCGCCGTATGGACCGTCCCGTCGGCCGCCAGGGAGGCGGTGCTGTGGTGCGGCGTGACCGCGACGGTGGCCGTGGCCGTCCTGGGCGCCGAGACCGCCCGAAGGGGCAGTGCCGTCCGCGCGCTGCGCGAGCAGCTCGTACGGCGTGAGGAAGAACTGCAGTTCCGGCTCGCCCGCCAGGAGGCGGAGACCGAGCGGCTCGCCAGGGAGCAGCTGCCGCAGGCGGTGGCGCGGCTGCAGCGCGGCGAGTTCGTCGCCGACGTGCTCAAGGACATCGACGAGGACGCCGAGGGCCTCACCCCCGGATTCCAGCGCGCGCACCAGAGGATGCTCCACTCGGTGCTGGAGGCGGTCTCCGCGGAGGAGGACGTCCGCGAGTCCTCGCAGCGGGCCTTCGTCAACATCGCCCGGCGCGTGCAGGCCATCGTCCATCAGCAGGCCAGTGACCTGCGGGAGATGGAGGACCGGCACGGCCGCACCCCCGAGGTCTTCGGGGACCTGCTCAAGCTGGACCACGGCACCGCGCTCATCGGCCGGCTCGCGGACAGCATCGCCGTCCTCGGCGGCGCCCGACCCGGACGCCAGTGGCGCCGGGCCGTACCCCTGTTCAGCGTGCTGCGCGGCGCCATGTCGCGCATCACCGACTACACCCGCGTGGAGCTGCACTCCGTGTCGGAGGTGGCGGTCGTCGGACCCGCCGTCGAGCCGCTGATCCACGCGATCTCCGAACTCCTGGACAACGCCACCCGTTACTCCCCGCCGCACACGAGGGTGCATCTGACCGCCGTCGAGGTGCAGTCCGGCATCGCCATCGAGATCGAGGACGGCGGCGTCGGCCTCAGCGAGGAGTCCAGGACCCGCGCCGAGCGGGCCCTGGCGGAGGCGCAGGCCGGCTTCGACCTGGGCGACCTGGGAGAGACCCCCCGCCTCGGACTCGCCGTCGTCGGGCGACTGGCGGCGACCTGGAACTTCCAGGTCTCGCTGCGGTCCTCCGCGTACGGCGGCGTGCGCGCGGTGGTGATCGTCCCCCAGGACGTCATCACCACGGTGGCCAACGCCACCGGTCTGGCGCACGGCATCGGCTCCGTCTCGGGTCCCCGGCCCGTGGTGCCGGACCAGCGGGCGACCGACCCCCGTACGGCGCCCGCGCCCGCCCCGGCGCCCGCGCCGGCCGCCGTCACCGGTCCCCGTCCCTCGCCCCCCGCGACCCCTTCCTGGGCGGAGGACGACGTCCCGGTCGTGCACGAGCGGACCATGAACGGGCTTCCCCAGCGCCGCCGCCGCAATCCGGCTCCGAGTCCCGCCCCCGGCGCACGGCTGGGCGCCGCGCCCGCCGACGGCTCGATCACTGCCGCGTCGGACCCGCAGCCGGGCAAGGAGCCCGTGCAGCCGGGCATGTGGCTGGCCGCCTTCACCAGTGCCGTGTCCGGTGAGAGCACTGCCGCCTCCTCTGACAGCAACAGTGACGAAACGTTAGATAAGGGTGAGTAGCCGTGATTCAGCAGCGGGCCAACATGGACTGGATGCTCAAGGACCTGGCCACGAGCGTTCCGGAGACCCGTCACGTCGTGGTGCTGTCCTCGGACGGCCTGCGCATGGCCCAGTACGGCGGCGACACCGATGCGGCCGACCGTCTGGCCGCCGCCTGCGCGGGCCTGCAGAGTCTGGCCGCGGCCATCGCCGGTGAGTTCCCGCACGGCGACGGGCGGATGCGGCTGGTCGTCATCGAGGTGGACGGCGGCTTCTTCTACCTGATGGCGGCCGGCGCGGGGGCGTACCTCGCGGTCCTCGCCGACGAGGGCGTGGACGCCGGGCTCATGGGCAATCGGATGCGGGACCTGGTCGCGCGGATCGGCGCACACCTCACCAGTCCTCCGCGCCGGGACGGGCAGGCCGTATGAGTGACGGACCTGCGGAGGAGTGGGACAACGGCAACCCCGAGCGGCTCTACGTGGTGACGGGAGGTCGCAGCGGAACCTCGGACGAGGCCGCCATCGACCTGGTCACCCTGGTGCGGGCCCGCTCGGGGCCACCCCCGGGCATGGCGCCCGAACGAGCCGCGATCCTGCGGCTGTGCACCTCTCCCCTGTCCGTCGCCGAGATATCCGCGTACCTGAACCTCCCGGTCAGCGTGGTGACCGTACTTCTCGCGGATCTGCTGGCCGACAAGCGGGTGGAGGCACGACCACCGGTCCCGCCCGCACTTCTTCCCGACGCTGCACTGATTGAGGCGGTGATGCATGGACTTGAAAGGCTCTGACGCGATCGGCGTCAGGGGGCCGCGGAGCGAGGACGCTCTGCCGGAATCGGCAGCCGCCGCGGTCAAGATAGTTATTGTCGGGGGTTTCGGGGTCGGCAAGACGACCCTGGTCGGATCGGTCAGTGAGATCCGGCCGCTCTCCACCGAGGAGACGATGACCCAGGCCGGGGTCGGCGTGGACGACATCGTCGGGGTGGAACGCAAGACCGCCACCACGGTGGCCATGGACTTCGGCCGCATCAGCATCAACGACCAGCTGGTCCTCTATCTCTTCGGGACACCGGGCCAGCAGCGCTTCTGGTTCCTGTGGAACGGCCTCTTCGAGGGCGCGCTGGGCGCGGTGGTGCTGGTCGACACGCGGCGCCTGGAGGTCAGCTTCGACGTGATAGGGCGGCTGGAGGAGCGCGGCACCCCGTTCGTCGTCGCCGTCAACTCCTTCCCGGAGTCGCCGACATACCCGCTCGACGAGCTGCGGTCCGCCCTGGACCTGCCGGATCACGTTCCCCTGGTGGAGTGCGACGCCCGGTCCCGCAGTTCCGTCCGTGACGTGCTGATGACGCTCATGCGCCATCTCCAGTCCCTCGCCGCCGCATCGGCCCTGTGATCCCTCCCCCGCCCGTGATCAGGAGCGTCCTGTGACCACCCCACCCCCCGAATGCCCCGCCCACGGCCTCGGCCCGGGCGGCCTGCGGCGGCTCTACGGCCCCGAGGCCGAGGCCGACCCCATGGCCCTGTACGAGAAGCTGCGCGCCGAGCACGGAGCGGTGGCCCCCGTCCTTGTCCACGGTGACCTGAACGCCTGGATCGTCCTGGGGCACCACGAGAACCTCGAGGCCATGCGGAACCCCTCGCGGTTCGCCCGGGACTCCCGCATCTGGCGGCACTTCCGCGAGGGCAACGTCGCCATGGACTCGCCGCTGCTGCCGATGGTCGCCTGGCAGCCGCTGTGCGTCTTCGCCGACGGTGCGGAGCACGAGCGGCTGCGCGGAGCGGTCACCACCAGCATGGGCCGCCTCAACCGCCGGGGAATCCGCCAGCACATCATCCGCTTCTCCAACCAGTTGGTCGACGAGTTCTGCCAGGCCGGCGAGGCCGAGCTGGTGACCCAGTTCGCCGAGCAGCTGCCGGTGCTCGTCATGACCCAGCTGCTGGGCATGCCCGAGGAGTACGGGCCGAAGCTGGTGGAGGCGGCCCGTGACCTGATGCGGGGCACCGAGACCGCCCTCGCCAGCAACGACTACGTCCTGGCGACCTGCCGGCAGCTCGTGCAGCGCAAGCGCGCGGACCCCGGCGGTGACCTCACCTCGTGGCTAGTGCGCGACGACGCCGAGCTCACCGACGACGAGATCGCGGAGCACCTGCGGCTGCTCCTCGTGGCCGCGAACGAGCCCACGGTCAACTTCATCACGAGCGCGCTCAAGATGGTGCTGACCGACCCCCGTTTCCGGGCGCATCTGTCGGGTGGGCACATGACGCTGCCCGACGCCCTGGAGCAGGTGCTGTGGGACGAGCCGCCGATGGCGGCCTTCCCCGGTCGCTGGGCGGCCGGGGACACCGAGCTGGGCGGGCAGAAGATCAAGGAAGGCGACATGATCATGCTGGGCATCGCGGCGGGGAACGTCGACCCGCGCGTCCGCCCGGACCTGAGCACGCCGGTGTTCGGAAACCGTTCGCACCTCTCCTTCAGCAGCGGTCCGCACGAGTGCCCCGGGCGGGACATCGCCCGCGCCATCGTGGACACGGGCATCGACACGCTGCTGATGCGGCTGCCCGACCTGCGGCTGGCCGTGCCGGAGGAGGAGCTGGAGTCGAGTTCCGCGTGGATGACGCGCCACCTGGTCGCGCTGCCCGCGGAGTTCAGCCCGGCCAAGCCCCTCGGCGGCCAGGAGGCCGTGCCGGGGGAAGGACAGGCGCATGAGGAGCCCCGGATCCCGCAGACACCGCCGCGCCCGCGGCCCTCGCACGACACGCCCACGGTCGGCGCCGAGTTGCCCCCCGCAGCCCTGCCGGAGAACACCGCCCCGTGGCCCGCGGCCGCGGTTCCCCCGCCGCGCCGTTCCTGGTGGCGCGTGCTCGCCGCGCGACTGCGGGGGCGGTAACAGTCGTACCGTGTCTCACTGTGTGACCGGTTCATGACGGGCGCACGGGCGAATGCGCCCGTGCGCCCGTTCGTGCGCCCTCCATGCCGTATGGCCATCGTGGCTGGTTCGGCCCAGGTCGAGCATCGGGCGCACACACCTTGCTCATGAACGCAACCGGAATGTGCGTCAACTGTCGATCTGATGACGCGTTTTGGTCTCTTGACTGCTTCGCCATATGCCGGAGTAATTGTCAGTTGAATGATCCACTTGTGTTCGATTTCCGCCACCCGTGCGGAGTGTCGCAGGTGGAACGGTTGTGACAGCTGACAGCTGAGAGGTGATCGCCGGTGGAGCGTGGGCCCGTCGTTCTGCTGCGGTATCCCCTCGACGCCCGTCCGGTGCTCGTCCGCGGCCTGCCCGGGTGCCGCCTTCTGTGATTTGGCGCGTCCATGGCAAGGCTGTGTGGAAGGTGGCCGGGGCCGGCCTGCCCTCCCCCAAGCTCGAAGGAGCATGTCCGTGACCACTGTGCCCGCTCTCCAACTGGCTCCCTTCTACTGTCCGATCGCACCCGCCAGACACCCCTTGGCGGACCTGTTCGACCGGACCACCAACGAGTGGCTCCGTCGGTTCGGTCTCTACGAGGACGAGTCCCAGCGCGAGCGCCTGGAGCACGTCGGTGCGGGCCGGCTCGCCGCCCTCACCTCGCCCTTCGGGAGCCGGGAGGCGACGCAGATATCGTCCGACATCGGCATGTGGCTGTTCGCCTTCGATGACGCGCACTGCGACGAGGGTCGGCTCGGACGCGATCCCGGTGAGCTGAGCCGGGTGCTGATCCGGCTGCTGCGCATCCTGGAGGCCCCCGAACCTCCGCTGTCGCCGGACAGCCCCTACCACTCCTTCGAGGCGGCCTTCCTGGACCTGCGGCTGCGCCTGGGTCGGGTGGCGACGCCCGTCCAGATAGGCCGCTGGACCGATGCCATGCGCATGTACTTCTTCAGCCAGGTGTGGGAGGCCGCCAACCGCGTCGAGCGGGTCACGCCCGACCTCGACACGTATGCCCTGCTGCGCATCCACAACGGCGCGATGAAGGTCAGCGTCATGATGCTCGATATCGCGGAGGGCTACGAACTGCCTCCGGCCGAGCTGGAGCGCCCCGACGTCCGCGCGCTGACGGAGGCGACCTGCCTGCTGGCCGGCTGGGACAACGACATCCTGTCCTACCGCAAGGAGCACCTGCGCGACGGTGACGACCAGAACCTGCTCGACGTCCTCGCGCACGCCACGGGCAAGCCCGTCCCCGGCATGGTCTCCGAGGCGATGTTCCTGCGCGACCAGGTCATGGTCCTCTTCCGGACGCTGAGCGAGCAGGTGAGCGGTACCGCCTCGTCCGAGCTGCGGCGGTACGTGACCTCGCTCGGCCACTGGATACGGGCGAACCTCGAATGGGGAACCACCTGTGAGCGCTATCTCAACCCCGAGGACCCGGCCTACCTGCCGACCACCTGGGCGGCGGCGCCGCTGCCAGGCAGCGACGCCCCGGTCGACCTCCCGGCGATCTCCTGGTGGTGGCGGCAGCTGAAGGGCTGACGCCCGCCCCGCGCAGCCGCGCCCTGATGTCCTCGCGCCCTCGTCGCGTTCCCGTCAGCGGGATGCCGCGAGGGCGCCGGCGCGTCCGGGTGCGAAGGCGTCGTCCGTGCCGGCGGCCGCCGGAAAGTCGGCGGTGGGGCCGTCGGCGGACTGGGGGCCGGGTGCCGTGCCGGGCGGAGGCTCACCGGCGGCCGGGTGCTTGTCGCAGGAGCAAGTGGGCTTCAGCATGTCGATCTCTCCCAGCGTGTGAGCCCGGGACCATCGCACGGGACGCGATGATCCACGGTCGTTTCTTACCAGACCAGGACATTCGCCACTGTGGCGTTGAGGATTCCCGCGCCCCGGCCGACTCAACCGGCTAACGTGCTCCGTTCTCAACAGGCCGGTGCCGCCAACCGGGTTGAACGCGCGGGCCACTTGATCCGTACCGGCGGCCGGCGGGCGCCGGCGCCTCCTAGGATCGCGCCATGGAACTGACGTTCGTGGACGTGAAGCCCGGTGAACCGGCTATGACCGCTGAAGTCGGGCCTTTGATAAGGATGTTGAGGCCTGCCCTCACCGCCGACGGTTTCGCGGCCTTCGCCGCCGAGGCGCACGGGCAGGGCGTGGTCTTCACCGCGGCGCTGGACGAGCGGGACCGCTACCTGGGGGTCGCCACGCACCGTGTGCTGACCTCCAGCAGGGGACGGCTGATGCTCGTCGACGACCTGGTCACGGCGCCGGAGGCGCGTGGCGCGGGGGTCGGCACGCGGCTGCTGGCGGAGGTGGAGGCCAGGGGCCGCGCGGCGGGGTGCCAGCGGCTCGAACTGGACGCGGGCGTGGCCAACCACGGGGCGCACCGCTTCTGCCACGCACGCCGTATGGCGATCACGGGGCTGCACTTCGCGCGCGAGCTCACCTGAGGCCCGCCGGCCCGGCAGCCCCGCCAAGGGCCGCCCGCCGGCCCGGCCCGCTCAGAGGTCCCCGGTGAAGGCGACCAGTTGCGGGGTTCCCCACGGCGCGGTCACCGGGGTCCGGGTGGCGTGGTCGACGAGCCACTTCTTGAGCACCGTGAAGTCGGCGTCCCCGTAGGTGTCCTTGTAGAGCGCGGCGATACCGGTCACGTGCGGGGCCGCCATCGAGGTGCCGCTCATGATCGCGTAGAGCCCGTCGGGGTACGCGGAGGCGATGTCGACGCCGGGCGCGTTCAGGTTGACGCAGCTGCCGAAGTTGCTGAACGGCGCCCGGTGGTCGGCCCGGTCGGTGGCGGCGACGGTGAAGGCCTCCGTCGCGCTGGCCGGGGAGATGACGCAGGAGCTGACGTCGTCGTTGCCGGCCGCGACGACCGGGAAGACCCCGGCCCGGGCCAGCGCGTCCAGGGCCTCGTTCATCGTCGGCGAGTAGAGCCCGCCCAGCGAGATGTTGGCCACGGCGGGCTTCACCGCGTGCCGGGCGACCCAGTTGATCCCGGCGATGATGCCGGAGTTCGGGCCGCGCGCCTCGCAGTTCAGCACGCGTACGGCGACCAGCGAGACCGCCCGGGCGATCCCGGTGTGCTCGCCGCCGACCGTGCCGGCGACGTGCGTGCCGTGCCCCGCGCAGTCGGCGCCGTTGCGGTCGTCGTCCATCTCGTCGATGCCCGGCCTGGCGCGGCCGCCGAACTCCGGGTGGGCGAAGTCGATCCCGCTGTCGATGATGTACGCGGTGACCTTGGCGCCGGTCGCCTTGACGGTGAAGCCGTGCGTCGCCGGCGCCCGGTTGTTCACCCGCTCCAGGCCCCAGAACCTGCCGGTGCCGTCGGCCGGGGGCGCACCGGAGGGCAGGCTCCGGCTGGTCGTCACCGGGACCCGGTCCTCCGCGGGCAGCGTGACGGTGGTGTCCTGCTCGACGCCGCGCACGGACGGCAGGGCGCGCACCCGGGCCAGTTGGGGTCCGGTGAGCGGGGCGGCGAAGCCCCGCACGACGCTGTCGTACACGTGGGCCGGGGTGACTCCGGCCGCGCTCGCGACGGAGGCGGGGTCGCTTTTCGGCGCGAGGGTGACGATGTAGTGGCCGGGGATGGCGTTCGGCGCCCCCGCGCCGAGCAGCGGTGCGAGGGCGACGGGGGTGTGCGCGTGCGCCGGGTTCGGCGCGGGGAGGGCGGCCAGCGCGGGGACGGCGGTCATCAGCACCGCGGCGAAGGTCCGGCGCAGGGACACACGCATGCGTCGATCTCCTCCAGGTCGGCGGACGGGTCGGCCGGCGGGCCGTCAGCCGGCCCTCTGTTCCACCCTGTCAGCCGGGATCGGGCCCGGGCGCGCCTTGGTACGCCATCCGTGCCGGGGTGCGACGAGCAGTCCCAGTCCGATCCACACGTAGGCGCTGCCGCCCACGAACGCCCCCGCGCCGCCGGTGCCCGGAGCACCCCGCCACAGCCACACGACGCTGCTGCAGAGCAGGACGTAGCTGCCGACCGCGGCCATCGCGAGACCCCTGGTCCGCACCAGCAGCGCCTCGCCGGCCAGCGCCGCGAGCGCCGGGATCAGCCACACCAGGTGGTGCACCCAGGTGACCGGGCTGACCAGACAGGCCGTCACCCCGGTCAGCGCGACCCCCGTCACGACGTCGGCCCGCCGCACCTTGTACGCCCACACCGCGAGCACCGCGACCACCGCCACCGCCCACGCCCCCGTGGGTGCGTCGAGTCGGGCGAAGGTGCCGCGCAGCGACTGGTTCGAGGCGTACGAGAGGGAGCCGACCCGGTCGGTGTCCCACATCGCCCGCGTCCAGAAGTCGCGTGACGCCCCGGGCGCGACCAGCGCCGCCAGCAGGGTCGCCCCGGCGGCCGTGGTGGCCGCGGTGATCCCGGCGCGGCGGTGCCCGGAGAACAGCAGCCACCCGATGAACAGCGCGGGTGTCAGCTTCACGGCGGCGGCGAGGCCGATCGCGCAGCCCGCCCACCGGCCGCCGCGCCGGAGCAGTTCCGCGTCGGCGAGTACCAGCGCGAGCAGGACCAGGTTGACCTGCCCGAAGGTGAAGGTGTCGTGGACCGGCTCCAGGAGCGCCATCAGGCACACGGCCAGCACCATGGTGTACCAGGGGTGCCAGCCCTCGCGGCGCACGATCGGCCACACCGTCCACCACAGGACCGCCGCCGCGGCGCAGATGTTGAGCGCGGCCGCGATGACGACGGCCGCGGGCCAGCTCACCAGGGCCATCGGCAGCATGCACAGCGCGGCGAACGGGGGATAGGTGAAGCCGTACCGGGTGCCGGGCTTCAGGTAGTCGTAGACGCCCACGCCGCCGTGCACCCAGGAGTTGACGGCGCCCCAGTACACGCCGACGTCGAACCAGTGCCGGTGCAGGGGCACGGTGGCCAGGAACAGCGCGGTCGCGGCCACGGCGGCGGCCGCCGTCACGGTCCGTCTCATGAGGCGAGCGCGGGCCGTACGAGCCGCACCAGGCGCATCGCGGCGAGCGGCAGCAGGGCCAGGGCCGCACCCGTCGCCGCGAGGGCGATCTGACGGGGTGTCGCGGCGAATCCGCTGGGCAGCACCGCGAGCGCCAGCGCGGCACTGGCGAGCGCGGCGAGCCTGCGCACCCGGCCGTCCGGGGCGGCCACGGCGAGCGGCACGAACCCCCACAGCAGGTACCAGGGGCGTATCGCCGGGCCCAGCAGTGCCACCGCGAGCAGGCTGATCCCGAGGGCGTACACCGGCCCGATCCGTTCGCGGAACAGCCAGACGGCGGCGATGACGAGCGCGGCCGCGGCCATGCCGAGCAGCCGCCAGACGTCCGGGGTGCCGATGAACCGGCCCAGGACGTTGACCAGCGACCAGTTGGAGGCGGAGGCCGGTGTGGTCAGCGCGCCGATCCAGCCGTAGCCGACGCCCGTGACGGCGGTGACCGCCACGGTGGCCGCCCCGGCGACCGCCGCCGTGGCCGCCCCGGCGCGCGCGAGGCGCCGGCGGCCCTCCAGGTGTTCCGCCCACAGGCTGGCCACGACCAGCAGTCCGAGCGCCGCCGGTGCCTTGACGAGGGCGGCCAGGGTGACCAGCGCGGCGGCCACGACCGGGCGCCGGGCGAGTGCCGCCCCCAGGCCCGCGCCGAGCAGGCCGAGCATCACCGCGTCGTTGTGCGCCCCCGCCACCAGGTGCAGCAGCACCAGCGGGTTGAGCGCCCCCAGCCACACGGCCGCGGCGGGGTCCGCGCCGCACCGCCGGGCGAGCCGGGGCAGCAGCGTGGCCAGCAGGGCCACGCCCAGCAGTGCCAGCGCCCGCATCCCGGTCACCCCCGCGTGCGCCCCGAACCGTGCCAGCGCCAGGAACGCCGGCCCGTACGGTGCCGGGGTGTTCTGCCAGATCGCCGGCACCTCGGCCGCGGCCGTGCCGCCGAGCACGCTCGGCCCGTGCGTGTAGGCGTCGATGCCCGCGTTGACCATCGCGCCCTGCGCCAGATAGCTGTAGACGTCCCTGCTGAACAGCGGCGGGGCCAGCAGCAGCGGCGCCGCCCACGCGGCGAAGGTCGTCAGCAGGGCGCGTATCGAGGGCGGCCGGGGCCCGCGCACCACCCGTCCGAGCTGCCACCACGCCGCGATCAGCAGTCCGAGGCCGAAGTACGCCACCAGCAGCCCGGCCGCCGCCTCCCCCCGCGGGAGCGCGATTCCGTCCCGTACGGGCAGCGCCCCCGCGGCCCTGCCGCCGACCGCCAGCGCGGTGGTGCCGGCCAGTCCGAGAGCCATCGTGCGAGTCACGCCCGCACGGTCCCATCGCCGGGTGTCCGCCGGACGACCGGCGGGCGACCTGCGGATGACCGGCCCGCACGCGCTCCGGCCGCTTCGCTACGGTGAGGGGATGTTCACGCCCGAGGAACGCGGCCGAGTGCGGGCCCGGCTGCTCGGTCTCGCCGCGGACGACCCGGACGTCACGGGAGCCGCGGTCACCGGTTCGCTCGCGGTCGCGGACGGCGGCGACCGGTGGTCCGACATCGATCTGGTCCTCGGGGTGCGGGGCGGGGTGGGCGCGGCCCTGCGGCGCTGGACGGCGTGGCTGTACGGGGCGGAGTTCGGGGCGCTGCACCACTGGGACCTTCCGGCGGGGGAGACCGTCTACCGGGTGTTCCTGCTGCCGGGGGCGCTGGAGGCGGATGTCGCGTTCACGCCGGAGGAGGAGTTCGGGCCCCGGGGGCCCCAGTGGCGGACCGTGTTCGGCGCCGCGGGTCCCGTGCCGGAGGCCGTACGGGCGGATCCGGGGACGCCCGCGGGTCTCGGCTGGCACCACGTGCTGCACGCCGCGGCGAGCATCGACCGGGGTCGGCTGTGGCAGGCCGAGCACTGGATCGGCGCGGTGCGCACCCAGGTCATCGCCCTCGCCTGCCTGCGCCTGGGGCACCCCGCGGCGTACGCGAAGGGTGCCCACCTGCTGCCGGAGGAGGTGACCGCCCCGCTGCACGCCACGCTGGTGCGCTCACCGGACCCGGCGGAGCTGCGCCGCGCCCTCGCCGCGGCGGCCACCGCCCTGGGCCGCGAAATGGCCCGCACCGACCCGGCGTTGGCGCGGCGGCTGTGGCCGGTCCTGGTGGAGCGGGGCGGCGCGGCCGGCTGAGGCCCCGGGCGGCCGCCACGAGGGACGGCCCGCCCGGCGCGGGGCACCGTGACGAGGGCCGGCGGGGCACCGTGCTCCGTGCGCGAGTGGCGATGCGATCCTGAACCGCGTGCGAGATGCGATGACGGTGGTCGAGGCGGCGTTCGCCGGTGTCCTCGGGGCGGCGGAGGGGGACGTGGAGGCGGCGCTGGACGCCGGGGCCTCGGCCATGGGGGCCGCGGAGGCCGGGTGGGAGGAGGTCGGCCGGGCGGTGGTGGCTGCGGCGGGCGGGCTGCTGCGGGGGTGCCGGGCGCGCGGCTGGGAGGACGCGGACCTGCTGCGGATGGCCCGCCGGGAGCTGCGGCCGGAGCACGTGCGGCTGGCCGGGCGGCTTGCGGCGGAGCAGGGCGGGGACCGGGACGGGGGGACCGGGGACTTCCTGTCGGCGTACGGCGCGGCCGAGCGGCTGGACCGCTTCGCCGTGGCGACGGCCGTGCTGGAACTCGTCCGCCTGCTGGGGCGGCTGCCCCGGATCGCCCCGCTGACCACGCCCGAGTCCCCGCCCTCGCCGGGCGGGACGGGGCATCCGATGCTGAAGCGCATCAGGGCGCTGCTGGCGAAGGCGGAGTCCACGTCCTTCCCGGAGGAGGCGGAGGCGCTGAGCGCTAAGGCCCAGCACCTGATGGCGCGGCACAGCGTCGACGAGGCACTGGTGGCGGGCGCCGCGCCGGGCGGCGGGGGTCCCGGCGCGCGGCGGATCGGCGTGGACCGGCCGTACGAGGCGCCGAAGGCACTGCTGCTGGACGCGGTCGCGGCGGCGAACCGCTGCCGTGCCGTGTGGTCGGCGGAGTTCGGCTTCTCGACGGTGGTCGGCTGGGAGGCCGACCTGGAGGCGGTGGAGGTGCTGTACACCTCGCTGCTGGTGCAGGCCGAGGCGGCGATCCTGCGGGCCGGCGGCCCGGGGCCCGCCGTGAAGCAGGGGCGGAGGGGCGCGAGGGCCGGGAAGGGCGCGAAGGGCGGGAACCTGTCCCGGGACTTCCGTGAGTCCTTCCTCATCGCGTACGCCGGCCGGATCGGGGAACGCCTGGCGGCCGCCGCCCGCGACGCGACGGAGGAGGCCGCGGAGGACGCCGGGGGCACGGAGGTGCTTCCCGTGCTCGCGGCCCGCGAGGTCGCCGTCGGGCGGGCCGCCGACGAGATGTTCCCGGAGACCAGGACCCAGCGGCTGAAGGGCCGTGACCGCGAGGGCTGGGAGCACGGCACGGCCGCCGCGGACCGGGCGGCCTTCCACCGCCCGGGCGGCTCCGGACGGGGGCGGAGCGGGGGTCCGCCGTCGGGGCCTCGCGGCTGAGGGAGCGTCGTCCGCAGCCCGTGGACGGGCGCCGGGCGGGTGCCGGGGTCCGCCGTCACCTTCCCGCCCGCCCGCCCTTCGGGCGGCCGGAACGCGGCGGCGGACCCTAGAACAGCCACCTGGTCTGGCTGTAGGTGGTGCCCCGGGCGTACGCGAAGGCCGTGGTGGGCTCCACCTCGTAGACCAGCGCCTCGTGGCCGTCGCCGACGAAGACCTGGTCGCCCACGTCGAAGTGCCACGCGGACCCGTACTTCGCCTCGTACGCCGCGGCGATGCGGCGCAGCTGGTTGTCGCTGCGCACACGCGCCGCCTGGCCCTCCAGCACCACGTCGAGGCCCTCGCCCAGCGCGTTGTTGCCGGTGGTGAGGACCACCCGGCGGTTGTGGGCGAGGTTCTTCGCCTTGCGTTCGTCGGCGCCGGTGCAGAAGTGCAGGGCGTCGTCCAGCCAGACCCCGATGAGCGGGGTGACGTGCGGGCGGCCGTCGGGACGGACGGTGGTCAGCCAGTAGATCTCGGCTCCGGCCAGCTGCCCGCGGGCGTCGTGCCAGGTCGTGGGGGCGGCGTCGGCGCTGCTGTAGCGGGAGTCGAGCTCGGGCTCGGGTTCTTTTTCTTCTGCCATGGCTCCACTGATACTCCATCAGCCCGCGCGCAGCGTGTACGCGCTGTCCACGGCTTCCGCCAGGTCGCGCACCGCGGGGTCCTCGGTGACCTCGGCCAGCGCGTGCGCGCGGTCGCCGAGCTCGGCCAGGCCGGGCGCGCCGGGCAGCTGCTCGTCGCCGGTGTCGTAGGTGCGCAGCGCGTCGGCGAAGTAGGCGGCGACCGCGTCCACCCGCAGCCTCGGCGAGGTGCCGGAGTCCCACAGCCGGCCGGCGAGCCGGTCCGCCTCGATGCCGGTGGAGGCCTCGTGCGGGGAGCGGTCCGCCGGGTCGAGCCAGCGCACGGTCGCGGTGGCGACGTGGCCCCGGGCGCCCTGCTTCAGCCGTACGGCGTAGAGCGCGGTGACGGTGTGGCCGGGGCCGACCTCGCCGCCGTCGACCCGGTCGTCGCGGAAGTCCTCGTCGGCGACGGCGCGGTTCTCGAAGCCGATCAGGCGGTAGCGGTCGACGGTCCGCGGGTCGAAGGCGACCTGGGCCTTGGCGTCGCGGGCGCGGAGGCCGATGTTGACGGGCAGTTGCTCCACGAACAGGGCGCGGGCCTCGGCCGGCGTCGAGACGTACGAGGTGTGGCCGTCGCCCTTGTCGACCAGCGCTTCCATCAGCCGGTCGCCGTACTCGCTGCCGACACCGACCCCGAACAGCGCGATGCCGTGCCGGGCGCGGGCCCGGTCGATGCGCTCCAGGAGGGCGTCGGGCTCGGTCTCCCCGGTGTTGGCGAGGGCGTCGGACAGCAGCACGACCCGGTTGGTGGCCCCGCGGCGGGCGCTCTCCAGAGCCACGTCGTAGCCGGTGCGCAGGCCCGCCTCCAGGTTGGTCGAGGCCTCGGGCGCGAGCCGGCCGATGACGGAACGGGCGTGCCGCCGGGCGCCCTCGGCGCCGAGCCGGGTGGCGGGCAGGACGACCCGCGCGTGGTCGCTGAAGGTCACGACGGCGAGGGAGTCGTCGTCGCGCAGTTCGCCGACGGCCGCGCCGAGCGCCTTCTGCACCAGGTCGAGGCGGCCCGGATCGCCCATGGAGCCGGAGACGTCCACGACGAAGGTGAGGACGGCCGGCGGCCGCGCCAGCTCGTCCGCGGCGCGCGTGGCGAGGCCGACCCGCAGCAGGGTCCAGCCCTCCTCGTCGCCGATGCGCGCGCCGTCCGCGGTGACGGAGAAGCCGTCGCCCCTGGGGGCGGGGTAGTCCTGGCGGAAGCTGTTGACGAACTCCTCGTAGCGCACGTCCGACGGGTCGGGCAGCGAGCCCTGGCCGAGCCGCCGCTTGGCGTATCCGTACGACGCGGTGTCCACGTCCAGCGCGAACGTCGACAGCTGTGCGGCGTCCGGCGCCCGCCGCAGGCCCTGGTCCCGCGCGTCGGTGTCCCCGCCGTTCCACTCGGTGCCCTCGGGGGCGTCCGCGCCCCGTACCGGTCCGGGCCGCGCGTCGCCGGTGTGCCCCCGGTCGCCGCTCGCGCTGCAACCCGTCAGCACCGCCCCGGCGGCGACCGCCGCCAGCACCGTCGCCGTGATCCGCCGCATCACCGTCACCCGCTTCCCCCGGGGCGCCCCCTGCGCCTTCTGCGACTGTGACGCACGGGGTGCCGGACGGGTGGCATCGGGGCCGTTGCGGAAGGGTCTCAGTCGGGCAACGTCCCCTCGCCCGGGCCGCCTTGACGATCGCGGTACAGGTCCCGCAGCAGCGCGATCTCGGCCCCGTGGTGGATGACCTCGCGGTTGATGTGCAGGACGAGCGCCGCCAGCGGCTCCTTCGCGAACGGCCCCTCCTCCGGCCCGCACGGCCGTGCCAGGCCCTCGGCGCCGAGGCCGCGGACGCCGTCGCGCCATGCCGCGTACGTCGCGTCCAGTTGCGCGAGTGCGCCGTCGGCGGTGCCCGCGAACGCGAAGTCCCGGCCGGCGAAGTCCACCGGCGGCCCGCCGAAGTGCGAGGCGACGCGCAGGCCCAGCACACCCGTGATGATGTGGCCCAGGCGCCACGCGATCGTCGTCACGGGGCCGGGCTCCTGCGGCGGCCACGCGAAGTCCAGCCTGAAGTCCCCGGTCCCGGCCTCGATGGGGGCCCTGCCGCTGCCGTGCGGCCGGACGCTCCAGCAGCCGGGCACGGGCTCCCAGAAGTACTCGTCGTCGGTCAGGCCCTCCAGCCGTGGGCGCAGCTGGTTCCGCCAGTGCCAGTCCAGTTGGTCCGTCAACTGGGCGTTCCAGTCGGGTTCCGCCGATTCCATGGGGCCCAGGATAGGGCGGGGCGCCGGCGGCGCGCCGGTACGTCGACCACCCGGACGGCGGGGCGGGTGCCGCCGGCTCAGGCGTCCGATCCGGCGCGCGCGGCACGGACGCCGTAGAGGGCCGCCCCGGCGGCGAGGACGGCCGCGCCCGCGGCGACGGAGGTCCAGGGCAGGGCGAAGGCGAGGACGAGGCAGCCGAGGAGGCCGAGGGCGGGCACGGCGCGCCGGGCACCGGGGCCCAGGGTCCAGGCCGAGGCGTTGGCGACGGCGTAGTACGCGAGGACGCCGAAGGAGGAGAAGCCGATCGCACCGCGCAGGTCGGCCGTGGCCGCCAGGACGGCGACGACGGCGCCGACGGCGAGTTCGGCGTGGTGCGGGACCCCGAACCGCGGGTGCACCGCGGCCAGCGTCCGCGGCAGGTGCCCGTCGCGGGCCATGGCCAGGGTCGTCCGGGAGACCCCGAGGATGAGCGCGAGCAGCGAGCCGGTCGCGGCGACGGCGGCGCCCACCCGCATCACCGGGGCGAGGCCGCCCGCCGCGTCGGCCAGGGGCGCCGCCGAGCGGGCGAGCCCCTGCGGGCCCAGCACCGCCAGCAGGGCGACCGCGACGGCGGCGTACACGGCCAGCGTGATGCCGAGGGCGAGCGGGATCGCCCGGGGGATCGTGCGTGCCGGGTCCCTGACCTCCTCGCCGAGCGTGGCGATCCTGGCGTACCCGGCGAAGGCGAAGAACAGCAGGCCCGCCGCCTGCAGCACCCCGCCCACGGTCGCGTCGGCCCCGATGTCCAGCCGGGCGGCGTCGGCCTCGCCGCCGGTGAACGCGGCGACCACGAAGGCCGCGAGCACGGCGAGCACGACCGCGACGATGCCGCGGGTGAGCCATGCCGCCTTCTGGACGCCGGCGTAGTTGACGGCGGTGAGCGCCACGACCGCCGCGACGCCGATCGCGCGCTGCTGCTCGGGCCAGACGTAGGTGCCGATCGTCAGCGCCATCGCCCCGCAGGAGGCCGTCTTGCCGACGACGAAGGACCAGCCGGCCAGGTAGCCCCAGAAGGGTCCGAGCCGCTCGCGCCCGTAGACGTACGTCCCGCCCGAGGCGGGGTGGAGCGCGGCGAGCCGGGCCGAGGACATCGCGTTGCAGTAGGCGACGACGGCGGCCGCCGCGAGCCCGACGAGCAGCCCGGACCCCGCCGCGCGGGCGGCCGGGGCGAAGGCCGCGAAGACCCCCGCGCCGATCATCGAGCCGAGTCCGATGACGGTGGCGTCGAAGACGCCGAGCCGTCGCTGCAGTATCGCGTTCCCACCGGTCACGGCAGCAAAGCTATACCGTCCCACTGCTAGACACGGCGTCAACAAGCTGCCATCGTGACCGCCGGGAACGGGGACGGAACGACGAAGTGACAACGCGACGACGCGAAGGCGAAGGGCGGCGAGCATGGCGCAGCGCTGGGTCACGGCCTCCGACGGGGTGCGGCTGGCGGTGTACGAGCAGGGGGACCCGGCCGGGCCCACGGTCCTGTGCGTGCACGGCTTCCCCGACGACCACGGCGTGTGGGACGGCGTCGCCGCCCGCCTCGCCGGCCGCGGCTTCCACGTCGTGACGTACGACGTGCGCGGCTCCGGCGCCTCCGGGGTGCCGCGCCGCACCCGCGCCTACCGGCTGCCGCAGCTCGCCGCCGACACGACCGCCGTCGCCGACGCGGTCAGCCCGCACGCGCCGGTCCACCTGGTCACCCACGACTGGGGCTCGGTGCAGAGCTGGCATACCGTCAGCACCCCGGAACTCGCCCACCGCTACGCCTCGATCACCTCGATCTCCGGCCCCGACCTGGACCACACCGGCCGCTGGTACCGCGCCCAGCTGCGCCGTCCGGCCCCGGCCCGGCTGCTGAAGCTCGCCAAGCAGTCGCTGGCCTCGCAGTACGTGGGCTTCTTCCACCTCGCCGGGGTCGCCGAACTCGCCTGCCGCAGCGGCTTCCTGGACGGCGTGGTCAAGACCCTGCGCCGCCTGGAGACCGGCGAGGCCCCGGCGGGCTACGGCCCCGGGCTCGCCGCCCGCAACCGCGCCGGGCTCAGGCTCTACCGCGCCAACGTGCTGCCCCGCATGCTCCGCCCTCGCGTCCGGCACGCCGCGCTCCCGGCGGTCGTGCTGGCCCCGTCCAAGGACGTGTTCGTCCTGCCGCCCTGGCAGACCGAGATCACCGACTGGGCGCCCGGCGCCGAGATCCACCACGTGGAAGGCGGCCACTGGCTGCCGTCCCACCGCCCGGACCTCGTCGCCGAGCACGCCGCGCGGCTCATCGACCGCGCCGAGAAGGAAAGGACCGCGGCATGACCACCGAGCCCGAGCACCTCGTCCTCAAGCCGCGTGACGTGCAGTGGGACTGGGCCGGTCTGCCCGTCCGCTACCTGGACGACGACGCCTTCCTCACCCACTTCGCCAACGTGCTCAACATCCTGCTCCCCGAGGGCGAGGACTGGTTCCTCACCGTCTTCCAGCAGGCCGTCCCCATGATCAGGGACGACCGGCTGCGCGAGGACGTCATCGGCTTCATCGGCCAGGAGGCCATGCACTCGCAGGCCCACCAGTCGCTGATGGAGCACTTCAACGCGGCCGGCCTGGACACCGACGGTTTCATCGCCCAACTGCGCTGGTTCTTCCAGGAGATGCTCGGCGACCGCGGACTGACCGGCAGGGCCGCGCACGGCTGGCTCGTCGAGCGGGTCGCGATCATCGCCGCCATCGAGCACGTCACGTCCTTCCTCGGCGACTGGATCCTGGGCGCGCACGCGCTGGACGCCCTCGACAAGCACGAGAAGGCCGAGGCCGTCCTCGACCTCTACCGCTGGCACGGAGCGGAGGAGGTCGAGCACCGCGCCGTCGCGTACGACCTGTTCACCCATCTCGACGGCCGCTACCGGCACCGCGTGCGGGCGCACCTGGTCGCCTTCCCCGTGCTGCTCTACTGGTGGGTGCGCGGCCTGCGCTGCCTCATGGCCGCGGACCCGCTGGGCGCCGGGAAGCCGCGCTGGCGCGACTGGTACCGCGGCGCCCGGCGCGGACTGCTGCCCCCGCCGCGCGCGGTCGCGCGGCTGTTCCTCTCCTATCTGCGGCCCGGCTACCACCCGTCCCAGTACGGGTCCACCACGCAGGCCGTCACCTATCTCGCGTCCTCGCCCGCCGCGCGCGCCGCGCTCCACTAGGGGGTCTTCGTACGTGTCCCTGCACGACCCGCGCACCCTTCCCTCGCCTCCGGCATGGCCGACCCCGCCGCCCCGCCGGGCCGGGGGCTCCCGCCCCGAACCTCTGCTCGCGCTGCTCGCCCGGATCACCCCGCTGCTGGTGCGCGGCAGCGCGCGGCGGCCGGTGCGCGAACCGGCCGCCGTCGACCGTTCGCTGGCGCTGCGTGTCGCGGACGTCTCGGCGGAGGCGGAGGGCGTCGTCGGCCTGCGGCTGGTCCGCGCGGACGGCGGGACCGCGCCGCTGCCCGCCTGGCACCCCGGCGCCCATCTCGACCTCGACCTGCCGTCCGGGCGGCGCCGCCAGTACAGCCTGTGCGGCGACCCGGCCGACCGGGGCGCCTACCGCATCGCGGTGCGGCTCGTCCTGGGCGGGGAGGGCGGCTCCCGCGAGATGCACCTCCTCACCCCCGGCGCGGTCCTGCGCACCCTCGGCCCGCGCAACGCCTTCCCCCTGGCCCTGACCGGCTCCGGGCCCCTGCTGTTCCTCGCGGGCGGCATCGGGATCACGCCGATCCTGCCCATGGTGCGCGCCGCGGCCGCCGCCGGGGCGGACTGGCGCCTGGTGTACGCGGGGCGCAGCCGGGCGACGCTGCCGTTCCTGGCGGAGCTCGCGGAACTGGCGGCACACGATCCCTCGCGGGTGCGCGTCCGTACCGACGAGGAGGCCGGCGGGCCCCCGACGGCGGCGGAACTGCTGGAGGGCGCCGGCCCCGGCACCGCGGTCTACTTCTGCGGGCCGCCCGGGCTCATCCCCGCGTTGCGTTCCGCGCCGGTGCTGCATGTGGAGCGCTTCTCGCCGCCGCCGATCACGGACGGCACGGCCTTCGAGATACAGCTCGGCCGGGGCGGGGAGGTGCTCCCCGTCCCGGCCGACCGCTCCGCGCTCTCCGTCCTGACGGCCGCGCGGCCCGCGACGTCGTACTCCTGCCGCCAGGGCTTCTGCGGCACATGCCGCGTCCGCGTCCTCGCGGGCGGGGAGGCGGTCCGTCACGGCGGCAGCGCCACCGCCCGCCGCACGGACGACGCGATGCTCGTCTGCGTCTCCCGCGCGGCCCCGGGCTCCCGCGTCACCCTCGACGTCTGAACCGGGGCGGCCCGTGCCATGGTGGCGGGGTGCCGGACGGCCGCCCGGCACACCCCGCCAGGCCGGGCGGCTACGCGGACAGGGGGTCCAGGGGCATGGGGACGGCGTGGCCCTCCAGCATCGCGCCGAGGCCGAGCACCGCGCAGACGTCTGGCCGGTCCGCGATCGTGACCGGCATCCCGGTGGCCTGACGGAGCATCATGTCGAGCCCCGGCAGCAGCGCGCTGCCGCCCGCGAGCATGATGCCGCGGTCGGTGAGGTCGGCGACCAGGTCCGGCGGGCACCGCCTGAGCACCATGCCGATCCCATCGACCAGCGTCGCCATGGGCATCCGGATCGCCTGCCGCACCCCCTCGGTGTCGACGCGGACGGTGCGGGCGATCCCGCTCGCGACGTCGCGCCCCTGGACCTCCGCGCTGGGTGCGGTGGGCCCGGGGGCGGAGAGGATCTCGTGCAGCGGCCGCACCGACTGGCTGGGCAGGACCAGTTCGTGCGTGTTGCGCAGGTGCTGGACGACCGCGTGGTCGATCGCGTCGCCGCCCACCGGGATGGTCTCCGCCGCGACGATCGCGCCCAGCGACATGACGGCGATCTGCGTGGTGCTGGCCCCGGCCAGCATGAGCATCGTCGCTTCGGGCTGCTCGACCGGCAGCCCGCACCCGACGGCGGCCGCGATGACGGAGTCGACCAGTTCGACCCGGCGTGAGCCGAGGCCGTACAGCGTCTCGACCGCGGCCCGCTGGGCCAGCGGGCCGCTGCCGTTGGGGGTGCACACGGCCGCCCGGAGCATCGGCTTGCGCCGCCAGGCCTTGCGGAGCTGACCGCCCAGCAGGTGGCGGAGCATGCGCTGGGCCATGTCGATGTCGACGACCATGCCGGCCTGGATGGGGCGGACCACGCGGATGTGGTCGGGGGTGCGTCCGGTCATCTTCTCGGCGAGCTCGCCGACCGCGATGAGGGCGCCGCTGTGCGCGTTGACGGCGGCCACGCTGGGCTCGTCCACGACGAGTCCCTGGTGCTTGAGATAGACCCGGGTGCGGGATGCCCCGAGGTCGACGGCAACGGAGCAACGACGCAACTGCGCCAGACTGACGGTCACGGCAGATCCTCCCCGAGGGGCCGGTTCCAGGGCCCGCCCCTGCGGCGGCCCGTCTGATCATCGTGCGGGCGCAAGTCGAAATCCGCCTGTTGTGATGGTCCGAGCGGATGATCCGGTCATCGCACGATCCGTGCCGCCAGGACCGCTATGTCGTCGTCCGCCGGCTCCACGACCAGCAAGGACAGGACCCTGTCGATCAATCCGCCCAGATCACCGTCGGGGTGCAGTCGCAACCCGGCGAGACGGTCGAGGGAGGCGTCGATGTCCTCCCCGCGCCGCTCGACGAGGCCGTCCGTGTAGAGGAGCAGGACGTCGCCGGGCCGGCAGGCGATCGAGACGGGTTCGTAGCCGCCGTGGCCGGTGCCCAGCGGCGGCCCCACCGGGATGCTGACGATGTCGACCGTGCCGTTCGGCCGGATGACGGCGGGCGGCAGATGACCGGCGCCGGCGTAGGTGCACTTGCTGCGCGCCGGGTCGACCAGGGCCAGCAGGCAACTGGCCGGGCGGCCCGACTCGGTCTCCGAGATGAGGGTGTCGAGCCGGCGCAGGATGCGGTGCGGCGGCAGGTCGGCCGCGGCAACGAACCGCAGCATCGAGCGGTACTGGCTCATGTCGACGGATGCCTCGACCCCGTGCCCCATCACGTCGCCCATGGCCAGCAGGGTGCGCCCGTACGGCAGCCGTACGGTGTCGTACCAGTCGCCGCCCACCAGCGCGGTGCTGCCGGCCGGCTGGTAGCGGAACGCGGCCTCGACGGAGGGGTGCGGGGAGCCCGGCTCGGACATCAGGGCGCGCTGCAACTCCAGGGCGATGCCGTGCTCGTGGGTGTATCGGCGGGCGTTGTCGAGGTAGATCGCGGCCCGCCGCACGACGTCCTGGACGGTCTCGGTGTCCCGGTCGGTGAACCCCGGGGACTCGCCGCAGCGGACCAGGGTCACCGTGCCGATCGGCTCGCCGCGCGCGGCGAGCGGCACGACGAGCGCGGAGTGGATGCCGACCGCCCGGTAGGCGGCCATCCGCTCCCGGCCGGGGCCGCCGTGACCCAGCGCGTTGTCGCCGGCCAGGTTCTGCAGCACCGGGCGGCCGCTCTGCAGGCAGCGCGGGATGGTCGTGCCGGACGGGTACTCCACGTACTCCCCGGGCTCGCCGAAGATCTTGACCTGCTCGCGCAGGTTCGGCAGCGCCGCCATGGCGGCCCGGCGCAGTCGCAGCACGCCGCGGTTGTAGGGGGTGGCGCGCTCGGTGGGGAAGACCTCGACGGTGGCGATGTCGGCGAGCAGCGGCACGAGGAATCCGGCGAGCTCGGCGCAGGTCTCGTCCATCTCCAGCGTGGTGCCGATGAACGTGGCCGCGCGGTCCAGGATCGCCAGCCGCTCCCGGGCCCGCTCCAGTTCCTGCTGGTGCTGGCGGGCGGCGCTGACCTCCAGCATGATCCCGACGAGCCCGAGCACCGTGCCGTCGTCGGCGTCCAGCCGGTGGTAGGCGCCCTGCCAGTGGCGCCGGGCCGGTTCCGCCTCGGCCCGTGTGCGGCCGCTGGACGGCACCTCGCGCGACTTGCCGTCGGACAGGACCTGACGCAGCGCCTCCTCGCCGGCGTCGTCGAGGTCCGGCAGCACCTCGCCGATCGTGCGGCCCAGGTGGGCCTCGGCGGGCAGGCCGTTCATCCGGGCGAGGGCGGGATTGACGTAGACGTAGCGAAGCTGCGGGTCGAAGATGCCCACGCCCGCCGGCGTGCCGTCCAGTACCTGCCGCAGGACCGCGTGGTCCAGCGGTGACCAGCTGCCGGGCTCACCGTCGCCGCTCACCCGGTCACCCTCCTGTCCGCCGAGTGCGCCCGTTCCCATGATCGGCCGGTCCCGCGCCGGGCGCACGCCCGGATGCGGTCACCCCGCCGGGTGGCCGTCGGCCGGTGGGGCGTGTCGTCCGGGCACCCCGGTGACCTGGCCGGAAAGGATCGGGTGATGCGATGGAGGACGGCGGTCGCGGCGCTCTGCCTGCTGCTGACCGCGTCGCCGGCGGCGGCCGGTGAGCGGCCCGACCCGCGCCCCGGCCCGCCGGCGCGGGTGGAACGGCTGTACGCGCAGGCCGCCCGGGCCGTGCAGGCGTACGAGGAGGCGGAGCGGGCGGTCCGCCGCAAGCGCGCCGACCTGCGGCTGCTGCACCGGGCCGCGGAGGGTGAGCGGCGCCGGCTGGCGGTGCTGCGGGACCGGATGGGGGCGATGGCCCGCAGCGAGTACCGAAGCGGAGGGCTGAGTCCTTCGGCGCGGCTGCTGCTGACCGGACGGCCCGACCGGCTGCTGGAGGGCGCGACCCTGGCGTGGCAGGGCGACCACGCGCAGGCCGCGCTGCTGGCCGAGCGGACGCTGGCCGAGCGCCGGCTTGCGGCGGACACCGAGGCGGTCGACCGGACGCTGGCGGTGCTGGCCCGCGAGGCCCGCCGCAAGGACGCGCTCCGGCGGCGCATCGAGGCGCGGCTGCTGCGCGCCCAGGCCCAGTTGTCGGCCCGGGACCTGGCGCTGATGGCCCACGAGGGCCTCTCCGCGGACTGCCCGCACGACGTCCCCCCGGCCCCGCGGCGCTCGTCCGCCGCCGCCCTCCGTCACGGCGCCCCGCACTGGGTCCGCCCGGTGGCGCACTCCACGCTGACCGCGGGGTACGACGAGGCCGGGGCGCACTGGGCGCACCGCCACACCGGCCAGGACTTCGCGGTCCCGCCGGGCACCCCGGTCCGCGCGGTGGGCGACGGCACGGTGGTGGTGGCCGGGTGCGGCGACGGCTTCGGCAACCAGATCGTCATCCGGCACGACGACGGCTACTGCACGCACTACGCCCATCTGTCCGTCCTGGAGGTTGTCCCCGGGCAGCGGGTCCGCGCGGGCGAGCAGATCGGCCGGTCCGGCAACTCCGGCAACTCCACCGGTCCGCACCTGCACTTCGAGGTCCGCGTCACGCCCCAGATGGGCTCCGCCGTCCCTCCGCTGCCCTGGATGGCCCGGCGCGGTGTGCGGTTCGCCGACTGACCGCCGCGGGCACCCCACCCCTGCCACGGTTCACACGGGCTCGCCGGTGTGCGGCCGCCGGCGCTGATCATTCGGCGCCGGTTTCCGACCTGCGGGGGGCTTGCGTGCGCACTTCGCGCACACCGGCCTGCCGTCTCCGTACCGCAGCCGTACGTCCGACCGCGACCGGCCTGTGGCCGGGCCGCTGACCGCCTCGTCCGCCTTCGCCGGTCAGCCCCCGCCCTCGTGGCGTGCCGCCTCCGCGCGCAGCGAGCGCCGCAGTTCCTGCGCCGCGCGGCGGTCCTCGGCGGAGGCGTCGATGACGTCCAGGAAGATCTGGTCCAGTTCGGGGAACTCCTGGGTGAGCGTGCGCTTGATGCGGACCGCGGCCTCCTCCACCGTCTCGCTGTCGATCCCCTCGGTCAGGTCCACCCGGGCGGCCAGCAGCACCGAGTCGATGCCGAGCCGCATCGTCAGCAGTGCGGTGACCGTGTCGATCTCCGGCTGCCGCGCCAGCAGTTCGTGCGCCCGCTGGCGGAGCCGCGGGTCGGCGGCCTCGCCGATGAGGGTCTCCCGGCAGTCCCTGCCGAGCCGGTAGGCGACGTACATCAGCAGCGCGGCGATCGCCAGGGACGCGTACGCCTCCCAGGTCCGGTTGCCGGTGATCCAGTGCAGTACGACACCGGCGAGCGCCAGCAGCACACCGAGGACCGCGGCGCTGTCCTCACCGATCACCGTGCGCAGCGTGGGGTCCTCGCCCCCGCGCAGTTCGGCGCGGAACGAGCGGCCGTGCGCGCGGGCCCCGTCCCGTACCTGGAGCAGCGCCTTGGCCAGCGAGGACCCCTCGGCGAGCAGGGAGACGACCAGGACGGCCAGCGCGGTCAGGAAGGCCCGCGTGGTGTGCGGCTCACGCTCGTGGAACGCGGATACACCCTGGTAGAAGGAGAAGCAGCCGCCCATCACGAAGATCCCCACGGCGGCGAGCAGCGACCAGAACCAGCGCTCCTTGCCGTAGCCGAAGGGGTGCTGGGCGTCGGGCCCGCGCCGGCTGCGGCGCAGCGCGGCCAGCAGGAAGACCTCGTTGAGGGTGTCGGCCACCGAGTGCGCCGCTTCCGACAGGAGCGCCGGCGACGTGGTGAGCAGCCCGCCGACCGCCTTCGCCACGGCGATCATCAGGTTCGCGGCGAGAGCGACGAAGACGGTGCCCCTGGTCTGCTTGTCCTTCCCCATGGGGAGCGTGTGCCCCGCGTGGAGCCGCTCAGTGGTGGAAGGCGGTGGGCGCCTCGCCGGGCGGGTGGAGCGGGTGCTCCTGGGCGCGCAGCTGGGGGAGGTAGCGCTGCAGGTCGGCGAGGAAGAGGTCGGCGAGGTCCTCGGAGAAGCCGTTGCGGACCACGATCCGCAGCACCGCCAGGTCCTCGCGGTTCGGCGGGTAGGTGTAGGCGGGCACCTGCCAGCCGCGCTCGCGCATCCGCCGGGAGACGTCGAAGACGTCGTAGGCGGTGACGTGGTCGGCGGTGGTGAAGGCGAAGACCGGCAGCTGGTCGCCACGGGTGATCATCCGGAAGTCCCCGCACTCCTCGATCCGCGAGGCGAGGTAGCCGGCCACGTCGCGGGCGGTCTGCTGGACGGTGCGGAAGCCGTCCCGGCCCAGCCGCAGGAAGGTGTAGTACTGGGCGACGACCTGGGCGCCCGGCCGGGAGAAGTTCAGGGCGAAGGTCGGCATTTCGCCGCCGAGGTAGTTGACCCGGAAGACCAGTTCCTCGGGCAGGGCGTCGGTGTCCCGCCACAGCGCCCAGCCGACGCCGGGGTAGACGAGCCCGTACTTGTGGCCGGAGGTGTTGATCGAGGACACCCGGGGCAGCCGGAAGTCCCAGACCAGGTCCTCGTCGAGGAAGGGCGCGATCATCGCCCCGGAGGCCCCGTCGACGTGGACGGGGATGTCGAGCCCGGTCCGCTCCTGCAGGGCGTCGAGCGCGGCGCAGATCTCGGCCACGGGCTCGTAGGAGCCGTCGAAGGTCGAGCCGAGGACGGCCACGACCCCGATGGTGTTCTCGTCGCACAGCGCGACGGCGGCGTCCGCCTCCAGGTGCAGCCGGTCGCCCTCCATCGGCACCAGGCGCGGCTCGACCTCCCAGAAGTTGCAGAACTTCTCCCAGCAGACCTGCACGTTGCCGCCCATGACCAGGTTCGGGCGGCCGGAGCCGGGGTGGCGGTCGCCGGTGCGCTTGGTCCAGCGGCGGGCGAAGGACGTGCCCCGGCCGGCACCGTCGCCGGCGCGCTTCATCCAGCGGCGCTTGAGGGCCATCCCGGCGAGCATGCATGCCTCGGAGGAGCCGGTGGTGGAGCAGCCGACGGCGCTCTCCGGATCGGGGGCGTGCCACAGGTCGGCGAGCATCGACACGCAGCGCCGCTCCAGTTCGGCGGTGCGCGGGTACTCGTCCTTGTCGATCATGTTCTTGTCGCGGCACTCGCCCATCAGCACCCCGGCCTCGGGCTCCATCCACGTGGTGACGAAGGTGGCGAGGTTGAGGCGGGCGTTGCCGTCGAGCATCAGCTCGTCGTGGACCAGCTGATACGCCGTCGAGGGTGTCATCGGCCCGTCGGGCAGCCGGTGCTTCGGCGGCGCCGCGCGCATCCCGGCGACCGGGTCGGCCCCGGCGTAGAAGGGGTTGACGGCGAGTTTCGGCAGGCCTTCGGCACCTTTGTGCAGCGACATACCGTCACGATAAGGGCGAAATCGGCCATCGGCAGGTCGGCGGCCGGGGACGTCCGGGCGCCGGGTCAGCCCGCCGAGGCC
The DNA here is from genome assembly GCF_053598835.1 of Streptomyces sp. NPDC001070. NCBI lineage: Bacteria > Bacillati > Actinomycetota > Actinomycetes > Kitasatosporales > Streptomycetaceae > Streptomyces > Streptomyces sp. NPDC001070. The sequence continues at coordinate 158,055 of NZ_JBSFLB010000003.1, forward strand.
ATCGACAGCTTCGCCGCGAAGCCCAGGAAGAGCGCCGCGGCGCCCGAGGTCAGCCCAGCCGCCAGCCGCCTGCGGCGGCGGAACTGGGCGGCCAGGAAGGTTCCGCCGAATATCAGCAGCGTCAGGTAGCAGAAGCTGAAGATCTGCGCGATCGCGCCCAGCGCCAGGAAGGACAGCGCCGGATGGGCGTAGCCGGGGTCCACGAACTGCACGAAGAAGGAGATGAAGAACAGGATCGCCTTGGGGTTGAGCAGGCTGATCACCAGCGCCCGCCGGAAGGGCTGCTCGGTGTCCGCCACCGCGTCGGCCACGGCCTCCACCGCCACCGGCTCCGTGTGCCGCGCCCGCCACATCCCCCAGGCGGCCCGCGCCATGCCGAAGGCGATCCACGCCAGGTAGCCGGCGCCGGCGTACTTCACGATGCCGAACAGCACGGCGTTCGCCTTGAGCAGCCCCGCCACCCCGGCCGCCGAGGCGGTCATCAGCACCGTGTCGCCGAGGAAGACGCCCAGCGCCGCGCGGTACGCCGTGCGGACCCCTCGGCGCGCCGCGACGGACAGCGTGTACAGCGAGTTCGGCCCCGGCAGCAGCACGATCAGTACGGTGCCCAGCACATACGTCGACAGGTCGGTGATTCCCAGCATGCGCACCAATATGGCACTTGCACCTCACGTGGCGTGAGGCCGGAGGGTGTGGTCATGAACACGAGCACGGGCTACTCGGTCGGGCAGGTGGCGGGCTTCGCCGGCGTGACCGTCCGCACGCTGCACCACTACGACGAGATCGGGCTGCTGTCGCCCAGCACCCGCAGCCACGCGGGTCACCGGCGCTACAGCGACACCGACCTCGACCGGCTGCAGCAGATCCTCTTCTACCGGGAGCTCGGCTTTCCCCTGGACCAGGTGGCGGTCCTCCTCGACGACCCGGCCGCGGACCCGCGGGAGCACCTGCGGCGCCAGCACGAGCTGCTGACCGCGCGGATCGGGAAGCTGACGGAGATGGCCGACGCCGTCCAACGAGCCATGGAGGCACGCACGATGGGCATCAACCTCACGCCCGAGGAGAAGTTCGAGGTCTTCGGGGAGTACGACCTCGACCAGCACGCCGAGGAGACCCGGGAGCGCTGGGGCGACACCGAGGCGTACGAGCAGTCGCAGCGCCGCGCCGCCTCCTACACCAAGGAGGACTGGCTGCGGATCAAGGCGGAGCAGGACGAATGGGCCGCCCGGCTCGTCGCGCTCCGCGACACCGGCGCCCCGGCCGACGGCGAGGCCGCGATGGACCTGGCGGAGGAGCACCGGCAGTTCATCGTGGACCACTACTACGACTGCACGTACGAGATCCACACCGGTCTCGCCGGGATGTACCTGGCCGACCCGCGCTTCCACGCCTTCTACGAGGCGATCGCGCCGGGCACCGCGCAGTACGTCCACGACGCGATCCTGGCCAACGCTAGGCGTGCCGGGGCGTGATCACCGCCGCCGTGCCGTAGGCGCACACCTCGGTGCCGGCGTCCGCGGCCTCGCTGACGTCGAAGCGCATCATCAGCACGGCGTTGGCGCCGCGCGACTGCGCCTGTTCGACCAGCCGCTCCATCGCCTGGGTACGGGTCTGCGCCAGGGTCTTGGTGAGCCCCTTCAGCTCGCCGCCGACCAGGGACTTCAGGCCCGCGCCGATCTGGCTGCCCAGGTGGCGGGAGCGCACGGTGAGGCCGAAGACCTCGCCGATCACCCGGTCCACCCGGTAGCCCGGCACGTCGTTCGTGGTGACCACCAGGACGGCGGACTGGGGCGACTGTCCGCCGCCGTACTCGTCGATACCCATACGGGCATCGTCGCCCTGGCCGCCGTCCCGCGCAGTCTCAGTACTCCAGGCGCGGTGTCCGCTCCGGGGCCGGGCAGATCCGGTTGCCCTCGTGGTCGAAGACGTAGAGGTGCGCGAGGTCGACCAGCAGCGGCACGTGCTGGCCGGGGCGCAGCCGCAGGTCGGGCCCGGTGCGGACGACGAGGTCGCCGCCCCCGGCGGCGGACCGCTCGGTCTCCGGACGCGGTGCCGGGCGGTCCAGCACGGCTGTCTGGCACTGGCCGGAGACCCGTGCGGCGGCCTTCTGCACCAGGCGGCCGAGGCCGGCCCCGCCGCCCGGCCGGGACGCGGCCCGGGAGCGCTGCCGCGCGCCGGCCGGACGGGCGGCCTCCAGCTCGGGCACGACGGCCGGGCGGGCCCCGGTGCTCAGGTGCACCAGCGACTCGTGGCCCTGGTACTCCACGTGCTCCACGACGCCGCTCAGCACCACCTCGCCGGGCCGCGCGCTGCTCGGCCGGTCGATGCGCACGGCCTCCGAGCGCAGGCCGACGATGACCGGCCGGCCCTGCTGGATGCGGAGCATCTGGTGGTCCCTGCTCAGCGGCTGGGGGAGGACGAGCCGCTGCCGGCCGAGGTCGATCCACATCGCGCCGTCGAGTGGGGCCACCACCGTCGCCTCCAGCAGGTTGATCCGCGGGGTGCCGATGAAGGCGGCCACGAAGACGTTCTGCGGCAGGTGATATGCCTCACGCGGGGTGCTCACCTGCTGCAGCACACCGCTGCGCATAATCGCCACACGGTCGCCCAGCGACATCGCCTCGGCCTGGTCGTGGGTGACGTACACCGTCGTCACGCCCATGCCGCGGGTCAGCCGGGCGATCTCGGCGCGCAGGTGCGAGCGGAGCTTGGCGTCGAGGTTGGACAGCGGTTCGTCCATCAGGAAGACGGACGGGTGCCGGGAGATGGCCCGGCCCATCGCGACCCGCTGCCGCTCGCCGCCGGACAGCTGGCCGGGGTAGCGGTCGAGGATGTCCTCGATGCCCAGGGTGCGGGCGGTCTCGGCGACCCGGGGGCCGGTGTCCTGCCCGGGCATCTCGAAGCGCAGCGGGAAACCGATGTTCTCCCGGCTGGTCATGCTCGGGTAGAGGGCGAAGTTCTGGAAGACCATGGCCATCCTCCGGTCGCCCGGTGCCAGGTCGTTGGCGTACTCGCCGTCCAGGAGCAGCTCGCCCGAGGTGATGTCCTCCAGACCCGCGATCATGCGCAGGACCGTGGATTTGCCGCAGCCCGACGGGCCGAGCAGCACCAGGAACTCACCAGGGGCGATGTCCAGGGAGAAGTGTTCGACGGCGCGTACGCCGCGGCCGTAGGACTTCGAAACGTCGTGCAGGGAGATGGCGCGAGTCATGTGGGTTCCGCCGGATGATGATGATTCTGGAGTGACGGGCGACTTGCGGTGTTGCACGGTAAAACGCTTGGGAGGACCGTAGCCGAGCGTTCGCGGGCTGGGAACGGTTCGGTCACGACCACGTTGATACTTTTGGCGCGTGACGACTCTCGCCCTGGGCCCGCAATGGCTCGACCCCGATTACCTCATCTCGTCCGCGGGCCTCATCGGCCTGCTGGCGATCGTCTTCGCCGAGTCGGGTCTGCTCATCGGCTTCTTCCTGCCCGGTGACTCGCTGCTCTTCACCGGCGGTCTGCTGGTCGCCGGCGGCAAGCTGGACTATCCGATCTGGCTGGTCTGCGTGCTGGTGGTGCTCGCCGCGGCCGCGGGCGACCAGGTGGGCTACCTCTTCGGCCGCAAGGTCGGGCCCTCGCTCTTCCGGCGACCGGACTCCAAGCTCTTCAAGCAGGAGAACGTGGAGAAGGCCCACGAGTTCTTCGAACGGCACGGCGCCAAGTCGATCGTGCTGGCGCGCTTCGTGCCGATCGTGCGGACCTTCACCCCGATCGTCGCCGGCGTCAGCCGCATGAACTACCGGGTCTTCGTGACGTACAACGTCGTCGGCGGCCTGATGTGGGGCGCGGGGGTGACCCTGCTCGGTTACTGGCTGGGCCAGATCGATTTCGTCCACAGGCACATCGAGCTGATCCTCGTCGGGATCGTCCTGCTCTCCGTCATCCCGATCGCCATCGAGTTCCTGCGCGCCCGAGCGGCGTCCAGGAAGGTCGCCGCCGCCGCCCCGCTGCCCGGGACCCCCGCCGACGCCGACGCCGGCCAGCCGCCCGTCCAGCGCGGCTCGGGCGGCCGTCACCGCGCGAACCGCCGTTGACCGACTGAGGGAGTGGGCAGTCGTTCCGCTGTGCCAGGGGGGAGGGTGCTGACGCCCTCCCCCCTGGCACACCCGGAACCGTCAAGCGATCACGCGCCGAAAGGAGGACCCCGTGGCGCATCCCAAGGAGCCCGAGCAGCCGGCCGGCGGCTCGGAGTTCACGCCACCCCTGGGCGTGGAACTGCCCAGGCCCGAACCGCAGGGTTCCGCCTTCACCCGCCCCGGCACGCGGACCTCCCCGCAGCTGTCGCACCCGGCCTTCATGCCCCCCGAGGGCATCCCGATCGTCAGCCTCTCCAAGGAGACGCCCTGGCCCGATCGCATGCGCACCCTGCTGCGCATGCCCGTCGGCGAGCGCCCCGCCCCCGAGCAGCCGGCCCGCCGGTCGGAGGCGGAGGCGGAGGCCGGACCGCCGGTGCCGCGCGTGCTCGACCTCACCCTGCGCATCGGGGAGCTGCTGCTCGCCGGCGGCGAGGGCGCGGAGGACGTCGAGGCCGCGATGCTCGGCGTGGTCCACGCCTACGGCCTGGGCCGGGTCGAGCCGAACGTCACGTTCACGCTGCTGAGCATCTCCTACCAGCCCTCGCTGGTGGACCCGCCGGTCACCGCCAACCGCACGGTGCGCCGCCGGGCGACCGACTACACCCGCCTCGCGGCCGTCTTCCGGCTGATCAACGACATCACGGCCGCCGACCTCAGTCTTGAGGACGCCTACCGGCGGCTCGCCGAGATCCGCCGCAACCGCCACCCCTACCCGGGCTGGCTGCTGACGGTGGCGGCCGGGCTGCTGGCGGGTGCGGCGAGCATGCTGGTGGGCGGCGGGGGGCCGCTGGTGTTCGCGATCGCCGCGCTCGGCGCGATGCTGGGCGACCGGCTGGCGTGGCTGTGCGCCGGTCGCGGGCTGCCGGAGTTCTACCAGTTCGTGGCGGCGGCGATGCCCGCCGCGATGATGGGCGTGCTGATCGCCCGCTTCGGCCAGGACCTGCCCGGTACGAGCACCCTGCAGGCCTCGGCGGTCATCACCGGTGGACTCTTCGCGCTGATCCCGGGACGGGCCCTGGTGGCGGCGGTGCAGGACGGCCTGACCGGCTTCTACATCACCGCCTCCGCCCGTCTGCTGGAGGTCATGTACCTCTTCACCGGCATCGTCGTCGGCGTGACGCTGATCCTCTACGCCGGGGTCAGCCTGGGCGCCGAACTCGACCCCGACCAGGTGCTGCGGACCTACGAGAACCCGCCCGTGCAACTGGTCGCCTCGATGGTGCTGAGCCTCGCCTTCGCGGTGCTGCTGCAGTGCGAGCGGAGCGTGCTGGTGATCGCCGCCCTCAACGGCGGCGTCGCCTGGACGGTCTACGCCGCGCTGCACCAGGAGAAGATCGGCATCGGCATGTCGCCGGTCGCGGCCACCGCGGTCGCCGCCGGCCTGGTGGGCCTTTTCGGCCAGGTGCTGTCCCGCTACCGCTACGCGTCGGCGCTGCCGTACGTCACGGCGGCGATCGGGCCGCTGCTGCCGGGTTCGGCGACGTACTTCGGTCTGCTCGGGCTGACCCGCGGCCACCTGGACCAGGGTTTCGCCTCGTTGACGAAGGCGGCGGCGCTGGCACTCGCCGTGGCCATCGGGGTGAACCTGGGAGGCGAGATCGCACGTCTGTTCATCAAGCTGCCCGGTGGCGCTGACCAGGCACGACGTCGTGCGGCGGCCAAGCGGACCCGCGGATTCTGAGCCCTTCGGGACGCCGCTTCGGCGGCGCCCGGAACCCGGCCGTGCAACCTGATGTTAACTGTCCGTATCGTGGTCGTAGTTGACTGTAATCGGTTCCAGGCGTTTCACTTCAAAATCCGTAGTCCGATCCGGGGCAAAACCCGACCTTCCGGAGGCATGGAGCCTTGGCTGACGAGCACCTGAGCCCGCTGGACCTCGCCTTCTGGAACCTCGACTCGCCCGGCCATCCCATGCACCTGGGCGCCGTGGCCGTCTTCGAACGCGACCCGGGGCATCCGGTCGACGCCGAGGGCCTCGCGGCGCTGATCACCGCCCGAGCCGAGGCCGCGCCGCGGATGCGGCAGCGCGTGAAGGACGTCTGGTACGGCGTCGGCGGCGCCGCCTGGGCGACCGACGAGCACTTCGACGCACGGCACCACGTCCACGCCGTGCGGCGGGCCGACGCCGACGCCGCCGTCGCCGAACTGATGTCCCGGCCCATGGACCGCGATCGCCCGCCGTGGGAGGTGTACGTCATCGAGGGCGCCCCCGACGCGCCCTTCTCGGTCCTGGTCAAACTGCATCACGCCCTCGCCGACGGCCTGCGCGCCGTGGAGTTCGGCGCGGTCCTGCTCGACCAGGGGGCCCGCACCCCGGCGCCCGCCCCGGCGGCACCGGCGCCGCGGCAGGGGGCCGGGACGGTCCCGGCCCAGGGCCGGGGCCCCGGACTCCACCTGCCCGCACTGCCCGATCCGCGGCAGGTCGTCGCCTCCCTGCCGGACCGGGTGCGCGAGGCCGGACGGGCACTGGGCATCGGCTCGGCCGTGCTGCGGGCCTCCCTCGACCCGGGCGGGCCCGCCGCGCTGGGCGCGGCCTGGACGCCCGGCGGCGCGGAGCGCCGGTTCGCCACCGCCTCCCTCGACGTCGACGACCTGCACCGGATCCGCAAGACCGGCGGCGGGACCGTCAACGACGTCGTCATGGCCGTCGTCGCCGGCGCCCTGCGGCGGTGGATGGAGGCCCGCGGCGACGACCCCGCGGGCCCGGGCCCGCGCGCCCTGATCCCGGTGGCGCGGCGCCGCCGCAGGGGCGTACGCGGCGGCCGGGGCAACCGCATCTCCGGCTACCTGCTGAGGCTGCCGGTCGGCGAGCCCGATCCGCTGGCCCGGCTGCGCGACGTGCGCGCCGGCATGGACCGCAACAAGGACGCCGGGCCGGACTCCGGCCCCGGCGCCGTCGCGCTGCTGGCCGACAGCGTGCCGCCGCTCGCGCACCGCTTCGCGGCGCCGCTGCTCGCCGCCTCCGCGCGGCTGCTGTTCGACGTCCTGGTCACCAACGTGCCGATGCTCGACGTGCCGCTGACGCTGGACGGCTGCCGGATGACCGAGCTCTACCCGATCGCCCCGCTCGCCCGCGGCCAGTCCCTGGCGGTCGCCGTCTCCACCTACCGCCGCCGCGTCCACATCGGGCTGCTCGCGGACGCGGATTCCGTACCCGACGCCGACAGGCTCGCGGCGGCGCTGCACGGCGCGCTGGCCGAACTCCTCGACGCCTGCGAGTGACGGCGCCGGACGTGCGCGAGGGCGGCCCGCGCCGGAAGGGAGCGCGCCGCCCTCGTGGCTGCGGGAGAAGCGGGGTCAGTGACCGCCGTGCTCCTTGAGGCGCTTGTAGGACGCCTCGATCTCGGCCTCGGCCTCGGCCCGGCCCACCCAGTTGGCGCCCTCGACGGACTTGCCGGGCTCCAGGTCCTTGTAGACCTCGAAGAAGTGCTGGATCTCCAGGCGGTCGAACTCGGAGACGTGGTGAATGTCACGCAGGTGCTCGACCCGCGGGTCCGAGGCGGGCACGCACAGCAGCTTGTCGTCGCCGCCGGCCTCGTCCGTCATGCGGAACATGCCGATCGCCCGGCAGCGCACGATGACGCCGGGGAAGGTCGGCTCGTCGAGCAGGACCAGGGCGTCCAGCGGGTCGCCGTCCTCGCCCAGGGTGTTCTCCACGAAGCCGTAGTCGGCCGGGTAGACCGTCGAGGTGAAGAGGTGCCGGTCCAGGCGGATACGACCGGTCTCGTGGTCCACCTCGTACTTGTTGCGGGAACCCTTCGGGATCTCGATCGTTACGTCGAACTCCAGCACAGCCTGTCCTCCATGATCAGCACATACTTCTGGTGATTAAGTGTCTCCCACGCTTGTGTGTGGTCGCGAAAGGGGCTGGTCCGGGGTGCCCGTCTCGAAGAACTGGCAGGTGGTGGCAGGATCGGCTGCCGCAGGTCTTGCCGTGGCGCTGACGGCGGTGGCCGTCGCAGGACCGTGGGAGTCAGGCCAGCGTACGGCCGAACGGGCAATCGCCGCCTCCCGGGAAGGTCAGGGGACGCAGGCGCGTCCCCCCAAGAAGAGCGGGGGCGGCCACAAGGGGGCGGTCGCACCGGTGCCGCCCGCCCCCGAGGTGCTCGCCGCGGTGGCCGGGGCGCACGACGTGCCGGTGCCCACCAAGGCGGGCCTGACCGGCGGGCTCGGCCCGCTCCTGCACGACCCCGCGCTCGGCGCGCTGACGACGGGCGCCGTCGTCGACGCCGTGTCCGGCCGGATCGTGTGGGGGCAGCGCCCCGGCACGCCCGCGGTCCCCGCCTCCACCACGAAGGTCGCCACAGCTGTGGCGGCCCTGTCGCTGCTCGGGCCGGACCACCGGCTCACCACCGGCGTCGTCGCCGCGGGCAAGGACCGCATCGTCCTGGTCGGCGGTGGCGACCCCACCCTCACCGCCCGCGCGAAGCCGGGCGGGGGCTGGACCGCGGCCTCGATGCGGACCCTCGCCTCCGACACCGCCCGCGCCCTGCGAGCCAAGGGCGTCCGCTCGGTGAGGCTCACGTACGACACCTCGCTCTTCAGCGGCCCCGCCGTCCACCCCATCGGGCACAACGACAACATCGCGCCCGTCACGGCCCTCGTGGCCGACGAGGGCCGCAGCGACGGCAAGAGCTACAAGGGCCCGGCCGCCCGGCAGTGGGACCCGTCGGCGAAGGCCGCCGCCGCCTTCGCCGACCTGCTGCGGGGACGCGGGATCACGGTCGACGGCGCGGTGAAGGCCGGCAAGGCGCCCAAGCGCGTGCCCTCGGCCGACCGGCTGGCGGAGGTGCGCTCCGCCCCGCTGGCGGAACTGGTCGAGCGCATGCTCACCAACAGCGACAACGACATCGCCGAGGCCCTCGCCCGCCACACCGCGCTCGCCGCGGACCGTGCCGGCTCCTTCTCCGGCGGCGCGGAAGCCATCGGCTCCGCACTCCGCGAGCTCGGGCTCCCGCTGAAGGGGGCCCGCTTCACGGACGGCAGCGGGCTCAACCGGAGGGACAATCTGACGGCGGAACAGCTGGCCCGGCTGCTGGCGCTGGCCGCGGACCCCGACCACCCGGAGCTGCGGCCCGTCCTCACCGGGCTGCCCGTCGCCGGCTTCACCGGCTCCCTGCACAACCGTTTCACCTCCGCCGGCGGCGCGGGCGCGGGGCTCGTCCGCGCGAAGACGGGCACGCTCACCGGGGTCAACGCCCTCGCGGGCACGGTCGTCGACGCCGACGGCCGTCTGCTGACGTTCGCCTTCCTCACCAACGGCACGGCCAACCCCATGGCCGCGCAGTCGGCCCTCGACCGCCTCGCCGCCGAACTCGCCACCTGCGGCTGCCGCAAGTAGCCGCGGGCGGTACGGGGGTTCGTGGGAAGTTCCTCCCCCAGCCACCGCTGGGGGAGGGCCGGCACAACCCCCGCGACGGCGCCGCATCCGTGCGGTGCCGCGGGTGTCGCCGGCGTCTGCACGCCCGTGGGGTACGCCCGGCCTCCGGCGAGCGGCCGACCCGCAACCCCGTGCCGCGGGCGAGGAACGCTCCCGGGAGAGGGGACAAGCACGTACCGTGAAGGAATGACGAGCATCGGTGGTGCGGAGATGGTCGACTGGAATCTCGCGGTCGCGACCGCGACCCGCTTCGTGCGGCCCGGACCGGAGGTGAGCCGGGACGAGGCGCGTGCGGTCGTGGCGGAACTGCGGCGGCACGCCAAGGAGTCGGAGGCGCACGTCCGGGCGTTCACCAGGATGTTCGGCGATCAGGAGGACCCGGCCGACACCGGGACCCCCGTGCTGATCGTGGACCGCCCGGGGTGGATCAAGGCGAACGTCGCCGGCTTCCGCGAGGTGCTGAAGCCGCTGCTGGACAAGATGCAGGCCCGCAAGCCGGGCGGCCCCGGCGGCGCCGTGCTCGGCACCGTCGGCGGGAAGGTCACCGGCGTCGAGGTCGGGATGCTGCTGAGCTTCCTGGCCTCCCGAGTACTCGGCCAGTACGAGACCTTCGCCCCCGCGACCCGCGACATGCCGGCCGGTCCTGCCGCGGCCGGCCCGGGCGAGCCGCGGACCGGGCGCCTGCTGCTGGTCGCCCCCAACATCGTCCACGTGGAGCGCGAACTCGACGTGGAACCGCACGACTTCCGGCTGTGGGTCTGCCTGCACGAGGAGACCCACCGCACGCAGTTCACGGCCGTGCCCTGGCTGCGGGACCACATCGAGCAGGAGATCCAGGCCTTCCTCGGCGAGACCGAGATCGACCCCTCGACCCTGATCGAGCGGCTTCGCGAGGCGTTCCAGGCGTTCTCCTCCGGCAGCCGGCCCGATGCGGAGGAGGCGTCGGTCGACGCGGACGGCGGCGAGGGCCGCAGCCTGATCGACCTGGTGCAGACCCCCAACCAGCGGGAGATCCTGGGCCGGCTCACCGCCGTCATGTCGCTGCTGGAGGGGCACGCCGACTACGTGATGGACGGCGTGGGCCCGGACGTCGTGCCGTCCGTGGCCGAGATCCGGGAGAAGTTCCAGCGCCGCAGGCAGAGCGGCGCCGGGCGGCTGGACATGGCGCTGCGCAAACTGCTGGGGCTGGACGCCAAGCTCCGGCAGTACCGTGACGGCGAGCGCTTCGTGCGGGCCGTGGTGGACCAGACCGGGATGGACGGCTTCAACCGGATCTGGACCTCGCCCAACACACTGCCCACCAAGCAGGAGATCGCCAAACCCGCGGACTGGGTGGCGCGGGTGCACCGGCGGAGCGAAACCTGAGACGGCACGGGGCACAACAGGCCCCGGGGCCTCCCGGTTCACCCGTCCGAGGGACCGTGGGCGCAGGGTAGGCGTGCGATGCTCGAGTATTGCCCGCTGTCTGTCACCATCTAGCTACCCTGCGTCATCTTCACCGTCCCGACGCCTCCCCCAGCCTCTCCAGGAGGGAAACCGGACATGGGTCCCCACCCCGCGGTCGCGGCGATACGCCTGTCGGTCCGCCGCGTACTCCAGGACGTCCTGACCGACCACCCCGGCGGCAGCCCGCTCGTGCTGGCCGCCTGCAGCGGCGGAGCCGACTCGATGGCCCTCGCCACCGCCCTCGCCTTCGAAGCGCCCAAGCTCGGCGTACGCGCCGGCGGCGTCACCGTCGACCACGGCCTGCAGGACGGCTCGGCGGCCCGCGCCGTCGACGTGGCCGACCGCCTGCGGGCCCTCGGTCTCGACCCGGTGGACGCGGTCGCGGTCACCGTGGGCCGCCAGGGCGGTCCGGAGGCCGCGGCGCGGGACGCGCGGTACGCGGCTCTCGACGCCGCCGCCGAACGCGCCGGCGCCGCCGCCGTACTGCTCGGGCACACCCGGGACGACCAGGCCGAAACGGTGCTGCTGGGGCTGGCCCGCGGTTCCGGCATCCGGTCGCTGTCCGGCATGCCCGCCGTCAACGGGCGCTACCGCCGCCCCTTCCTGCTGCTCGACCGCGACACGGTCCGCAAGGCCTGCCTGGCGCAGGGCATCGACGTGTGGGAGGACCCGCACAACCACGACCCCGCCTACACCCGCTCCCGGGTCCGCCACGAGGCCCTGCCGGTGCTCGAGAAGTCCCTGGGCAAAGGCGTCGTGGAAGCGCTGGCCCGCACCGCCCAGCTCTCCCGGGACGACGCCGACGCCCTCGACCAGTGGGCGGCCCAGGCCGAGCGGTCCGCCGCCGACGCCGACGGCGGGCTGGACATCGCCCGGCTGCTGACGCTCCCCGCCGCCGTGCGCCGCCGGGTGCTGCGCCGCGCGGCCATCGCCGCGGGCTCCCCCGCCGGTTCGCTCTTCGCCCGCCACATCGAGGAGACCGACCGGCTGCTCACCGCATGGCGCGGTCAGAAGCCGCTCAACCTCCCGGGCGGCGTCGTCGCCGGCCGCCGGAATGGCAGACTGTTCTTCCAGGCCTTGTAGACCGAGCCGGAAGTTGTGCGGGTGAACGAGAACGACATGGGCACCGACCTCGAGAAGGTGCTCATCTCCAAGCAAGAGATCGACGCCAAGCTGGCGGAGCTGGCTGCGCAGATCGACAAGGACTACGAGGGCAAGGATCTCCTGATCGTCGGCGTCCTCAAGGGCGCCGTCATGGTGATGGCGGACCTCGCGCGCGCCCTGTCCTCCCAGGTCACGATGGACTGGATGGCGGTGTCCTCGTACGGCGCGGGCACCAAGTCCTCGGGTGTCGTGCGCATCCTCAAGGACCTGGACACCGACATCGCCGGCCGGGACGTCCTGATCGTCGAGGACATCATCGACTCCGGGCTGACCCTGTCCTGGCTGATCAGCAACCTGGGCTCGCGCCGTCCGGCCTCGCTCGAGGTCTGCACCCTGCTGCGCAAGCCGGACGCCGCCAAGGTCGAGATCGATGTGAAGTACGTCGGCTTCGACATCCCGAACGAGTTCGTGGTCGGCTACGGCCTCGACTTCGCGGAGAAGTACCGGAACCTGCCGTTCATCGGCACTCTTGCGCCGCACGTGTACGGCGGCTGAGGCTCCGGGAACCCCGACGCCCTCCTTTGCGTTGGAGGGTGGTAACGCTGTTTGTTTACGGTCTCCGGCGACTTCGGGTGACAATGCTGGGGTACCGTCCGAAGGTCGGTTCATACACCGGATGCACTGGCGGCCCTCTGGCCGCGGTGCCTCACTGTGGCAGGAGGGACGGGGCGTGATCGCCCCGCATGGATGGACGTGAAGCGCTATTTCCGTGGGCCAGTCATGTGGATCGTGCTGGCTGTCCTCGCCGTGGTCGTATTGATGCAGGTCGTCGGTTCGTCCGGTGGCTACAAAACGGTGGACACCGGCCAGGCCATTGAGGCGATCAACAGCAACCAGGCCAAGTCCGCCGAGCTGACCACCGGCGACGAGAACACGATCAAGGTCGAGCTCAAGGACGGCGCCAAGGTAGGCGGCAAGGACCTGGGCTCCAAGATCAAGGCGAGTTACATCGGCGACCAGGGCGTCGATGTCGCCAAGATCCTCCAGACCAAGGTCGACGACAACGACAAGACCACGCTGCCCGACGGCTACACCGTCGCGCCCTCGAAGCAGAACGCCTTCGTCGGCATCCTGCTGTCGCTGCTGCCGTTCGTCCTCATCGTCGTGGTCTTCCTGTTCCTGATGAATCAGATGCAGGGCGGCGGCTCCCGGGTGATGAACTTCGGGAAGTCCAAGGCCAAGCTGATCACCAAGGACACCCCGAAGACCACCTTCGCCGACGTCGCGGGCTCGGACGAGGCCGTGGAGGAGCTCCAGGAGATCAAGGAGTTCCTGCAGGAGCCGGCCAAGTTCCAGGCCGTGGGCGCCAAGATCCCCAAGGGTGTGCTGCTGTACGGCCCGCCCGGAACGGGCAAGACGCTGCTCGCGCGTGCCGTCGCCGGCGAGGCGGGCGTCCCGTTCTACTCGATCTCCGGTTCCGACTTCGTCGAGATGTTCGTGGGTGTCGGCGCCTCGCGTGTCCGCGACCTGTTCGAGCAGGCCAAGGCGAACGCCCCGGCCATCGTCTTCGTCGACGAGATCGACGCCGTCGGCCGGCACCGCGGCGCGGGCCTCGGCGGCGGTCACGACGAGCGCGAGCAGACGCTGAACCAGCTGCTGGTCGAGATGGACGGCTTCGACGTCAAGGGCGGCGTCATCCTGATCGCCGCCACCAACCGCCCGGACATCCTGGACCCGGCGCTGCTGCGCCCGGGCCGTTTCGACCGGCAGATCGCCGTCGACCGCCCCGACCTGCAGGGCCGCCTGGAGATCCTCCAGGTCCACCAGAAGGGCAAGCCGGTCGCCCCGGACGTCGACCTCAAGGCCGTCGCCCGCCGCACCCCCGGCTTCACCGGCGCGGACCTGGCGAACGTCCTCAACGAGGCGGCGCTGCTCACCGCGCGCAGCGACAAGAAGCTGGTCGACAACGCGATGCTGGACGAGGCCATCGACCGTGTCGTGGCCGGCCCGCAGAAGCGCACCCGGATCATGTCCGACAAGGAGAAGAAGATCACCGCGTACCACGAGGGCGGTCACGCCCTGGTCGCGGCGGCCTCTCCGAACAGCGACCCGGTCCACAAGATCACGATCCTGTCCCGCGGCCGCGCCCTCGGCTACACGATGGTCCTGCCGGACGAGGACAAGTACTCCACCACCCGCAACGAGATGCTCGACCGGCTGGCCATGACCATGGGCGGCCGCGCGGCGGAGGAGCTCGTCTTCCACGACCCGACCACGGGTGCCGCGGACGACATCGAGAAGGCCACCGCCACGGCCCGCGCGATGGTGACCCAGTACGGCATGACCGAGCGGCTGGGCGCGATCAAGTTCGGCACGAGCGACTCCGAGCCCTTCCTCGGCCGTGAGATGTCGCACCAGCGCGACTACTCGGAAGAGGTCGCCGGGCTGGTCGACGAAGAGGTCAAGAAGCTCATCGAGACCGCGCACAACGAGGCGTGGGAGATCCTGGTCGAGAACCGCGACGTCCTCGACAACCTCGTTCTGGCCCTCCTGGAGAAGGAGACGCTGAACAAGGAGGAGATCGCCGAGATCTTCAAGCCGATCGTCAAGCGCCCGCCGCGTCCGGCCTGGACGGGTTCGTCGCGGCGTACGCCGTCGACCCGCCCGCCGGTGCTCTCGCCCCGCGAGCTCGCCCTGACCAACGGCACCCAGCCGACGGCCAACGGCAGCACCACGGCGGCCTCCCTGAACAAGACCGCCGAGACGGTCGAGCTGCCGGAGGACCCGACCCCGGAGGCCTGACGCCTCTGACGTGGCCTTGGTCACGGAGAACGGAATGCGTGCCGCGCCCCCCAGGTTTCCTATCCTGGGGGGCGCGGCGTTTCCGTGGTTCCCGCGGTTCGCCCGTCTGGTACGTCCGTATGAGGAACGAGGCACACATGACCGACCCGGTGACCCTTGAGGGCGATCTGCGCCCCATCGGCGAGTTCGACGAGAAGCGTGCCGAGAACGCCGTCCGTGAGCTGCTGATCGCCGTCGGGGAGGACCCGGACCGCGAGGGGCTGCGGGAGACCCCGGCGCGGGTCGCGCGGGCGTACCGGGAGATCTTCGCGGGCCTCTACCAGGAGCCGGAGGACGTCCTGACGACGACCTTCGACCTGGGGCACGACGAGATGGTCCTGGTCAAGGACATCGAGGTGCTGTCGAGCTGCGAGCACCACCTGGTCCCGTTCGTGGGCGTTGCCCACGTCGGCTACATCCCCTCGACGGACGGCAAGATCACCGGACTGTCGAAGCTGGCGCGGCTCGTCGACGTCTTCGCGCGCCGCCCGCAGGTGCAGGAGCGGCTCACCACGCAGGTCGCGGACTCCCTCATGCGGATACTCGAACCGCGCGGCGTGATCGTGGTCATCGAGTGCGAGCACATGTGCATGACGATGCGCGGGGTGCGCAAGCCCGGCGCGAAGACCATCACCTCGGCGGTGCGGGGCCAGCTTCGCGACTCCGCGACCCGCGCGGAGGCCATGAGTCTGATCATGGCCAAGTGACCCGCGGGGCCACCGGTCCCGGCTGACGGCACGGCGACGGAACCCACCCGCCGGAGTTCACGTCCTACAGGACGCAAATCTCCGACGAGAGTGGGGCGTGCGGTGTCGATCGCATCGCCGGGGCCTGGTGAGCGATGTCTGTCTTCGTAGAGGAAGAGCCCGGTGTCCGGGTTTCCCGGGACGGGGCGAGCCGGCTCCCGCGGCTGATACCGGCGTCCGCGGCACCCCGTGTGGCGGGGACGGCGTGCGCCCTGGTGGGACTGCTGGACCTCGCGGCGGGAGTGTTCCCCGGCTTCCGGCACAGCCGGATGCACGTACTGGCCGGGGTGTTCCCCGGCACGGTCACCTCGGTGGCCGCGGCGGCGGGGGTCGTCACCGGCATCCTCGTGCTGATGCTGGCGCACGCCCTCAAGCGGGGGAAGAAGCGCGCCTGGCGGGCGGCCGTGCTGCTGTTGCCTGCCGGGGCCGTGGCGCAGGTGCTGCACCGGCACTCGCTGGGCGGGGCCGTGCTGTCGACGGTGCTGCTGGCCCTGCTGATCAGGTACCGGGCGCAGTTCTCGGCGCTCGGCGACCCGCGCACCCGGCTGCGGGCGGTGGCGGCCTTCGCCGGGCTGAGCGTGCTCAGCCTGGTCCTGGGACTGGTCATCGTCAGCGCCCACCCGGCCGGCCAGCTGGGCGACCCGTCCTGGACGGACCGGCTGACGGAGGTGCTTTACGGGCTGTTCGGTTTCGAGGGCCCGGTCACCTACGCCACCGACCAGGCCGCCGACGTCGTCGCGTACTCGCTCGGCGGGCTCGGCTTCCTGATCGCCGCCACCACCGCGTACCTGGCGCTGCGCCCGGCCCATCCGGTCGCCGAGCTGACAGCCGGCGACGAGGAGCGGCTGCGGGAGCTGCTGGCACGGCACGGGGCCCGCGACTCCCTGGGGCACTTCGCGCTCCGCCGGGACAAGAGCGTGGTCTTCTCGCCGAGCGGCAAGGCCGCGGTCTGCTACCGCGTGGTCTCGGGTGTCATGCTGGCCAGCGGCGACCCCATCGGCGACGTGGAGGCCTGGCCTGGGGCGATACAGAGGTTCATGGCCGAGGCCCGGGCGCACGCCTGGATCCCCGCGGTCATGGGCTGCAGTGAGACCGGCGGCGAGGTGTGGACCCGGGAGACCGGGCTGGACGCACTGGAGCTGGGGGACGAGGCGATCGTCGAGACCTCCTGCTTCTCGCTGTCGGGGCGGGCGATGCGGAACGTGCGGCAGATGGTCAAGCGCATCGAGCGCTCGGGTTACGGCTGCCGGGTCCGGCGCGTCGCGGAGCTGGGCGAGGAGGAGCGCGACGCGATCCGCCGGGCGGCGGACGCCTGGCGCGGCACGGACACCGAGCGCGGCTTCTCCATGGCGCTGGGCCGGTTCGGCGATCCGGCGGACGAGGAGTGCGTGGTGGTGACGGCGCACGACGCGGACGGCGTCCTGCGGGCCGTGCTGCACTTCGTGCCCTGGGGGAAGGACGGCATGTCGCTGGACCTGATGCGCCGCGACCGGTCCGCCGACCCGGGGCTGAACGAACTGCTGATCGTCGCCGCGCTGCGCGAGGCGCCGGGGCTGGGCGTGCGGCGGGTCTCGCTGAACTTCGCGATGTTCCGCTCGGCGCTGGCCCGCGGGGAGCGGCTGGGCGCGGGGCCGGTGCTGCGGACCTGGCGGGGGCTGCTGGTCTTTCTGTCCCGGTGGTTCCAGATCGAGTCGCTGTACAAGTTCAACGCCAAGTTCCAGCCCGAGTGGCTGCCGCGCTTCCTGGTCTTCCGCGCCACCAAGGACCTGCCCCGGATCGGCCTGGCCGCCATGCAGGCCGAGGGATTCGTCACGCTGGCCCTCCCGGCGTGGGCCTCACGGCGCCTGCGGTGACCGGCCCGCTCTAGGCTGGCCCCATGGGTAGGATGCGCGGCCACGTGGCCGGATTGCCGTCCTGGGACCGGTGCGCGGTCATGGGCGTGGTGAACGTCACGCCGGACTCGTTCTCCGACGGCGGCGAGTGGTTCGACACGGACCTTGCGGTGAAGCACGGCCTGGACCTCGTCGCGGCCGGTGCCGACCTGGTGGACGTCGGCGGTGAGTCGACCCGTCCGGGCGCGGCGCGGGTGGACGAGGCGGAGGAGCTGCGCCGGGTGGTCCCGGTCGTCCGCGAGCTGACCAGGGCCGGGGTCCTGGTGAGCGTCGACACGATGCGGGCCTCCGTCGCGGAGAAGGCGGTCGAGGCGGGCGCGGCGCTGGTCAACGACGTCAGCGGCGGCCTCGCCGACCCGGCGATGGTCCCGGTCGTGGCGGCGGCGGGCAGCCCGTTCATCGTGATGCACTGGCGCGGCCAGAGCATCGACATGAACAACCGGGCCGTCTACGCGGACGTCGTCGGCGAGGTCACCGCGGAGCTGCGGCGCAGCTTCGACCGCGCGGTGGCGGGCGGCATCGACCCGGAGCGGATCGTCCTCGACCCGGGCCTGGGCTTCGCCAAGAACGCCGAGCACGACCTGGCCCTGATCGCCCGCATCGAGGACCTGCTGGCCCTCGGGCGCCCGCTGCTGATCGCGGCCTCCCGCAAGCGGTTCCTGGGCCGCGTGCTCGCCGGCGAGGGCGGCGACCCGCCCCCGGCGAGGGAACGCGACGCCGCCACGGCCGCCGTCACCGCGATCGTGGCGGGCCGCGGGGCCTGGGCGGTACGGGTGCACGAGGTGCACGACAGCGCAGACGCCGTGCGGGTCGCACGGGCGCTGGAGGGGGCACGGTGAGCGTCGCGGGGGGAGACCGCCGGGCGGTACGCGACGACGGTGCGCGCAGGCGTGCGCCGAGCACGCGGAGAAGCGAACGAGGGGGCGGCACGGTGAGAGAGCCATCGGGCGGTAGGAAGGGGGCGCAGTGACGCCGCGTACGGCCGAGGCCGCGCAGGTCGAGCAGGCGAACCAGGCGTTCTACGACGCCGTGGAGCGCTCCGACCTGGACGCGCTGGAGGAGCTGGTGCTGACCGGCCCGCTGGCGGAGACCGTGTCCGTGGTGCACCCGGGGTGGCCGGTGCTGCGCGGCCGCCGCGAGGTGATGCGCTCGTACGCCCTGATCATGGCGAACACGGAGTACATCCAGTTCTTCCTCACGGACGTGGAGGTGGCCGTCGAGGGGGACACGGCCCTGGTGACCTGCACGGAGAACATCCTCACCGGCGGTCCCGCCGAGGAGGAGGGCGAGATGGGCTCGCTCGTCGGCGGCCTGGTGGTCGCCACGAATGTGTTTCGGCGCACACCCGAGGGCTGGCGGCTGTGGGTGCACCACGGCTCCCCGGTGATGGCCGACGGGATCGACGAGGACGACGCCGAGGACGCCGGCAACGGCGGAGAAGGGTCAGCCTGAAGCCTTCTGACCACTCGTTCGAGCCAAGAAGTGGTGAAGGCCGGAGTAGGCCGGTCCGTCCCGGGGTAAGCGCGGGGCGGTCGGCCCCCTCGGTGCCCGGTACTGGGGACTGTCGGCGGTCGAAGGTAGATTCGAGTAAGGGCAGTGCGGCTCACCCCTCCCGCTGGGCGGGCGGACCGCGCCCGTCCGACCGACCGGCGACCAGCGGGAGTGAATCGTGGATCGTGTAGCGCTGCGCGGCCTGAAGGCCCGCGGGCACCACGGCGTGTTCGAACACGAGCGCCGCGAGGGCCAGGACTTCTTCGTGGACCTCGTCCTCGGCCTGGACACCGCCCCCGCCGCCGCCTCGGACGACCTGACCAGGACCGTGCACTACGGCATCGTGGCCGAGGAGGTCACCGCCGTCGTCGAGGGCGAGCCCGTGGACCTGATCGAGACCTTGGCCCAGCGGATCGCCGACCAGGTGCTCAAGCACGACCTGGTCCAGGAGGTGGAGGTCACCGTGCACAAGCCACAGGCCCCGATCACCGTCCCGTTCGCCGATGTGTCCGTCACGATCACCCGGAGGCGCCCGTGAGCTACGACCCCACCGTGCAGCCGGTCCCGGCCTCCGTCGTCGCGCAGGTCGACGCCGCGGACTCCACGCTGCAGAATCCGAAATTCGCCGTCATCTCGCTGGGGAGCAACCTCGGCAACCGCCTGGAGACCCTCCAGGGCGCCGTGGACGCCCTGGAGGACACCCCGGGGGTTCGGGTCAAGAAGGTCTCACCGGTGTACGAGACGGAGCCCTGGGGCGTCGAGCCGGGCTCGCAGCCGAACTATTTCAACGCCGTGGTGCTGATCAAGACCACGCTCCCGCCGTCCTCGCTGCTGGAGCGCGGCCGCGCGATCGAGGACGCCTTCGCCCGGACCCGGACCGAGCGCTGGGGCGCCCGCACCATCGACGTCGACATCGTTTCCTACCAGGGCGTCGTCTCCGACGACCCCGAGCTGACGCTGCCGCATCCGCGGGCGCATCAGCGGGCCTTCGTCCTGGCGCCGTGGCTCGACATCGACCCTGCTGCCGAGCTGCCGGGGCAGGGCGCGGTGGCCGGGCTGCTGGCCGGTGTGGGCCGGGAGAGCGTGTGGACGCGCGGCGACGTGGAACTCAGGCTGCCCGAGTAATCGTTACGATCCCGTCCGTACATTCGTCGCTGTGATGTGGGGAGCGAGCACTCGGTGAAGGCGCTGCGCATCAGGACTCTCGTCGGACTGTTCGTGGTGGCCGGAGTCCTCTCCTGGGCGGGTGCCAAACTGTGGGACTCGCTCGGCACCCTGCCGGGCGCGCCGGTGGCCGCGCCGATCGTGCTGGCGCTGATCGCCGCCGTGCTGGCGGCGACCGCGCTGTCGTTGCGGTCGCGGCTGCGCGCGCAGCGTGAGCGCCGTCCGGGCGCGAAGGGGGTGGACCCCTTGCTGGCCGCCCGCGCGGTGGTCTTCGGGCAGGCCAGCGCCCTGGTGGCGGCCCTGGTGGCGGGGATCTACGGCGGCGTGTGCGTCTTCCTCGTGATGTACCAGCTCGACAACGACCCCCGCCGTGACCAGGCGATCTACGCGGGGGCCGCGGTGATCGCGGGGATCGCGGTGTGCGCCGCCGCGATCTTCCTGGAGCGGGTCTGCCGGCTCCCCGAGGACGAGGACGACAACCGCACCGGTGTCGTAGGCGGCCGGGCCTAGGGCAGCCCTGGACGCGCGGCTCAGTAGCCGCGCCGGACGTTCTCCGCCGCCGCGTCGGCACGCCGCCGGGAGCGCCGCTGCCGTTCGGCCGTCAGCTCGGCCAGCGCGTCGTCCAGGGCGGCCAGTACGCGGTTCGCGGCGTCGTCGGTCACGTCGGGCGCCGCGTCGGCGGCCGGCCCGCCGCGCAGGCCGATCGCCTTCACGAGGGCGGCGAGGACGGGCTCGTCCGCCGCCCGGCGGTCGGCCGCCCTGCGGCGGGCGGGGGAGTCGGTCAGCGCGGTGCGGGTGCCGCGCAGGATCAGCCGGTGCCGGCGCCGCTCCCGTACGAGCACCCCCTCGGCCTCCAGGCCGGTGAGATAGGCGTCGGTCAGGTTGCGGCCCCTGCGCCACAACCAGTCGCCGACGGACTCGTACGGTGGCTCGCGCACGAGCGCGGAGCCGGCCTCGTCCAGCAGGGGGTCGGTGATCTCCGGGCGTCCGCGCGGCACCACGCGGCCGCCCTCCAGGACGACGGCCCCGGCGGCCAGGAGGTCGACGGCCTCGGCCGCCGCGAGGGCGAGGGAGAGGTCTCCGGGTTCCACGGGGCGTTCCTCCGCCCGTTCGAGGGCGGTGATGATCAGGTCCCGCGGGGTGGTCATGGAACGCTCCACATCAGGAGGCATCGGCGCTCGGCCCGGCTCGGCGATTGTCACTCCCGCGCGCCGCGCACGCCAGTGAGCGGCGCGCTGCGCCGGACGACGGCCGTCGGCGGCCACGCCCGCGGAGTCCGGGACGCGGCGGCGGACTGCCCGAAGTGGAAGGGGCTGCCGAAGGGTTGAGGCCCGGCGGACAGGATCGGGCGACGGCCGCCGGAGGAGGATCGCGCGACGCTTCGTGTGCGTACGAGCGCCCTCCGTATTTGTCGTCGGGTGTTCGGCGAGAAATCGGATGCCGCGGCCCCATGCGACCCACGGGCACGCTAAGTTCCATTCCATGCCCCGAGGACGACACCGCCATTCCCAGCCGCTGCACCGGCTGCTTCCGCCCGTGACGGTCGCCGGTTCCGCCGCGGTCCTCGCCGTCGGCGCCCTGGTGATCGGTGATCCGGTGCTGCTCCGCGTGTTCGTCGTCGCCGCTGCCGGTGTCGCGGCCGGCGGCGCCTTCCTGCTGCGCAGCTGGGACCGCGCCGCGGGGAAGCAGGTCGCCGACCTCAAGACCGCGCGCGTGCGCGACGAGTGGCGTGCCGACGAGCGCATCGCCGAGCTCGAGGTGGACCTCGAGGACTCGCGCGAGCTGCGCGGCAAGCTGGAGAACAAGCTGCGGGGCAAGCGTGCCGAACTGGCCCGGCTCCGCACGGAGCACGCGGACCTGCTGCGCCGCTACGCCACCGCCGAGTCCGAGCGGGCCCGCGCCCTGGAGGACGGCCGCGTGCTGGCCAAGAAGGCCGCCGGATCCATGCTGCCGGTGCCCGTCTCGACCGGCGTCAGCCCGGCCGCGTACCTGCGGGCCGCCACCGCGCTGCGGGACCTGCCGCGCAACGCCGCCCGCCAGCAGGCCGCGCTCACCGTCCAGGAGGCCCGCCGCCGCGACCTCGCCGACACCGCCGACGAGCCGCAGGGCAAGCACGCGGCGGACGCCGCCGTCCGTGAGCGTCCCGTCGACGCCGGTGACTCCGGGGGCAACCCGGCGCTCCCGGTGCGCCAGCCCAAGCTCGTCCCCGCGGTCGCCGCGGCCGTGCTGCCCTACGCCAAGCCGAACCGGCAGGCCAGCCGTGCCCAGGGCGGCTTCGACTTCTTCGGCACGAAGGGCGAGAAGGCC
This sequence comes from Streptomyces sp. NPDC001070, assembly GCF_053598835.1. NCBI lineage: Bacteria > Bacillati > Actinomycetota > Actinomycetes > Kitasatosporales > Streptomycetaceae > Streptomyces > Streptomyces sp. NPDC001070. The sequence continues at coordinate 180,547 of NZ_JBSFLB010000003.1, forward strand.
CATCCGAAGGAGCTGCCGGCGGCGGACTCCGCGGAGCCGGAGGAGGCGGACCTCGCCGACGTCGTCGGGGACGAGGCCGTCGCCGAGCAGGGGGCCGAGGTCATCGACCTCACCATGCACGACGAGACCGAGCAGCTGGACCTCAGCGAGCTGCGCGCCCGGTCCTCCTGACACCACCCGGCCCCGCCTGCGCCCGGCGGGCCGCCCTGGGGCGCCCCGCCGTTCAGCGGTTCACCGGGTCACTTGTCGATGTCGCCGACGACGAAGAACATCGAGCCCAGGATCGCCACCATGTCGGCGACCAGCGTGCCGGGCAGCAGCACGGCCAGCGCCTGGATGTTGTTGTAGGACGCCGAGCGCAGCTTCAGCCGGTACGGGGTCTTCTCGCCCTTGGACACCAGGTAGTAGCCGTTGAGCCCGAGCGGGTTCTCCGTCCAGGCGTACGTGTGGCCCTCCGGGGCCTTGAGCACCTTCGGCAGCCGCTGGTTGATCGGCCCCGGGGGCAGCTCGGCCAGCCGGTCCAGGCAGGCGTCGGCGAGGTCGAGGGCGTTGTGCGTCTGCTCCAGCAGCACCTCGAAGCGGGCCAGGCAGTCGCCCTCGGTGCGGGTGGGGACCTTCAGGGTGTCCAGCAGCTCCCCGTAGGCCAGGTACGGCTCGTCCCGGCGCAGGTCGAAGTCGACGCCCGAGGCGCGCGCGATCGGGCCGCTCACGCCGTACGCGTGCACGTCCGGCGCGCTCAGCACGCCGACGCCGCGGGTGCGGCCGCGGAAGATCTCGTTGCCGAGCACGAGGTCGTCGAAGGTGCCCATGCGCGAGCGGGCGGCCGCGACGGCGGCGCGGACCCGGCCCTGCCATCCGTTGGGCAGGTCCTCCTTGAGGCCGCCGACGCGGTTGAACATGTAGTGCATGCGGCCGCCGGAGACCTCCTCCATGACCGCCTGCAGGTCCTCGCGCTCGCGGAAGGCGTGGAAGATCGGGGTGATCCCGCCCAGTTCGAGGGGGTAGGAGCCGAGGAACATCAGGTGGTTCAGGGCCCGGTTCAGCTCGGCGAGCAGCGTGCGGGTCCACACGGCGCGCTCGGGCACCTCCATGCCGAGCATGCGCTCCACGGCGAGCACCACGCCGAGCTCGTTGGAGAAGGCGGAGAGCCAGTCGTGCCGGTTGGCCAGCATGATGATCTGGCGGTAGTCACGGGCCTCGAAGAGCTTCTCGGCGCCGCGGTGCATGTATCCGATGACCGGCTCGACCGAGCTGATCCGCTCGCCGTCCAGGCGCAGGCGCAGGCGCAGCACACCGTGCGTCGAGGGGTGCTGCGGGCCGATGTTCAGCACCATGTCGGTGCCCTCGGCGGCGCCGCCGATGCCGATCGTGGTCTCCGTCATGGCCACAGTTTCCCATCCCTTTACGCGTCCCGGGGGGTGCCCCCCGCGGCACTTCCGGGGACCGGGATCCGCTGCTCCAGCCAGAGGAAGCCGCCGAGCCCGGCCGGGTCCGTGAGTTCGGCGGCCTCGCCCGCGGACGCCAGGGCGCGGACGTAGCCCGCGGGGTCGGCGGCGGCCTGGGAGAGCGGTGGCCGGGCCCCGGTGACCCCCAGGTCGCGCAGCGCCTCGCGCTGGGTGCGCAGGACGGCTCCGGGGCCCGCGCACGCGTCCATCGCCACGTGGGCGGTGATGTCGCAGGACCCGTCCGGCACGGGAGGCGACAGCTGGCGGCCCTCCCGGAACGCGGTGAGCGTCCCGTACGGCGGCCGGGCCCCCGCCATGTGCCCGTAGTCGACCGCGACGGCGAGCCCGGCCTCCAGGGCGGCCACCGCCGCCGCCCAGGCGGAATCCCGCCAGCGGCCTATTTCCGCCCGGGTGCCGGCCTCGGCGCCCTCGATCGGCCACCATCGGCGCAGCCATGCGGCGTCCTCGCCGGACACCGCGTCGCCGAGCCGTTCGGCCCCGTCCGAGGCGCGTACGAGGACCTGGCGGGGCACGCCGTGCTCATCGGTCTCGGCGACGCCGACCGGCACGTTGTCCAGCCACTCGTTCGCGAAGAGCAGTCCCCGCAGCCCCCTGGGGACCTCCTCGCGCCACGTCACCCGCGGGTCCAGGCCGTCCGGCCGCGGGGCCTTCTCCACCCCGTACGGGAGAAGACGGGCGCGCAAAGTGGCCGGAACCGCATCGAGCACCCCCGTGAGCAGTTCCCCGGCGCCCGCGCCGACGTCCACCAGGGCCAGCTCGCCGGGGTGTCCCAGTTCCGCGTCGACGCGCGCGAGGAGACGGGCGACGGCTCCCGCGAAAAGGGGTGACGCATGGACGGACGTGCGGAAGTGGCCCGCCGGGCGCTCCCGGCGGAAGAAGCCTCCCGGGCCGTACAGGGCCCGCTCCGTGGCCTCCCGCCATCCCGTCCACGCGGCTGTGGTGTCGATCACGCCTCCACCGTATGCGCACACCCCGGGGCATCGGACGGTTGAGCGGCTTGTCACCGGTTCCAGGTAGGGTGCCGTGGTCAGAGGTGTGTCCGCACAGGACGGCCGCGGATGAATCGATCATGAACATCGGCCATCTGGAGAGCGCACCCCCTTTTACCGGATGGCCCGGTACTGATAGGTGCTGTGCAAGCGATAGGCAGTGGAAGGTGAAGAGCGGATGACGGCCGGCGACAACGGTGCTCCCGAGCCCGGGAATGACGACCCCTTCGCGTACCTGTACCGCCAGGACGGCGAAGAGCCGGGTCAGCCGGCGGCTGCCCAGCCCGGCGTGCCCCGCACCTCGTACAACCAGGTCCAGCGGGTGGGTGAGCGGCGCCCCCAGCAGCCGCAGCAGCCCCCTCAGCAGCCCGCGTACGGCTACCCGCAGCAGCAGCCCTCCTACGGTCAGCAGCAGCCCTCCTACGGCCAGCCGCAGCCCCAGCAGACCCAGCAGTTCCCCCACGGCCCCGCGGGCCCGTCCGGCCCTGCGGGCGGCGGCCGCCGCGCCGTGTCCCCCCGTGCCGGCGGCCCCAACGGCAAGGGTCTGCTGATCGGCGCCGTCGCCGTGGTCGCCGCCGTCGCGATCGGCATCGGCGTCGCCATGGCGGGCGGCGGCGACGACACCCCCAAGGCGGGCAGCTCCTCCTCGCCGTCGGCGGGCGCCGACGGCGACAAGGACGCCAACTCCGCGGAGCCCTCGGCGTCCGCGAGCGAGGCGGTCCCGGGAGTCGTCGACGCGGCGACCCTGGAGAAGGCGGGCGGCGCCACGGTGGGCTCCCAGTACAGCGGCACTCTTGCCGCGGGCGGCAAGTACGTCGAGAACATGTCCGCGGTCGGCGCGTCCGTGACCTGGAAGGTCAATGTGCCGAAGGACGGCACGTACGACTTCTGGATCCGCTACGCCAACGCGGAGAAGGACTCGGCCAGTGCCACGACCGTGGTCAACGGGAAGCCCCAGAGCTACAAGCCCGACCTGAGGAACTACGGCAAGAAGGGTGACTGGAACGCGTGGTACCGGTCCTTCGTCACCCTCGACCTCAAGCAGGGGTCCAACACGATCGCCCTCACCTGCGGTCAGGGCGACGCCTGCCACTTCAATCTCGACCAGCTGGCGCTCCTGGACAAGGGCGAGAAGCCCGCGGGCTGGGGCGGCTGAACCGGTCGCGGCCCCGGCACGAGGGGTCGTTACGGAAACGGGCCGCGAGCGCTTGGCGCCGCGGCCCGTCTCGTTCATCCGGCGTGCGCGCCGCGGATCAACGGTCCCCGGACCGAGATGTCCGCGACCGGCCACGGAGTGCTGCCGGGCAGTGGCCCCGGCGTCGGGTCGATGTGATCGCCGTGGCAACCGGCTTCCCTGTAGAGCGTGATGCGGTGGCTGCTCTGGTTGGACACGGTCCGGCCGTCCCACGCATATCACCTGGGTGTTCCCCTGCCTATTGGCGCGAATCGGGCTGCTGGGGCACCTCGATCCGCGCCAGCAGGTCCTCGTAGACCCCGTGGTCGAACTCGCCCGCCACCGGCGCCGCCACGGTGGCCGCCGAGAGGGCGACCGCGCGGGCGAGGCGCCGGGGCCAGTCGAGGCCTTCGACGAGGCCCGACAGCAGGGCGGCGACGACGGAGTCGCCGGCGCCGGCGGGGTTGCCGGGGAGCGGGGCCGGGGGGCGGGCGGTCCAGACGGTGCCGTCCTCGGCGAGGGCGAGCATGCCGTCGGGGCCGAGCGAGGCGGCGACGGCACGGGCGCCGCGGCGGCGGGCGTCGCGGGCGGCGCGCAGCGGTTCCGTGGCCCCGGTGAGGCCGGCCAGTTCCATGGCGTTGGGCTTGACCAGGTCGGGACGGGCGGCCAGGCCGCGCCGCAGGGGTTCGCCGCTGGTGTCGAGGAGGACGGGGACGCCCGCGCTCCGCGACTCCCGGACGAGGTCGGCGTAGCAGCCGACGGGCAGTCCGGGCGGCAGGCTGCCGCACAGCGCGACCGCGCGCGCCGTACCGCCCTCCAGGAGCTTGCGGTACGTGCCGAGGAAGGCCGCCCACTCCTCCGAAGTGATGGTCGGCCCGGGCTCGTTGAACATCGTCGTGTCGCCGCCCGACTCGTCCACGACGCCGACGGTGCGCCGGGTGCTGCCGGCTATGGGCACCAGGGCGTCCGTGACGCCGTCGGTTCCGGCGAGGTACGCGCGCAGCCGGTCGCCGGCGACGCCGCCCGCGAAGCCGGTCGCGACGGCCTCGTGGCCGAGCGCGGAGAGGACGCGGGCGACGTTGAGCCCCTTGCCGCCGGGACGTTCCGCGGCCTCCGACACCCGGTGGGTGGTGTGCGGCCGCAGGCGGGGGACGCGGTAGGTCACGTCGAGGGCGGCGTTCAGCGTGACGGTGACGATCACCGCATGATCCCTTCGAACAGCGTGTGCGACGGGAAGGGATCATGCCAAACGAACGCCCGGAGGCACAGACCCTACGGCGCGATGGCCATCAGGGCTCGATCACCCACTGCCCCTTGCGCATGACGCCGACCAGGTCGAACGCCCCGTCCAGGACCACCAGGTCGGCGTCCTTGCCGGGTTCCAGGGAGCCGACGCGGTCGGATACGCCCAGCAGCCGGGCGGGGTTGGCGCTCAGCGCCCGTACGGCGTCGCCGACCGGCAGTCCGTCCACGGTCACCGCCCGCTTGAACGCGGTGTCCAGGGTCAGGGTGGACCCCGCGATGGAGCCGCCCTCGACGAGCCGGGCGACGCCGTCGACGACGTCGACCTCCATCGGGCCGAGCAGGTAACGGCCGTCGCCGAAGCCCGCCGCGTCCATGGCGTCGGTGACGAAGGCGACCCGCTCGGCGCCCGCGCTGCGGAACGCCAGTTCCAGGACGGCCGGGTGGAGGTGGACGCCGTCGTTGATGAGCTCGACGGTGACCCGCTCGTCCTCCAGCAGCGCGGCGATCGGGCCGGGCTGGCGGTGCTGCAGCGCCGGCATGGCGTTGAACAGGTGCGTCGCCACGGTCGCACCCGCGTCGACGGCCTCCAGGGTGGCCTCGTACGCGGCGTCGGTGTGGCCGACGGCGGCGATGACGCCGTGCTCCGCCAGCATCCGCACCGAGTCGAGCCCGCCGGGCAGTTCGGGGGCCAGGGTCACCATGCGCGCGGCGCCGCGGGCGGCGTCGACCAGCTTCCGGACGTCCGAGGGGTGCGGGTCGCGCAGGAGCGAGGGCTTGTGCGCGCCGCAGCGGTGCGGGGAGATGAACGGCCCCTCGAAGTGGATGCCCGCCAGATCGCCCTGCTCGACCAGTTCGGACAGCAGCGCGGCCTGCCGGGCGAGGTCGTCCAGGTCCCCGGTGACGGTGGAGGCGACCATGGTCGTGGTGCCGTGCCGGCGGTGGGTCGCGACGCCGGTGAGGACGGCCTCGGCGTCTCCGGAGGAGAAGGACGCGCCGCCGCCGCCGTGCACGTGCATGTCGACGAAGCCGGGGACGATCCAGTGCCCGGTCAGATCGCGGGTGGACGCCTGGCGCGCGTCGTTCGCGGTGATCGAGCGGCCCTCGACGGTCACCCGGCCGTCCTCGACCACACCGTCCGGCAGCACCACACGGGCACCGGTCAGCACGCTAGTTGCCGCAGTCAAGCGGTCACCTCCACGGAGAGAAGATCCCAGGCGAGCAGCCCTGCGCCCAGGCATCCGGCGGTGTCCCCGAGGGCCGCCGGCACGATCAGGGGGAGTTGCTGGAAGGTCAGCCGCCGCTCGACGGCGGCGCGCAGCGGCGTGAAGAGGGTGTTGCCGGCCTCGGCGAGCCCGCCGCCCACGATCAGCGTTCCCGGGGCCAGCAGGGTGATCCCGGTGACCAGGCCGTCGGCGAGGGCGGCGACCACCTCGTCCCACACGGCCACCGCGCGGGGGTCGCCCGCCGCCACGGCCGCGGCGCAGTCGGCGGCCCCGGCCCCCGGGCTTCCGCCCGCCGCCTCCCAGGCGCGGGCCAAGGCGGCGGCGGAGGCCATCGTCTCCAGGCAGCCGTGCTGGCCGCAGCCGCAGGTCAGACCGCCGGGGCGGACGACGATGTGCCCGAGTTCGGTGGCCTCGACGCGGTCGCCGATGCCGATCGCCCCGGCGATGCCGGTGCCCAGCGCCACGAACAGGAAGCGTTCGGCGCCGCGTCCCGCGCCAAGCCGGCCCTCGGCCAGGCCCCCGGCGCGCACGTCGTGGCCGAGGGCGACGGGGGTCCCGTCGAGCCGCCGTGCGAGCAGGTCGCGCAGGGGTGCGTCGCGCCAGCCGAGGTTCGCGGAGAACACGGCGATGCCGGCCGGCTCGTCGACCAGCCCGGGCACGGCCACCCCGGCCGCGGCGGCGGGCTCGCCGTAAGCGCTTTCGCCGTACTTCCGGAGTTCCGCGGCGAAGTCGAGGACGGACTCGACCACGGCCTCGGGGCCGCGCTCCCGGCCGGTCGGACGGCGTGCCTCGTGCAGCAGCGTGCCGTCCGCCGCCACCAGGGCGGCCTTCATGCCGGTGCCGCCCACATCGAGGGCGATGACGTGTCTCACGGGGGACAGTGTCGCGCGCGACCCCATAAAAGGTCTAGTCCACTCGTCGAAAGAGATCGCGTGCCGCGGCGAACGGCCACCGGGGGACGCTGCGCAGGCGAAACGCAAGTGGTGTAGACCTCATGCGAAGCCGGGGCAGGGGTGACCGGGGCGCGGATATGGTTGTCGGATGGAACGGGACGAGACCGGGGCTGAGGCGCCCCAGGACGGGCTGACGGAGCAGGACCGCGCCGTCCTCGACATCGCCCGCCGCGCCTGGGCCGGCCCCGGCGCGAAGGAGCGGGCCGTCCGCGAGCGTCTCGGGATCTCCCCGACGCGCTTCTACCAGCTCCTCAACGCCCTCCTCGACGACCCCCGCGCCCTGGCGCACGACCCCGTCACGGTCAACCGCCTCCGCCGCACCCGCGACACCCACCGCACCAACCGCTGACCGCGCCCGCCGGCGGCTGACCCGGTCTCCCGCCCACCCGCGCGGCCCGTCTCCCGCCTGCGGTTCCTCCCCTCCCCTCTGCGCTTCCCCGCCGCAGGCGGCTGACCGCCCGCCGCGGGCGCCGTCGGTCCGAGCGGTGGGGGCATCTCGGCTCTGCGGCGGAGGGAAGGTGCCCCGGCGGCGCGTGGTCGTGCCGGGTCACGGGTGGGTGGGAGACCGCCCGCCGCGGGCGCGGGCGGACCCGCGGTCGGCGACGGCGGGCCGCCCCGCATCGGGGACCGCCGGAGGCGGGATGCTTCCGTACGCCGGGCATGCACCCCGCAGGGGTCGGTATGGTCGGGGCATGAGCCGCAGCCGCAGGGACGAACTGCCGGTGCCGACGACGCCCGAGGGCAAGGAAGGCCTGGCCGCACTGCTCACAGAGCCCCGAAGGGCGGTGGTGGCCCTGGACTTCGACGGGACGCTGGCGCCGATCGTGCCGGATCCGGACAGCGCGCGGGCGCATCCCGGTGCCGCCGCCGCGCTGGCCCGGGTGGCGCCGAGGATCGGGTCCGTCGTGATCGTGACGGGCCGCCCCGCCGGGGTGGCCGTACGGTACGGGGGCCTGGCGGGCGTACCGGGCCTGGAGCACCTGGTCGTGCTGGGGCACTACGGCGCCGAGCGCTGGGACGCCCGTTCCGGTGAGGTGAAGGCGCCCGGCGCCCACCCCGGGGTGAACGCAGTGCGGGCGGAACTGCCGGGCGTGCTGGACGCGATCGGGGCGTGGAAGGGCACGTGGGTGGAGGACAAGGGCCGCGCGGTGGCCGTCCACACGCGCCGCACGGAGGATCCGCAGGCCGCGTTCGAGGCGCTGAACGGGCCCCTGCGCGATCTGGCCGAGCGGCACGGGCTGATCGTGGAGCCGGGCCGGATGGTGCTGGAGCTGCGCCCGCCGGGGATGGACAAGGGCGTCGCCCTCAACGACTACCTGCGGGAGGTCGGCGCCGGTCCCGTCGTCTACGCCGGTGACGACCTGGGCGACCTGGCCGCCTTCGGGGCCCTGGAGAAGCGCCGTGCCGAGGGCCTGCCCGGTGTGCTGGTGTGCAGCGGCAGCGCGGAGGTGGCCGAACTGGCCGCCCGCAGCGACCTCGTCGTGGACGGCCCGGAGGGCGTCGTGAAGCTGCTCGACGCCCTCGCGGACGCCCTCGAGGAGGGGGAGGCTCAGGACGAGGCCGAGAGCCAGCCGCCGGTCAGCGACTGAACCGCGGATCCGTCGAGGTCCGCGAGCTTCATGCCCACGAAGTCCCGGGCCCACCGGGAGGTCTGGACGCGGAAGGGCGGGCGCTGGGCGGTGAGGACGCCGACGATCGGCGCGGCGGCCTCGTCGATGGTCTGGGCGGCCGTGAACGCCTGCGTGGTGCGGTCGAGGTAGTGCGTGAGCGCGGCCCTGTACGGCCCCGCGGCCGCCACGTACGCGGGGATGTCGATGCCGAGGTTGGCGATGAACTCGCTGCCCACCGCGCCGGGTTCGACGACGCTCACCGCGACCCCGACCGCGGCCGCCACGGGCGCGAGTGCCTCCATGTAGCCCTCGACCGCGAACTTGGCCGCGCAGTAGGCCTCGTTGAAGGGCTGCCCGACGACGCCGCCCACGCTGGTGACGGTGATCAGCCGGCCGCCGGAGGCGCGCAGGTGCGGCAGCGCGGCCTTGGTGACCTCGACGACGCCGAAGAAGTTGACCTCCATCGCGGCGCGGACGTCCGCCACCGTCTCCAGTTCGATCGTGCCGACGTGCCCGGCGCCGGCGTTGTTGACCACCGCGTCCAGGCTCCCGGACTCGACGACGACGTCCTCGACGCACGCGGCGACGAGCCTTGCGTCCGTCACGTCCAGGCGCTTGACGTGGACGTGCTCCGCGACGCCGGCCTCGGCGGCGGCCTTGCGGAGGGCGTCGGCCCTGCCGGTGTCGCGCATGGTGGCGACGACGTTCCAGCCGGCGCGGGCGGCGGCCACGGCCGCGGCCAGGCCGATGCCGGAGGAGGTGCCGGTGATCAGGACGGTCTTGCGGCTGCCGGTGGTCATGGGGTGCCCGCTTTCGGAATATCTGTGCGTGTACACACACCATAAGGGTGCGTGCGTGTACACGCAACCTGCCACCCCGCCCGGTAAAGTTCCCCCATGGCACGCACCGACATCACCCTGGGGGAGCTCTCCGAGCGCGATCACGCCTTCTACGGGCTGGTCTGGGCCGGCACCACCCTCACCACCCACGTCGACCAGGCCCTGCTGCGTGCCCACGACCTGCCGATGTCCTGGTTCGAGGTGATGCTGTGGCTGCGCGGCCAGAGCGAGCCCGTCGCCGCCTCCGACCTCGGTGCCAAGACGCTGCTCAGCCGCAGCCAGGTCTCCCGCGTCCTCGACGCGCTCCAGGCACGCGGACTGACCGTCCGTGTGCCCTCGCCCACCGACGCCCGCTCGATACGGGTCGAACTGACGGACGCGGGCCGACGGCTCTTCGCGGAGGCGGACGCCACCCGCCGCCGGGCCCTGGCGGAACTCTTCGACGACCGCCTCGACGAGGCCGACATCGAGGCCCTCAACGCCGTCTGGGCCAAGCTCAAGGGGAAGGGGCCGAAGGGGCCGTCAGCCCCGGCCTGAGGCGCCGCCCGCGTCGTGCACGAGCAGCGCGATCTGCACCCGGTTGTTCAGCCCCAGCTTGCCGAGGATGCGCGAGACGTGCGTCTTCACCGTCGGCACGCTCATGTGGAGACCGGCCGCGATCTCCGCGTTGGACCGGCCCTCCCCGATGGCGAGGGCCACCTCCCGCTCCCGCCCGCCGAGCGACGCGAGCCTGCGCCGGGCCGCCGCCCCCGTGCCCCGCTCCGCCTCGCCGGACCGGCGACCCGGGCGATCAGCTGCCGGGTCACCGCCGGTGACAGCACCGGGTCCCCGGCCGCCACCTTCCGCCCCGCCTCGACGATCTCGCGCGGCGGTGTGTCCTTCAGGACGAAGCCCGCGGCACCGGCGCGCAGCGCCCGCAGCACGCGCTCGTCGGTGTTGAAGGTGGTCAGCACGATCACCTCCGGCGCCCCCGGCCGGGCCCGCAGCGCCTCGGTGGCCGCGAGGCCGTCCACCGACGGCATGCGGATGTCCATCAGCACCACGTCGGGGGAGTGTTTCTCGACCAGCGCGGCCACCTCGCCGCCCTCCCCCGCCTCGGCGACCACCTCGACGTCCGGCGCCCCGCCCAGCATCAGCCGCAGCCCGGCCCGCACCAGCGGGTCGTCGTCCACCAGCAGCAACCGCACCATGCTCACGACGCCCACGGTAGCCAGGCGCGCAGCCGGAAGTCTCCGCCGGACCGGCCGTGTTCCAGCCCGCCCCCCGCCAGCGCGGCCCGCTCCGTCAGCCCGATCAGCCCCTGACCGGAGCCTGGGATGGCCGGCACCACGCCTGCCGCGACCGGCACCGGATTGCTGACCTCGACCGTCAGCCCGTGCGCCGGGCCGCCGCCGAGGCGTACGGTCACCTGCGTGCCGGGGGCGTGCTTGCGGGCGTTGGTCAGCCCCTCCTGCACGATCCGGTACGCCGTGCGCCCTGAAGCGGCCGGTGCCGCGTGTGTGCGGGACACGGCCCGCCCCGGCCTCTCGTCATGAGCGCTGGAGGCCGGGGCGTGGCATACGTAGGGGGTCGGATCTACCAGTTGTTGTTGTCCCGGACGATGGCGGCGCACTCCACGACGGCGCGGACGGAGCCGGTCCCCGTCCCAGGCGGCCCCGACGTGGCGGGGTCGGGATTGGTGACGGTAACTGTCCAGCCGTTGCCGGACCGCTGACTCGCGAGCACCCTGATTCCGGTGACGTTGGCCGAAGCATCGGACCTGTCGGTGATGACGAATCCGCCACCGGTGACCTCTGTGCGGGAGGGGCACCGGGCCGAGACGCTCAGCGATGCCGTCCCCGCCGGTACCCTCCGGTCGACGCCCATGAACTCGGCGGTCCTCAGACGCCAGGAGTCGTTGCGGTTGTTCCCGCCCTTGACGGGGTTTCCGGCGGCGCCGTCGGAGACGGCCGAGGTGTGCGCGGTGGCTGTGGCGTTCATGGGACCCACGAACGCGGTGGTCGTGACGATCACGCCGGCGACCGTCAGGGCTCCGGCGACGCCCCAAAGCACCTTACGACGGGGTCGACCGGACAGGGTCTTCTTCGCTCGTATGTTCATCTCTCTGCCTTCGAAGATGACGGAAGGAGCTCGCTCCGGATCGAAGCGATTGCGCTCATCGTCACCTTGTGCGAGGAGTTCCGCACTTTGAGTGACCGGAGAGGATGAATGGCCGTCACGCGCCCGGATCAGAACGCGCCGTCAACGACCGCCCGCGGCTTCACTCGTGGCCGCTGCCGCACGATGCCCGCGCGGGCCAGGGCGGCGCCCCGGGGGCCGCCGGACGGAGCAACGGCGGGGCCGGGGGCGGCGCCGGCGCAGGGGGTGCACGAGCCGGTGGGCCGGCCCGTGGGCAGGGGGTCGCCGCAGCCGGGGCATTCGGGCAGGGGGGCCGCCGGGGCGGCGGGGTCGGCGGCGGGACGCGGGGCGGGGAGCTTGTCGCGGAGGCGGCGGGCGATGAACCCGGCGGGGCAGTGGACGGCGGGCGGCAGGCCCGAGGAGAGGGCGGTGCGCAGTTCCAGCTCGCTCGCGCCGTGCGCCAGCCAGCGCGCGGCGAGCGGGGCCAGCCGGGCCGCCTCGGCGACACCGAGGGCGAGTCTGGCCTCCCGCCGCCCGAGCCGGTGCAGCGCGGCCGCCGCGCGGACGAGCAACGGCTCGTCGGCGGGGGATTCGGGGTGGGAGGTGTTCTGTCCCTCCCTGTTCTCCCCCTTGGGGGATGCGCCGACGGCCCGTACGGCCGGTGCACCGGCGGTCGGGATGCTGCCGCTCGGCGCCGAGGAGGCCGCGTCGATCTCCGCGGGGTCGCGCAACGGCACGTTGGAGACCAGCACTTGGGTGGTCCAGCGGCCGGTGTCGGGGCTCTGCGTGCGCCGGGTGTGCACAAAGCCCTCCGCTTCGAGCTGCTGCCGGGCCCTGCGCAGGGCGATGCGCCCCTCGGGCATCTTCTCGCCGATGGACTGCAGGGTCTCCCGGGACCCCTCCGGCAGGGAGAGCGCCCACTGCAGCAGCCGTACGGCGGCGCCGTTCAGCCGCGGATGGCGGATGAGGTCGTTCGGCGTCTGGGAGAAGAAGCGGGTCGGCGGGATAGCATGACGGATCATTTGCGGGGCTCCGGATCAGGCCTCGTAGGTGTAGGCCCCCGGCCGGTGTTGGCGCACCACTGGGGGCCGCTTCATGCGCTGGGCACGAAGCGTGATCGGCCGATTACTCTACCGGTACGGCGGCGGCGTACGCGACGAACGCCGTCCACTCCTCGGCGGTGAAGGTCAGCGCGGGCCCGGCGGGGTCCTTGGAGTCCCGCACGTGCACGGCCCCGGGGCCGTGGGCGACCTCCACGCAGTCGCCCCCTTCGCTGCCGCTGTAACTGCTTGTGAACCAGGCGAGTCGGGACGTCATAGCTCCCCCGCAATCTGCTCGATCACCTTGGCGGAGTCCCCCACGCTGAGGGCCTGCGAGCGGATCATCGCATAGCGCTGGTGGAGTTTGCTGACCTCGTTCCGCCCGTCCACCAGCACGCTGCGGCCCTGGACTTCGAGATAGGCCAGCAGCCGCAGATCCGGCGTCTCCAGCAGCGTCATGGGCCCGTCGAAACCGGCGTGCGCCTCGTGGGAGAGCGGCATCACCTGCACCGTGACATGGCGCAGCGCGCCGGCCTCCAGCAGCCGCCCCAACTGCCGCCGGTGCGCGCCGCGTCCGCCGACCGGGCGGCGCAGCACCCACTCCTCCACGACGAAGGCGAGCTGCGGCGCCGGGGTGCGGGTCAGCAGCGCCTGCCGGGCCAGCCTGGCCCGCACCCGCCGCTCGACCTCCTCGGTCTCCAGCGTCGGGCAGTAGGCGCCGAGCACCACGCGGGCGTACTCCTCTGTCTGCAGCAGGCCGTTGATGACATGGGTGTCGTACTTGTAGAGGCTCACCGCCGAGCGCTCCAGCTCCGCGTACTCCTCGAACCAGGAGGGGAACTCGGCGCGTTCCAGGTGGCGGGCCGCGGAGCGCAGCACTCCGCCGCCGTCACCCAGCAGGGTCCCCGCCCTCTCCACGAACGCCGGCGGCGGCATCCGCTCCCCGCGCTCGATCTTGACGACCAGCGACTTCGAATAGCCCACGTGCGCGGCCAGTTCGTCGGCCGACACCCCGCGGGCCTCCCGCAGGGACCGCGCCACGGAGCCGAACATCCGCATGCTGGCCGAGCCCTCACCCTTCGCGGACACGGCACCACCTCCCCGGTACACACCCCGTACACAGCGGCGGTCCCGCCCCGACACAGCTGACCCGGGGTCAGATCCGCCCTGGTCAGGCTAGCCGCGGCACGGAAGCGTTGGACCCATGACGCAGGAATCTCCACCCGGCGCGGCGATGCGCATCGTCGCCGAGCCCGCCCGCATCGCCGAGGTGCGCCGGGCCGTACGCGAACAGCTCCGTGCCTGGGGGCGCGAGGACCTGGCGCCCGCCGCCGCGCTGTGCGTCACGGAGATACTCGCCAACGTCCACCGGCACGCGGGCTCGCCGGAGTGCGAGCTGACCCTGGACGACCTGGCGGGGGAGGGCGTGCGGGCCACCGTCAGCGACCGCTCCCGCACCCTGCCGGTCCCGGCGGCCGGGCTGCCGGACCAGGCCGCGGAACGCGGGCGCGGGATGCTCCTGATCGCGGCGGCGGCCTACCGGTGGGGCGCGCGGCCGACGCCGGACGGCAAGCAGGTGTGGGTGGTGCTCCGGTGAGGCCCGCGACGTGGGCGTGGCTGGACGACACGGCGTTCGGGCCGGGGGCGTTCCTGCTGCTGGCCCACCCGGAAGGGCGCGGCACGGCGGAACTCGCCGCCCTCCTCGGGCTCGCCGAGCCCGGGCGGCGGCTGCCGGAGCTCGGCGAGCGGGTGACCGTACCCCGCCCCGGGCGGGCCGCGGTGTGCGGCGCGGGCGGCGGGCGGCTGCTGGAGGCCGTGACCGGGGAGCGGTGGTCCGCCTTCGTCGCGGGCGGCGGGCCGGTCGCGCTCGTCGTCGGGCTGGAGCCGCTCGCCCGCTGCGCGCCGCTGCCGGAGGTGGAGGCCTACCTGGCCCTGGGCGCGACAGCCGGGCACATCCGGCTGGGGATCAGCCGGGGGACGCCCGCACACGTCCTGTGAGACTGCGGGGCCGGGGAGTGGGGCTGGGTGGGGCGGGGCGCCGACCAGCCCGGCGCCCCGCCTTCCCCTCCGCAGCCCGCAGCTCTGCGCCCGGAGGGGGCGAGACGGCGGGACAGCCGAACCACCGGCACTACCGTGCCACCCGGCCCTGGAGCCGCCGCCCCGCTGCCCGCCGTCCTCACCGCCCGCGAGACCCACAAGGCGCCGGCCGGGCGGCTCGGCCTCCGCGAGGCCCGGCCGGTGCCGGACCGGATGCCGGTCGGGGCTGACCGGCATCGGGGCCTGACCCACGAGTGCCGCCCACCGCGAGCGCGGAGGGCGGCACAGGTTGTCGTCCGCCGCCGGTCAGCCCAGGGCCCGCAACTGGTCAAGGAACCACTGCTGCGGGGGGAGCGCGGTCGCGGCCACCGTCAGGCGCTTGGTGGTCTCGGCCCGCTCCCCGTGGGAGATGGAGAGCGCCTGGTGCAGGGCGTTGGCCGTGGCGCGGATGTCGTACGGGTTGACCACGAAGGCGTCGTCGGCGAGTTCCTCGTATGCTCCGGCCTCGCGGGACAGGACGAGCGCGACCCCGTCGTCGGAGACCACGGGGATCTCCTTGGCGACGAGGTTCATGCCGTCGCGGATCGGGTTGACGAGTGCCACGTCGGCCCGGCGGTAGGCGGCCAGCGAGCGCGCGAAATCGTCCCTGACGTGCAGGATCAGCGGCTGCCAGCCCGGGGTGCCGAACTCCTCGTTGATCTCCTCCGCCACGTCGCGGACCTCGTCGGTGTACTCGCGGTACACGGCGAGGTCGTGGCGCGAGGGGTAGGCCGAGGCGATGTGGACGACGCGGCCGAGCCATTCCGGGTGGTCGCGCAGGAGCTGGGCGTACGCCAGGAACCCGCGCACGATGTTCTTCGACAGCTCGGTGCGGTCCACGCGCACGATGACCTTGCGGTCCGGGCCGCCGACCGCCTCCTGCAGCGCGGCCAGGTGCTCGTCCACGTCCGGGCGGTGCGCCCGCTCCCGCAGGAAGTCGGCGTCCGCGCCGAGGCCGTGCACCCCGATCCGCGTGGTGCGGCCCTTGTGCGTGATCGTGAGGCTGCCCTCGTCACGGATGACGGAGGCGCCCAGCACGTCGGCGCAGCACGCGGCGAAGGCGTCGGCCCAGCGCCTGGTCAGGAAGCCTGCCCGGTCCGAGCCGAGGATTCCGCTGAGGACCTCGGCGGCGACGTCGTCCGGCAGCAGGCGGAAGTAGTCCGGCGGCGCCCACGGGGTGTGCGAGAAGTGGCCGATCCGCAGGTCCGGGCGGCGCGACCGCAGCAGCTGCGGAACCAGGGTCAGGTGGTAGTCCTGCACCAGGACGGCGGCACCCTTGCCGGCCTCCTCGGCGAGCGCGTCGGCGAAGGCGGCGTTGTAGGCCACGTACGCCGCCCACTGATCGCGGAAGTCCTCGTCGAAGACGGGCTCCAGCGGGGTCTGGAACAGCATGTGGTGGATGAACCACAGGACCGAGTTGGCGATGCCGTTGTAGGCCGACGCGAAGGTGTCCGCCGGGATGTCCAGCATCCGCACCTGCTGGCCGCCGGTGTCGGCGGTGGGCAGGCGCCCCGCGCCTTCGGCGCTGCGCAGCACGGCGGCCCGGTCCCCCTCGCCGAGGGCCGCGCAGACCCAGACGGCGTCCGCGTCCGGCCCGATCGCGCTCAGACCCGACACGAGACCGCCGCCGCCGCGGCGGGCGACGAGCGTGCCGTCCTCGCGGAGGCTGTACGACACGGGGCCGCGGTTGGACGCGACCAGTACGCGCGCGGCATGCGATGCGACCATGCGGCCAGCCTAGCCACGCATGCCCGGCGGCAAACGTATGAGCTAGCCCAGCCGGGGGTTTCCGGCCGTGACCGTCGCGGGTTGCCGCAGGTACCGCCCGGGGGCTGCGGGCAGTCGTCCCGCCGGGCATGGGGGCACCCCCGGCCTCCGGCGAGCGGCCGACCCGCAACCGGGTACAGCGTCACGCCACCGCGCGGCGGGCGTACTCGGGGATCGTGCGCATCGGGGGGCGTTCCTCCGTCGCGACCTCGTGAACGCGCGGCTCGAAACCGCCGTCGGGGGCGCGGTCGAACTGCGTGAGGACGGGCCGCACCAGATGGCCCCGCGCCAAGCGGATCTGCGCGGTCCGGTAGATCGCCGCCGCCATACGGCCCAGCGCCTGGCCGTCCTGGTGCCGGTGGTGCCGGACCCCCACGTCGACCTGGGCCAGCGCGTCGAGCCCCACCGTGTTGAGCGCGTCCACGAGCAGCCCGAGCTCCACCCCGTACCCGACCGGGAACGGCAGCCGCTCCAGCAGCGAGCGCCGCGCCGCGTACTCGCCGCC
Source organism: Streptomyces sp. NPDC001070 (assembly GCF_053598835.1). Lineage (NCBI taxonomy): Bacteria > Bacillati > Actinomycetota > Actinomycetes > Kitasatosporales > Streptomycetaceae > Streptomyces > Streptomyces sp. NPDC001070. The sequence goes on from NZ_JBSFLB010000003.1 coordinate 197,552, forward strand.
GAGGGGCTGGACGAACCCCGCGAGCTGCGGCCAGTGCAGATTGAGCAGCGGCCGCGCGACCAGCTCCGTCACCCGCCCGCCGCCGGCCGGCACCACCGTGCCGCCGGCCTCCAGCGGGCGGTCGTACATCGCCTTGACCAGCTGCACGTCCGGATCCGTGAGCAGCGGCCCGACGATCCCCGACACGAACCGCGCGTCGAAGTCCCGCAGATCGGAGTCGATGAAGCAGACGATCTCACCGCGCGTCACGAGCAGCGAGCGCCACAGCACCTCGCCCTTGCCGGGCACCGCGGGCAGCCGCGGGAGCACCTCGTCCCGGTGGACGACGACGGCGCCGGCCGCCGCCGCGACCGCGGCCGTGCGGTCGGTCGATCCGGAGTCCAGCACGACGAGTTCGTCGACCAGCGGCACGGCCGCGCTCATCAGCTCACGGCGGATGGTCTCGACGATCGCCCCGACCGTGGCCTCCTCGTCGAGGGCGGGCAGCACCACGCTGACCGTGCCGCGCGCGCCCGCGGCGCGCTTGGCGGCGAGCAGTTGGGGCAGGGGCCGGCGGTCGGCGGTCCAGGATCGCCGCCGCAGCCAGCGGGCCACCTCGTCGAGCACTGGGTTGCTCCGTTTCTGCCCGTCTCGAAGGACGGACGGCCTATGACCAGGTTCGAGGTCGTCGGTTACAGTCTTGAACACGAGGCATGACCATCGTATGTCGACGGTGATCGCGCCCCGTCGGACAAATGCCCGGGCACTGCGCCCGGCGCCATACCGCTCATCCAGAGGGGCAGAGGGAACGGCCCGTTGAAGCCCCGGCAACCCTCCCGCCGACCGCGAGGTCCAGGTGGGGAAGGTGCCAATTCCGTCTCGCGGCGAGGTGCGCCGCGAGGAAGATGAGGAGAAAGGGCCTCGCCTGACATGGCTGCGCAGACCGTTGCACCCGCGTCCACCGATTCCGCCTTCGGGCCCGCGTCCGCGCTCTCGTGCCGCGAGTGCGGTGAGCGATTTCCGCTGAACCCCGTCTTCGCCTGCGAGGTCTGTTTCGGGCCGCTCGAAGTGGCGTACGACCTCCCGAGCGGCGACCCCGAGACCCTGCGCAAGCGGATCGAGTCCGGGCCGAACAACATCTGGCGCTACGCGCCGCTGCTGCCCGTCCCCGCGGACGTGGCCTCCAAGCCCAACCTCAACCCGGGCTTCACCAAGCTGGTCAAGGCCGACAACCTCGCCCGCGAGCTGGGCGTCACCGGCGGCCTGCACATCAAGGACGACTCCGGCAACCCGACCCACTCCTTCAAGGACCGGGTCGTCGCCGTCGCCCTGGAGGCCGCCCGCACCTTCGGCCTCACCACCTTGTCCTGCTCCTCCACCGGCAACCTGGCCGGCGCCGTGGGCGCCGCGGCCGCCCGCGCCGGCTTCCGCTCCTGCGTGTTCATCCCGCACGACCTGGAGGAGGGCAAGGTCGTCATGGCCGCGGTCTACGGCGGCGACCTGGTCGGCATCGAGGGCACCTACGACGACGTCAACCGCTTCTGCAGCGAGCTGATCGGCGATCCGATCGGCGAGGGCTGGGGTTTTGTCAACGTCAACCTCCGCCCCTACTACGGCGAGGGCTCCAAGACGCTGGCGTACGAGATCTGCGAGCAGCTGGGCTGGCGCCTGCCGGACAACATCGTCATCCCGATCGCCTCGGGCTCGCAGCTGACGAAGATCGACAAGGGGCTGCAGGAGCTGATCAGGCTCGGTCTGGTCGAGGAGAAGCCGTACCGGATCTACGGTGCCCAGGCCGAGGGCTGCTCCCCGGTCTCCACCGCCTTCAAGGCCGGCCACGACGTGGTCCGCCCGCAGAAGCCGAAGACCATCGCCAAGTCGCTCGCCATCGGCAACCCGGCCGACGGTCCGTACGTCCTGGACATCGCCCGGCGCACGGGCGGTGCCGTCGAGGACGTCACCGACGGGCAGGTGGTCGACGCCATCAAGCTGCTCGCCCGGACCGAGGGCATCTTCGCCGAGACGGCGGGCGGCGTGACCGTCGGTGTGCTGAGGAAGCTCATCGAGACCGGGCAACTCGACCCGGCCGGTGAGACGGTCGTCCTCAACACCGGCGACGGCCTCAAGACGCTGGACGCCGTCGCCCCGACCTCCCGCCCCACGGCCACCATCCGCCCGAGCCTCGACGCGTTCCGTGCCGCCGGCCTGGCCGGCTGACCCAGACTGAAGGTGAACCCCGCATCATGAGCGCTACCGTCCGCATCCCGACCATCCTCCGCACCTACACCGGCGGCCAGGCCGAGGTCCCGGCCGATGGCGGCACCCTGGCCGAGGTCATCGACTCGCTGGAGAAGAACCACCCCGGCATCTCCGCGCGCGTCCTGGACGACACGGGCAAGCTGCGCCGTTTCGTGAACGTCTACGTCAACGACGACGACGTCCGCTTCTCCGAGGGCCTGCAGACCACGGTGGGCGAGGGCGCGTCCGTGTCGATCATCCCGGCGGTCGCCGGAGGCTGCTGAGCCGCACGACCCGCGGGTGACAGGGGTGCCGGGAGTTCCCGGCACCCCTTCGTGCTTGAGCGGTAGTTGAAGGGCTGTACAGTTGCCCTGAACGGCCCGCAACTCCCTGCAACGCTCCGCGCAACCCCTTTTGCCGGGGCGGCCTTGTCGACGATTTATCGCCAAATTCACGCGGCGATTGTCGCGTTGGCCGCTTATGTCCAGTCCGAGTTGCCCCGGATTATTGGCCAATCAGGCCCTTCTTCCCTTTCTCTGCGCCCGGAATTCTCGTCCGATTGACCTGTTGCAGACAGCGTCCGGGCAGATACATTCAGCCGCGGTCGACGCGTTCCGGCGCACGCCCCCTTGGCTGTAGGGGGTGAGGTCTGACCCGGATCCGCGAGGTGCGGGTCTGCGAAGGGCCAGCAATAGGGGAGTTAGGAATGGCTCAGGGCACCGTCAAGTGGTTCAACGCGGAGAAGGGCTACGGCTTCATCGCGGTCGACGGTGGTGCGGACGTCTTCGTGCACTACAGCGCGATCCAGATGGACGGCTACCGCACCCTCGAGGAAGGTCAGCGGGTCGAGTTCGAGATCTCGCAGGGCCAGAAGGGGCCGCAGGCGGACATGGTCCGTCTCGCAGCCGGCTGACGCGCCGCGCATCGGCCACGGAGCACTTCGCGTACGGCCGCTCAAACGTACGCGTCAAGGCCCGCCCCCGCAGAGGGGCGGGCCTTCGTGCTGCCCGGGGGCGACCTGCGAGTTGTCCACGACCCCGGCCAAGCGGCTTGCACTCTCCTAGGGCGAGTGCTAATCATTGGCGTTAGCACTCTGACGTTGAGAGTGACAAAGGACCGAGTGGGTGAGGCCCGCGCGACCGCCGGAAAGGAACCGGCGGAAGGGCAGGCCGTCCGTCGCGGGCGCCGGCGCGGTCCTGGAGTAATCCTTCCCCGCAGCCCTGCGCCGCGGGGGGACCCCAAGTCCGGGAGGACCACTTCACATGGCCAAGATCATCGCGTTCGACGAGGAGGCACGGCGCGGTCTCGAGCGCGGGATGAACCAGCTCGCCGACGCCGTCAAGGTCACCCTTGGCCCCAAGGGCCGCAACGTCGTCCTCGAGAAGAAGTGGGGCGCCCCCACGATCACCAACGATGGTGTGTCCATCGCCAAGGAGATCGAGCTCGAGGACCCGTACGAGAAGATCGGCGCGGAGCTGGTCAAGGAGGTCGCGAAGAAGACGGACGACGTCGCCGGTGACGGCACGACGACCGCGACCGTCCTCGCCCAGGCGCTGGTCCGCGAGGGCCTGCGCAACGTCGCCGCCGGCGCCAACCCGATGGCCCTGAAGCGCGGCATCGAGAAGGCCGTCGAGGCCGTCTCCGCCGCCCTGCTGGAGCAGGCGAAGGACGTGGAGACCAAGGAGCAGATCGCCTCCACCGCCTCCATCTCCGCCGCCGACCCGCAGATCGGCGAGCTCATCGCCGAGGCGATGGACAAGGTCGGCAAGGAAGGCGTCATCACCGTCGAGGAGTCCCAGACCTTCGGTCTGGAGCTGGAGCTCACCGAGGGTATGCGCTTCGACAAGGGCTACATCTCGGCGTACTTCGCCACCGACCTGGAGCGTATGGAGACGTCCTTCGACGACCCGTACATCCTGATCGTCAACTCCAAGATCTCCGCGGTGAAGGACCTGCTCCCGCTGCTGGAGAAGGTCATGCAGTCCGGCAAGCCGCTGCTGATCATCGCCGAGGACGTCGACGGCGAGGCCCTGTCGACCCTGGTCGTCAACAAGATCCGCGGCACCTTCAAGTCCGTCGCGGTCAAGGCCCCCGGCTTCGGCGACCGCCGCAAGGCCATGCTCGGTGACATCGCCATCCTCACCGGTGGCACCGTCATCTCCGAGGAGGTCGGCCTCAAGCTGGAGAACGCCGGTCTCGACCTGCTCGGCCGCGCCCGCAAGGTCGTCGTCACCAAGGACGAGACCACGATCGTGGACGGCGCCGGCGACCAGGACCAGATCCAGGGCCGCGTGAACCAGATCCGTGCCGAGATCGAGAACAGCGACTCGGACTACGACCGCGAGAAGCTCCAGGAGCGTCTGGCGAAGCTGGCCGGCGGCGTGGCCGTCATCAAGGCCGGTGCCGCCACCGAGGTCGAGCTCAAGGAGCGCAAGCACCGCATCGAGGACGCGGTGCGCAACGCCAAGGCCGCCGTCGAGGAGGGCATCGTCGCCGGTGGTGGCGTGGCCCTGCTCCAGGCGTCCAACGTCTTCGAGAAGCTCGAGCTCGAGGGTGACGAGGCCACCGGCGCGTCGATCGTGAAGCTGGCCCTGGAGGCCCCGCTGAAGCAGATCGCCGTCAACGCCGGCCTCGAGGGCGGTGTCGTTGTGGAGAAGGTGCGCAACCTGACCCCGGGCCACGGCCTCAACGCCGCGACGGGCGAGTACGTCGACCTGATCGGCGAGGGCATCATCGACCCGGCCAAGGTCACGCGCTCCGCGCTGCAGAACGCGGCCTCCATCGCCGCGCTCTTCCTCACCACCGAGGCCGTCATCGCCGACAAGCCGGAGAAGGCCGCTGCCCCGGCCGGCGGCGGCATGCCGGGCGGTGACATGGACTTCTGATCCTCCGGATCGGAAGTTCCGCACCGCGCAAGCGAACCGAGGGCGGTACCCCACGCGGGGTACCGCCCTCGGGCGTTCTCCGACCGCTGCCCCTGGCCCTGCCGCTGCCGGGCGGCCGCGGCCCGGTTACGGGACCGCGACCGGCGCGTCGAGCAGATCGCGCCAGGTGCGCACGGCCTCCGCGTCGACCGGCCCGGCCCAGCCGCCGGGGCGGACCGCGCCGCCGACGTGGAAGGCGTCGATGCCGCCCGCGAGAAGCCGCGGCAGATGCTCCGCGCGGAGCCCGCCGCCCACCATCAGCCGGGGCTCTCCGGGTCGCCCGGCCTCCGCCAGCAGATGTCCGAGCCCGGCGTCCACCCCGCGCGCGGAGCCCGCGGTGAGGTAGGTGTCGAGCCCGGGCAGCCCGCGCATCGCCGAGCGCACGGCGTCGCGGTCGGCGGAGTGGTCGATGGCGCGGTGGAAGGTCCACCGGGCCCCGGTCCCGATCGCGTCCACCAGCAGGCGCACGGCCGTCAGGTCCGGCGCGCCGGACGCGTCGAGGAAGCCGAGCACGAACTCGTCGGCGCCCTCGCCGCGCAGCGCCGCCGCGGCCACGCAGAGCGCGTCCGCCTCGCGGGTGCCGCCCACGGCGAAATCGGCGCGGGCCCGCAGCATCACGCGCACCGGGATGCCCACCGCCGCCCGGACGGCCGCGAAGGTCTCCCGGGACGGAGTCAGGCCGTCCGCCGCCATGTCGGTGACCAGTTCGAGGCGGTCCGCGCCGCCCGTCTGGGCCGCGAGGGCGTCGTCGACGTCGAGCGCGATCACTTCGAAAATTGGTCTAGACATATCTCTAGGGTGTCACATGCCCGCGCGTGCCCGCGACCCCTCGTACACCACAATGACCTTCATGGCTGACACCGCCCCCGAACCCGGCTCCGCCCTTCTCGCCCGCTGGTGCGACCTGCTGCGCCGCTGCCAGACGGAGTCCGTCGACCCGGTGCCCTACGGCAAGGACCTGCTCGCCCGCTGGGCCGAGCCGCACCGCCGCTACCACACCACCGACCACCTGACCGCCGTCCTCGGTCATGTCGAGGCCCTCGCCGGACACGCCGAGGACGCGGACGCCGTGCTGCTCGCCGCCTGGTTCCACGACGCGGTCTACCGGCCCGACCGCTCCGAGAACGAGGAGCGCAGCGCCCGGCTCGCCGAACGCGCCCTGCCCGAGGCCGGTGTCCCGGACTCGATCACCGCCGAGGTCGCCCGCCTCGTCCGGCTCACCGTCACCCACCACCCCGCCGAGGGGGACCGCGACGGCGAGGTCCTCTGCGACGCCGACCTTGCCGTTCTCGCCGGGGACCCCACCGCCTACGCCGAGTACGCGGCCGCCGTCCGCGAGGAGTACGGCTTCGTCCCCGACGACGCCTTCCGCCTCGGCCGCGCCGACGTCCTGCGCCAGCTCCTGCGCCTGCCGCGGCTGTTCCGCACCCCGGAGGCGTACGACCGCTGGGAGGCCACCGCCCGCCGCAACCTCACCACCGAGCTGGAACTCCTCGCCCCGGGGGACGTGGACTGAGCGACGGGCGCCGGTCCGCCGATGACTTCGGGACGCGCGGGCGGTCTGCACCGGAGGACCGAAGAGACCCGTGGCGGAAGGGGCACGACCGACATGACCGACGACACCGAGGTACAGGCCGCCGTCGCGGCCGAGTTCAGGTCACTGGCCGACCTGCTGGACGGGGCCTCCGACGCGCAGTGGGACACCCCCTCCCTCTGCGAGGGCTGGCGGGTGCGCGAGGTCGTGGCGCACATGACGATGGCGGCGCGCTACTCCGAAGAGGCCTTCATGGCCCTTCTCGCCGAGTACGGCTTCGACTTCACCCGCCTGTCCGACCAGGTGGCCGGGCGGGACGCCGCGCTGCCCACCACCGAGCTGGTCGCCTGCCTGCGCTCCGAGGTGATGCAGCGGTGGCGGCCGCCGGGGGGCGGCGCCCACGGCGCCCTCAACCACGTGGTCATCCACGGGCTCGACGTCACCGTGCCGCTCGGCGCGCGGCGCCGCGTCCCGGAGAAGACCATCGGCATCCTCCTCGACGACCTCACCGCGGGCGGCGGGCACGCGCGCTTCGGCGTCGCCATCGACGGGCGCCGGTTGCGGGCCACCGACCTGGACTGGTCGTACGGTTCGGGCCCGGAGCTGCGCGGCACGGGTGAGGACCTGGCCCTGGCGATGTGCGGGCGCAGGCTCCCCGCCGGGCGGCTGGAGGGGGATCCGCTCTGAGCCGCCGGGCCGGCGGAGCGAACCCGCCCGCCGGCTACGGCCCGGCGACAAAGAAGCCGGACCGCAGGTCCCTGACGATGGCGTCGAGCGGATGCCCGCTCACGACGAACGGCCCGTTCCAGGGCGCGCTGAGGGCGAAGAGCAGCGCCAGGCTCAGTCCGACCACACTCGCCACGCCCACGACCAGCAGTGACGTTCGCAGGCTGCTGCGGAAGACCAGGGCGCCGGCGTTCACGATCAGGGCCAGTCCGCTGGCCACGAGCGTGACGATGTAGAGGGCGGGAACGTCGCGCGAGGCGGCCGCGATGCGGGCGCGACGGCTGCTGGTGACGCTGTCCAGGGCCGTCAGCAGCTCCGTGCCGGCCGGGGTTCCCAGCCCGGGCCGGGCCGACTCGGAGCGCACGTCCCGCTCGAGCCGTGCGAGCGCCTGAGCGGTGGCCGGGTCGTCCCCGGACGCCGCCGCCGCGCCCTCCCACTCCCTGCCGCGCGTGGTTCGCAGATAGTCCAGCAGCGCCGCGTGGATCGGCTCCGCCTGGACGCCCGGAGTCGTCGCCGCCCACGCCAGGCGGGAGGCCGCCGCCGCCTCGTCGCTCACCAAAGCCTCTGCCGCGCGCAGATAGCCGGCCTCGCTGGCCAGGGAGAGGGCTGCGAAGATCGCGAAGGCGGCACCGAGCGTCGGCATCAGGGGCATGGCGATCTGCGGCACCCGCTCCTGTTCCGCCGCCGGCACGAGCGCCCGGACGCCGACCCGTGCCGCGGCCGCGACCAGCAGGGCGAGAGCGAGCCAGCCCACGACCAGCACCACCGCCGGCAGGGAGGTCAACCAGTCCACCACGTCACCTCCAGCGCGTTCTCGCGAGGGTCGCACAGCGGCGGCACCACGGCCCCCGCGACACTCCTCATCCGCCCGAGGTCGCCGGACGCGGAGCTAGCTCGGGCGCCCCTTGGGGCGGCGCAGGCCCGCCGCGGTGAGGCGGCGCAGCAGCTCCTTGCTGCCGACCTCTATGGCGCCGGCGGCGACGGCCGAGGCGTAGCGCTCGCTGGGGACGTCGTAGTGGTCGCTGTCGAAGGCGCGGCGGGGGGCGCCGATGGCGGCGGCGAAGGTGTGGAGCTCCTCGTAGGAGGTGTCGCTGACCATGTGGGACCACATACGGCCATGGCCCGGCCAGGTCGGCGGGTCGATGTAGACGGCCACCTCAGCGGGCTCCGCCGAGGGCGGTGCCCAGGGCGCCGACGGGGGCGACGGCCTCGCCCAGGGACTCGCACACCCAGTGCGGGTCGGGGCCGAGCTCGGGTTCGACGTCGAGGGCGTGGGGGTCGGCGCAGCGCGGGCAGAGCGGCCAGCGGCCCATGCGTTCGAGGAGGGCGTCCTTGACGTCCTGCGCGACCAGGCCCGCGACGAAGGCGGCGCCGTCGGGCCACTGCTCGACCCACCAGCGGCGCTGGGCGACGGCGTCCTCGACGAGCGAGACGACCTCCGCGTCGGCGACGTCGGTCGCGGTCAGGTCGGCGAGGACCAGCGCGCGGGCGCTGTGCAGGGCCGCTTCCAGGCCGGCGGAGGAACCGGGTGCGTCAGGATCCATGGGCCCCATTGTGGACCACCGGCCGGTCGGGTGTTCTTGACGTCGCCCGGCCCTGAAAATAGCTTTCGTCCGTGGCCGAGAATATGAAGGAAACCTTCAGTGCCGGGGGGCTGGCCGCCAAGGTCCGGACCCTGGCCCCGTCCATGACCCGGTCGATGCAGCGCGTCGCCGAGGCCGTGGCAACGGACCCCGCGGGCTGCTCCCGGCTGACCGTCACCGCGCTCGCGGCCCGCACCGGGACGAGCGAGGCCACCGTGGTGCGCACCGCGCGGATGCTCGGCTACCCCGGCTACCGGGACCTGAGGCTCGCGCTGGCCGCGGTGGCCGCCCGCGTGGAGGCGGGGGCGCCGCCCGCCGTCACCCCGGACATCGCGGTGGACGACCCGCTCTCCGACGTGGTCACCAAGCTGGCGCTGGACGAGCAGCGGTGCCTGGCCGACACCGCCGCCCAGCTGGACCTGGCCCAACTGGAGGCCGCCGTCGGCGCGCTGGCCGCCGCCCGCCGCATCGACGTGTACGGGATAGGCGCCTCCAGCCTGGTCGCCCAGGACCTGGTGCAGAAGCTGCTGCGGATCGGCCTGGTCGCGCACGCCCTGGGCGACCCGCACCTCACGCTCACCAACGCCGTCCAGCTGCGCCAGGGCGACGTCGCCGTGGCCATCACCCACTCCGGCCACACCCACGACGTGGTCGAGCCGCTGCGCGCCGCCTTCGACCGGGGCGCCACCACGATCGCCCTGACCGGGCGCGCCGACGGCACCGTCACCCAGTACGCCGACCACGTGCTGATCACCTCCAGCGGCCGCGAGAGCGAGCTGCGCCCGGCCGCCATGTCCAGCCGCACCAGTCAGCTGCTGGTGGTGGACTGCCTGTTCATCGGGGTCGCCCAGCGCACGTACGACACCGCGGCCCCGGCCCTGGCGGCCTCGTACGAAGCCCTCGCCCACCGCCACAGCCCGCGAAGGAACCATCCGCAATGACGCACGCCGAACTCCGCCGCGAGCTGGACCACCTCACCACCGAGGCCTTCCGCCCCGAGCTCGCCGAGGTCGACCGGCTCGCGACGCTCGACATCGCCCGGATGATGAACGCCGAGGACGCCACCGTCCCGGCCGCCGTCGCCGCGCAGCTGCCGGCCATCGCCGCCGCCGTCGACGGCATCGCCGCCCGCATGGCCCGCGGCGGGCGCCTGGTGTACGCGGGCGCCGGCACCGCGGGGCGGCTCGGCGTGCTCGACGCCAGTGAGTGCCCGCCGACCTTCAACACCGCGCCCGGCCAGGTCACCGGGCTCATCGCGGGCGGACGCGAGGCGATGCTGGACGCCGTCGAGGGCGCCGAGGACAGCGCGGAGCTGGCGGCCGCCGACCTGGACGCCCTGGGGATCGGCCCGGACGACACCGTCGTCGGCGTCTCCGCCTCCGGCCGCACCCCGTACGCCCTCGGCGCCGTCGGGCACGCCCGCGCCCTGGGTGCCCTGACCGTCGGGCTGTCCTGCAACGCGGGCTCCGCGCTGGCCGCCGCCGCCGACCACGGCATCGAGGTCGTCACCGGCCCCGAGTTCCTCACCGGCTCCACCCGGCTGAAGGCGGGCACGGCCCAGAAGCTCGTGCTCAACATGATGTCGACGATCACGATGATCAAGCTGGGCAAGACCTACGGGAACCTCATGGTCGACGTCCGCGCCTCCAACGAGAAGCTGCGCGCCCGGTCGCGGCGGATCGTGGCCCTCGCCACCGGCGCGCCCGACGAGGAGATCGAGGCCGCCCTCACCGCCACCGACGGCGAGGTCAAGCCCGCCGTCCTCGTCCTCCTCGGCGGCGTCGACGCCCCGACGGCCGCCCGGCTCCTCACGGAGGCGGACGGCCATCTGCGCGCGGCACTGCTCGCGGCCGGGCCGACCGGCACGGGGAGCCACGGGTGAGGCCGGTGCGTCATCCCGCGCGCAGCGCCTCCGGCAGAGGCGCCGCGTGCAGGACCGCGAGGCCGGAGACCGCACGGGTCAGGGACACGTAGAGACGGCGCAGACCGGTGCGTTCGTCCGGCTCCCCGTCGACGACGGCGGCGGGCTCGTCCAGGACGACGTAGTCGTACTCCAGACCCTTGGCCAGGGAGGCCGGGACGAGGGTGAGGCGGATGTCGGGAGTGGTCTGTCCCCCCGGCTCCGCCGGGGGGACCCCCACCCCGAGGGTTCGGTACGGCAGGCCCGCCGCCGTCAGCGCCTCGGCCAGCGCGGGGACGCGGGCGTCGGCGGCGATCAGGCCGATGGACCCCTCGCGGTCCATGGCCTGGCGGCAGGCGGCGAGCACGGCCCCGGTCAGCTCGCCCGCGGGGACCTCCCTCACCGAGAAGGCGCCGGGGTTCTCGCGGACGGAGGTCGCCTCCGTCAGGCCCGGGGCGATGGCGGGCAGCAGCCGGGACGCGTAGGCGATGACCTCCAGCGGCACGCGGAAGCCCTGGGTGAGCTCCTCGATCCGCGAACCCGGCTTGCCGAGGTGCGCCAGCGCCTCCTCCCAGGTCGCGGTCGCCCAGGGAGTGGTGCCCTGCGCGATGTCGCCGAGCACGGTCGCGGAGCCGGTGGAGCAGCGTCGGCCGACCGCCCGGTACTGCATGGGGGAGAGGTCCTGGGCCTCGTCCAGGACGACATGGCCGAGCGACGTGGTGCGGTGCACGAGGTCGTGGGCCTCGTCGACCAGCACGGCGTCGGCCGCCGACCACTTCGCGGAGGCGACCCCGCGGGCGGGCCTGTCCCAGAGGATCTCCTTCTGCTCCTCCTCGGTGAGCACGCCCTGCGCGCACTGCGCCAGGAACTCCGGCTCGGACAGCAGCCGCAGCACCGTCTTCGCCGGGTCCACCGGCGGCCAGAGCTCCTTGACGGCCGCCTTGACCGCCGTGTTGCGGGCGACGGCGTCCTGCACCCGGTCGTCCGGGGCCTCGCCGGCCGCCTCCATCCGGACCAGCACGGCGTGCGCGATGCGCTGCGGCAGGGCCTCGCGGGCGGCGCCGTAGCGGATGTCGCGCTCCATCAGCTCGCGGACCAGCTCCTCCAGCTCGTACGCCGGGACGCGCCAGCGGCGCGAGCCGCGCACCACGACCACCGGCTCGGTGGGCATGCGGATGCCGGAGCGGACCGCCCGCCGCAGTACCCGGGCCATGCGCGCGTCGCCCTTGACGCGGGCGGCGGCGGCCGTGTCGGTGCCCTTGACCGGGACGTGGGCGACCAGGTCGTCGACCGTGGCCTGCTTGACGCTCAGCTCGCCCAGGGCGGGCAGCACCTGCTCGATGTAGTGCAGGAAGGACCGGTTGGGGCCGATGACGAGGGTGCCGGTGCGGGCCAGCCGTTCGCGGTGCGCGTAGAGCAGGTAGGCCACCCGGTGGAGGCCGACGGCGGTCTTCCCGGTGCCGGGCGCCCCCTGCACGCAGACCGTGCCGCCGACCCCGGCGCGGACGATCTCGTCCTGCTCGGGCTGGATGGTGGCCACGATGTCGCGCATCGGGCCGACGCGGGGCCGCTCGATCTCCTGCTGGAGCAGCTTGCTGGAGGTCTGCGCCTCGTCCGGGTCGCCCAGGTGCTCGTCCTCGTACGCGGTCAGCTCCCCGCCGGTGTAGCCGAAGCGGCGGCGCAGCGCGACGTCCTGCGGGTCGGTGCGGGAGGCGCGGTAGAAGGGCTGCGAGACCGGCGCGCGCCAGTCGACGACCATGGGGTCGCCGTCGGCGTCGTGGACGTGGCGGCGGCCGATGTAGAAGCGGTGGCCCGTCTCCTCCCCGCCGAAGGCCTCGCCGGTCTGATAGTCGAGGCGGCCGAAGAAGAGCGGGGTGTGCGCGAGGTCGGCGAGTGCTTTGATGCGGGCGTTGACATCGGCCTGCAGCACTTCCGCGTTCACCCAGTTGGCGGTGACGTCGCGGATGTCGAGGGCCTCGACCTCGGCCCGCATCGCCCGCAGGGCGGAACGGGAGGCGGCGAGATGGGTGCGCTCGCGGTCGAGCGGATTGTCGGCTGTGAGGGATTGTTCCCCGGGCACGGGTTGCCTCCGGCGGCACGTAGGGCATGGCTCAGCGGGCCCCGGACCGGCGCGCACGGGGGGCGCGGGGGTGGGGCGCTGTCCTGATACGGATCACGACTCGGGCCGGCCGGTTTCCGTCCGGCCGGTGGCACCGTCCCCCTCGGGGGCGGGCGGCAAGACGCAGGATCTTACGCCGTGCCGGCGGGCGGCGCTAACGCGTTTTCCGTCACCTGCCGGAGACCTCTCCCCAAAGCATCACGAATGCGTACATTGGGGGCATGGCACGAGCAGTGGTCTCCCGCGTACGCGGCAGCACCGCCCTCACCGAGGACGCCGGGCACCGGCACCCGGTCCACCACCTCGGCGACGCGCTCCGCGCGGTCCGGGTCTTCGTCGTCACGGCCTTCCGCGTCGTGGTCATGGGGCAGGACGGCGCCGCCCGCGACTGACCCGGCCGTACGGGCGCACGGCCGTACGGCTGCGTGCGCCAGGGCGTCCGCGCCGGTCCGGTCACCGGCGTCCGGAGCGGCTAGAGCAGCTCGTCCGCGTCGACGATGCGGTACGCGTACCCCTGCTCGGCCAGGAAGCGCTGCCGGTGCGCGGCGAAGTCCTGGTCGATGGTGTCGCGCGCGACCACGGAGTAGAAGCGGGCCTCGTGGCCGTCCGCCTTGGGCCGCAGCACCCGGCCGAGCCGCTGCGCCTCCTCCTGCCGGGAGCCGAAGGTGCCCGAGACCTGGATGGCGACGGTCGCCTCCGGGAGGTCGATGGAGAAGTTGGCGACCTTGGAGACCACGAGCACCGAGATCTCGCCCCGGCGGAAGGCGTCGAAGAGCTTCTCGCGCTGCGCGTTGGACGTCTCGCCCTTGATCACCGGCGCGTCCAGGTGCTCGCCCAGCTCGTCGAGCTGGTCGATGTACTGGCCGATCACCAGCGTCTGCTGCCCCCGGTGCTTGGCGACCAGCGCCTCGGTGACCTTGCGCTTGGTCTCGGTCGTCGCGCAGTAGCGGTACTTCTCCTCCGGCTCGGCGGTCGCGTACGCCAGCCGCTCGGAGTCGGTGAGGTTGACCCGCACCTCCACGCAGTCGGCGGGAGCGATGTAGCCCTGCGCCTCGATCTCCTTCCACGGCGCGTCGAAGCGCTTGGGCCCGATCAGCGAGAAGACGTCCGACTCGCGGCCGTCCTCGCGCACCAGCGTCGCCGTCAGCCCGAGGCGGCGGCGCGCCTGCAGGTCGGCGGTGAACTTGAAGACCGGCGCGGGCAGCAGGTGCACCTCGTCGTAGACGATCAGGCCCCAGTCGCGGGAGTCGAAGAGCTCCAGGTGCGGGTAGACGCCCTTCCGCTTGGTCGTCAGCACCTGGTACGTGGCGATGGTGACCGGGCGGATCTCCTTGCGGGTGCCGCTGTACTCGCCGATCTCGTCCTCGGTCAGCGAGGTCCGCTTCACCAGCTCGTGCTTCCACTGCCGGGCCGAGACCGTGTTCGTCACCAGGATCAGCGTCGTCGCCTTCGCCTGGGCCATCGCGCCCGCGCCCACCAGCGTCTTGCCGGCGCCGCAGGGCAGCACGACCACGCCCGAGCCGCCGTGCCAGAAGCCCTCCACGGCCTGCTCCTGGTACGGGCGCAGCTTCCAGCCGTTCTGCGCCAGCTCGATCGGGTGCGCCTCGCCGTCGACGTAACCGGCCAGGTCCTCGGCCGGCCAGCCCAGCTTCAGCAGCACCTGCTTGATCTGGCCGCGCTCGGAGGGGTGCACGACCACCGTGTCGGGGTCGAGCCGGGCGCCCACCAGCGGCGTGACCTTCTTGGAGCGCAGGATCTCCTCCAGCACCGGACGGTCCGTGGTGGTCAGCACCAGGCCGTGCGCCGGGTGCTTGCTCAGCGTCAGCCGGCCGTACCGGGCCATCGTCTCGGCGACGTCGACCAGGAGCGCGTGCGGCACCGGATAGCGGGAGAACTGCACGAGCGCGTCCACGACCTGCTCCGCGTCGTGCCCGGCGGCGCGGGCGTTCCACAGGCCCAGCGGGGTGATCCGGTAGGTGTGGATGTGCTCGGGCGCCCGTTCCAGCTCGGCGAAGGGGGCGATGGCACGCCGGCACTCGTCGGCCAGCTCGTGGTCGACCTCCAGGAGCAGGGTCTTGTCGCTCTGGACGATCAGGCAGGACACGCAAACCTCCGCGAATGGGCGGGCCGGGGCCGGGAAGGGAGCCGGGCTGAACTATCCATGGTCCCTCATCGCCGAGGGGAAACGCCCCGCTCCTCCGGATCGATACCGCGGCCGCCCCACCCCCGTCTCACGCCATGTCGTCCGCGAGCTCGGCGACACCGGTTATCCGGTGCAGCGCGAAGGTGCGGACCTCGTCGGCGGTGTGGTCGTAGGCGGTGACGAAACCGCCCTCCACCCGCATCGGGCCGATCACCCGCTGGCTCGCGGCGCCGTCCGCGTTGACGTAGCCGATCCACACCGACTCGCCGGTCAGCACCGCCGCCTGCATCGTCGCCAGCGTCTCGGCGGCGGCCGTGCGCGGCAGGCGGCCGTTGGCGCCCCCGTTGCCGGCCGGCCCGTCCGCAGGGACCTTGCGGACCGCCGTCGAGGCACGGTCGCCGGCCCGGATCGCCTTCACGGCGGCGCCGAGCAGCGTCTCGTCCGGCGTCGGAGGCCCGTCCACCACGGGCACGGGCGCGCTGCGCGGCGGGGTGCGCCGGGCGTCCGCGCGGGTGATCAGCACGTCCCCCTCGGCGGACTCGGCCGCGGGCGCGTGGCCCATCGCGCGCAGCCGTTCCAGCAGCGTGGCCGGATCGGTCTGCGCGGCCAGCACCGTCGGCGCGAGGCGGCGCAGCCCGAGGCCGGTCGCCCGGCGGTCGGCGAGCAGCTCGCTGAGCAGCGTGTCGTCGTCGCAGCGCACGTACGCCGACGCCGCGCCCACCCGCAGCCGGCCGTGCCGGCGGGCGACGTCGTCCACGAGGTAGCTGAGCGGCTGCGGCACGGGCGTGCGCGAGTGCGCGGCGAGGAAGGCGTGCAGGTCTGCGGCGGTCCGCCCGGCGTCCAGCGCCCGGCGCACTGACTCCTGGGTGAAGCGGAAGACGGTCGCGCCGCCCTTGGACTCCACGTCCGCCAGGACGTGCAGGGTCTCGGCGAGATGCGGCTGCAGTGGGCCCGGGGCGACGGCGGTCAGGTCCGCCTGGAGCAGCACATGGTCCAGCGGTTCCGGCAGCAGCGGCCCGAGCAGCGCGGCGGCCGCGTCCGCGGAATGGTCCAGCAGTGCCCGGCCGTGCGCGGAGAGCGCGCCCCGGCCGGTGACGCCCAGCAGCTCCGCCTCCGTCACCGTCCAGCGCACCAGATCGGCGCGGAGCGGATCCATCGAGGCGCCGCCGCGCAGCGGGCGCTCCCAGCGCAGCCGGGCGAGCAGCGCGTCCGGAGCGGCCGAGGCGCCCTCGGGGAGCGCGGCCAGGAGCTCCAGCGTCCGGCGGCGCACCTCCGGGGCGAGCGAGCGGTCCAGGTCCGGGCCGAGCGCGGCCAGCGCGCGGCCCTTCGCGTCACGCGTGCCGACGACGCCCGGCACGCGGGTGGCGGCCAGCCACGCCGTGACCAGGGCGGCCCACCGCTTCTCGGCGCGCAGCGCCAGCCACTCGTCGGCGGCGGGGGTCGGCGCGTACGCCTCGTCCACCTCTCCGTCCGAGGCGACCAGGCCCGCGGCGTACGCCAGTTCCAGCCAGAACGAGGCCACCGGCTCCGGCACGTCCAGCGCCGTGGCCACCCGCTTCAGGTCGCGCACGCTCACCCCGCCCGCGCGCAGCACAGGCGGGCCGCCGGTCTCCCACTGCTTCAGCAGCTCCTCGACCGTGCGGACCGCCGTGAAGGCCTGGCCCGCGGCGGTTCTGTCCACAGCCTGTGGATCGTGCTCGCGCGGTTCCACGGGCGGCGCGACCGGTTCCAGGGCGCGGTGCGCCCTGCCGTCGCGCAGATGGAGGGCCACCTCGCGGGGGAGCACGACGTTCCTGGCCCCGGCGGGCAGCAGCAGCCCGCGCTCCAGCAGCCACGCCACGGGCGGCGGCGGCACGTTCACATCCGCCACCTCCCCGTACGGCGGGCCCCACGCCAGCCTGCGCAGCACCGCGCCGGCCTCGGACGGCGCCCCGTCGAGCAGCGCGGTCATCCGGGGGCGGTCCGCGAACAGCGCCGTCAGCGCCCCCACCGCGCTGACCGGGTCGTGCGTCGGCGGCAGCCCGGTCCGCGCGAGGATCTGCTGCAGCCGGGTCGGTGACATTCCGGAGGTCGCCTCGGCCACCGTCGGCCCGAGGCCGGTCGGGGACGGGCTCCCCGCGGCCGGGGCCAGGATGTCGCGTGCGGTGCGTACCAGGTGCAGCCGGTCGTCCCCGCCCCACAGCAGGGCCTGCGCCCGCAGCGCCGCTACGGCGCCGGGCAGCGCCTCCGCCGGTTCCGGGCCCATCAGCCCGCTCAGCGTCGCGTACGGGGCGCCGTCCGGCGCGACCGCGAGCGCCTCGGCGGTCTGCAGCGTGAAGCGGTCCAGGCGTTCGAGGGCGCGGACCACGGAGGCACGGGTGCCGGCGCGGGTGGCCAGCTGGGAGAGGTCGTTCGGGACCGGGTTCAGCAGGTCCGGGCGCGCCCGGAGCAGCGCGGACAGCGCGTCGTCGCCGCGGGCGCGCAGATCCTCCGCGAGCGTGCGCGGCGCCGCCGCGGGGCCGTCAGTGCTCATCTCCCCCACACTAGCCCTGCCCACCCCCAACCCACCGCGGGCGTCGCCCCGGTTTTCCCCGAGCCTGCGGCCCCACGCACGGAGCGAGCCGGCCGGCCGGGCGGGGCGAGCCGGGGCACCGTGCGGACGTGGGTGCACTCGCCCCGGCCTCCGGCGAGTGGCCGACCCGCAACCATGCCCGGGGCCGGCCCGGAGGGCGATAGCGTCGGCGCATGGGTGCGGAGAGCGACCGGTTGATCCTGGATTACCTCAGCAAGGTGGGGGACCTGGCACAGACCGCCTTGCCGGCGGACCGGCGGCGGGAGCTCGTGGCGCGGCTGCGCGAGGACATCGACCGGGAGCGGCGCGGGAGCGACAGCCCGGCCGCGGTGCGGCGGATCCTCGGGAGGCTGGGGGCCCCGGACGAGGTGGTGAAGGAGGCCGCGGCGGTGCCCGCGCCCCGCCGCCCGGAGCCGCAGGCGGGAACCGCACCCGACCCGGCACCCGCACCCGCACCCGCATCCGCACCGGCGGAGCCGGAGTGGTGGCGGCTGCCCGGCCAGCGGACGCACCCCCCGTCGCGGAAGGTCCTGCCGGGCGACGAACTGGCCGGGCTGCCCGGCATGACCGGCGGCGTGACCATCCCCCTCACGCCCGAACCGGAGCCGGAACCCGGGCCGGAGGACGAACCGGGGCCGGAATCGGAAACGGAGCCGGGAGCGGAAGCCGGCGCGGCACCGGTCAGGCGCCGCAGGCGCTGGTGGCCGGGTCTGCTGGAGGCCGTCGCCGTGCTCCTGCTGCTCGCCGGCGCCGTCCTCGGCTCCTGGATCCCGCTCCTCGCCGGGTGGGCGGTCGCCTACGGCTCGCGGCGCCTGTCCCGCCGCGCGGCCCGGTTCGCGGCGCTGGGGCTGCCGGGGGTGACCGCCGCGATCGCGCTGATCTGGCTCTGGGGCCGATTCGCCGGGCGGTGGGGCGAGCCGATCCCCGAGGGCGGTCTGGACTCCGCGATCGCCGGCGCGCTGCCCACGGTCGTACGGATCGCCGCCGTGGCCTCCGCCGCCTTCCTGCTCTGGCGGGGGAGTCGGGCGGGCCGGCCGCCTGGTTAGAGTGGCTGCCATGCCCGCTTCCCTGCCGACACCACTGATAACGGTCGGTTTCGACCTCGACATGACCCTCATCGACTCGCGGCCCGGCATCAAGGCCACGTACGAGCGCCTCGCCGAGGAGACCGGCGTCTTCATCGACTCCGCGCTCGCCGTCACGCGGCTCGGGCCGCCGCTCGACTGGGAGCTGGCGCACTGGTTCGAGGCCGAGGACGTCCCCGCGGTCGCCGACCGCTACCGGGCGCTCTACCCCCAGTACGCCATCGGCCCGACCCCGGCCATGGCCGGGGCGCGCGAGGCCGTGGCCGCCGTGCACGCGGCGGGCGGCCGTGCCGTCGTGGTCACCGCCAAGCACGAGCCGAACGCCAAGCTGCACCTCACGCACCTCGGCCTCGACGTCGACGACGTGCGCGGCTGGCTGTGGGCCGAGGCGAAGGCGGAGGCGCTGACGGAGTACGGGGCGGCGGTCTACGTCGGCGATCACGTGGGCGACGTCGTCGGGGCCCGTACGGCCGGCGCGCTGTCCGTCGCGGTGGCGACGGGCCCGGTCGGCGCGGACGAGCTGCGCGCCGCGGGTGCGGACGTCGTGCTGGCGGACCTGACGGAGTTCCCCGCCTGGTTCGCCTCCTACTCCCCGGACCCGGACGCCGTCGCCTGACGGCTCTGCGCCCGGGCCGAGCGCAGCAGCCCGGCCAGGCCCAGCGCGAAGCCGACGCCCATGAGCATCGACACCAGGTAGGCGGCGGTCGGCAGCGGGTCGGAACCGAGGAAGAGCGGGGCAACGGTGGCCAGGGTGGCGAGCGCGCCGACGATGAAGACGGCGGCGCCGGCGCGCACGAGGAGATCGCCCGGTTTCCGGGTTTCGTTGGTCACCCGACCAGGGTAGATCGCCGGGGGAAGTCGCAGCGCACCGGCCGGATGACGACCGGAGGAGAGACGCCACGGCGTCTTGTCACATGCCCCTGGGCCATTAGCCTTATGGGCAGCGGGTCTGTGAACGGACCCGCTGTCTTGCTATCCAAGAGCTTTTTTCTGTCTACAGCGAGGACGAGGTCGGACGTGCCTACCGGCAAGGTCAAGTGGTTCAACAGCGAGAAGGGCTTCGGCTTCCTCTCCCGCGACGACGGCGGTGACGTCTTCGTCCACTCCTCCGTCCTGCCGGACGGTGTGGCCACGCTCAAGCCGGGGCAGCGCGTGGAGTTCGGGGTGGTCGCCGGACAGCGCGGCGACCAGGCCCTCTCGGTGACCCTGCTGGACCCGGCGCCGTCCGTGGCGGCCGCGCAGCGCCGCAAGCCCGACGAGCTGCTGCCCATCGTCCAGGACCTGACCACGCTGCTGGAGGACGTCGCCCGCTCGCTGCAGCGCGGCCGTTACCCGGACAAGGCCCACGGCCACAAGATCGCCTCCGTCCTGCGCGTCGTCGCGGACCAGCTGGACGTCTGACCCCGCCCGGACGCGGGCTCAGAACTCGAGCGCGTGCGGACCGAGGGGCGGTACCAGTCCCTCGGCCGCGGCCCGGGTGAGCAGCCCGCGGACCGCCGCGTAGCCCTCCTCGCCGAGCGCGGAGGTGAACTCGTTCACGTAGAGACCGATGTGCTGGTCCGCCACCTTCGGGTCCATCTCCTGCGCGTGCTCCATGACGTAGCCGCGGGAGGCCTCGGGCTCGTCCCAGGCCATGTGGACGGAGGTGCGGGCGGCGGCCGCCAGCTCACGCAGCCGCGCCTCGCCGAGGGAGCGCTTGGCGATGATCGCGCCCAGCGGGATGGGGAGCGTGGTGGTCTGCTCCCAGTGCTCGCCCATGTCCGCGAGCTTGTGCAGCCCGTAGTCCTGGTAGGTGAAGCGTGCCTCGTGGATGACGAGACCCGCGTCCACTCGGCCGTCCCGCACCGCGGGCATGATCTCGTGGAAGGGCAGGACGACGATCTCGCCGACCCCGCCCGGCACTTCCGCGGCCGCCCACAGCCGGAAGAGCAGGTACGCCGTCGAGCGCTCGCTCGGCACCGCCACCGTGCGCCCGCTGAGGTCGGAGCCCTTGCCCGAACCGGCGTCCCTGGTCAGGACGAGCGGGCCGCAGCCGCGGCCCAGCGCGCCGCCGCAGGGCAGCAGCGCGTACTCGTCCAGCACGTAGGGCAGCACCGCGTACGAGACCTTGAGGATGTCGAACTCCCCGCGCTCGGCCATGCCGTTGGTGATGTCGATGTCCGCGAAGGTCACGTCGATCGGCGGCGCGTCGGGGACCAGACCGTGCGCCCAGGCGTGGAACACGAAGGTGTCATTGGGGCAGGGGGAGTAGGCGATCCGCAGTGCCCGGTCTTCGCTGTCTTCGCTCATGTCCGATCTCCAACGTCGAGTACGGCGGGCTGCTTCCCGAGCCGGGCGAAGGCCTCGTCGAGCGCGTCGAGCGCCTCACCGATCCGCCAGGCCGCACGGTCGCGCGGTCCCACGGGATTGGACACCGTACGGATCTCCAGGACGGGCAGCCCGTGCGCCGCGGCCGCCTCCGCGACGCCGAAGCCCTCCATGGCCTCCGCCAGCGCACGCGGGTGACGGCGCACCAGCTCCGTGGCGCGGCCGGCCGTCCCGGTCACCGTCGACACGGTCAGGACCGGTCCGTACGCCGCGCCGAGCGTCTCGGCGACCCGCCGGGACAGCGGGCCGGGCGGGCGGTGCTCCGAAGTGCCGAAGCCCAGTTCCGCCACCGGGAGGAAACCGTCCGGGCCCTCGGCGCCCAGGTCGGCGGCGACGATCGCGTCGGCGACCACGACCGAGCCGACCGGCGCGGCGGGCTGGAAGCCGCCGCCGATCCCGGCGGAGACGACGAGCCGGTACTCCGGGCCGGTGAGCGCGGCCGCCGTCCCCGCTGCCGCGGCGGCGGGACCGACGCCGGCCGCCAGCACGTCGGCGACGGCGGTGCGGAGTACGGCCCGGCCACCGGGCACGGGCAGCTCGGCGGCCGGGCCGCCGAGACCGCGGACGACCGCGTCGCGCTCCGCCGTGACGGCGGTGACGACGAGGAGGCGGGGCGTCATGGCGTCAGCGGGCGGGTCAGCCCGCCGACTTCAGCTTGAACTGCCACACGCCGAGGTAGTCCTGCGCGCCGCTGGTCTCGATGATGTTGAGGGTCACCTCGCTGGCCGCGGTGCCCGTCTGCGAGTCGGAGAGCAGGGTCTCGGCGTCGAAGGAGCGGTAGGTGGTGTCCTTCAGCAGGCCCGACTTGCCGGAGGTGCCGGTGGCCACGACCCAGCCCTTCTCGGCGATCTCGGGGTCGACGCCGATCCGCACCTTGTCACCGGCCCGGACCGTGACGGTCTTCTTGGGCTTGGTCTGCAGGCACGCGAGGAAGACCTGCTCCGTCAGCTTCTTGCCCTTGACGTAGCACTTGCTGGTGGCCTCGGTGGTCACGGTCTTGTCGCCGACGGTGACGGTCGCCAGGGGGGTCGGCTTCTCGCAGGCGGAGAGGGCGATCAGCCCGAGGGACACGGCACCGAGGGCGGCGGCACGGCGGCGAATGCTCATGAAGGTGAGGCTACCGGGCGGTCGCGGTCCCGCTACGCGGGGGGCCCGCTCGTGTCCCCCGGGCACGCTGCGCTCACACCGTGCGCGGACGGGTCGCGCGGCCCCGGGCGCCGGTCATCAGGCCGCGCACCGAGAAGGTGACGCCGAGGGCCACCAGGGCCGCCCCCACCGCCATCCCGAGGGTGCCGTTGAGCGGCAGGACGATGCCGATGGCGCCGCCGATCACCCACGCCAGCTGGAGCGCGGTCTCCGAGCGGGCGAAGGCCGAGGTGCGCACCTCCTCCGGCACGTCGCGCTGGATCAGCGCGTCCAGCGAGAGCTTGCCGAGCGCCTGCGCGATGCCGGCCGCGGCGGCGACGAGAGCGATGGTCAGCACGCCGTACCAGGCCGCCGCCACGCACGTCGCCGCCAGGGCGGCGGCCAGCGCGCTGATGATGATCCGCTCCGGGCCGCGGGCGCGCAGCCAGGAACCCAGGGCGGTGCCGAAGGCGTTGCCGGTGCCGGCGGCCACGGCGACCAGCCCCAGCGACACCGGTCCCGACAGGCCGCCCAGCGGATGCTCGCGCAGCAGGAAGGCCAGGAAGAGGGTCAGGAAGCCGGACAGGGCCCGCAGCGAGGCGTTGGCCTGCAAGGCGTGCAGCACCGGGCCGCCGACGCTCCGCAGCCCCGGCCGCTTCTCCCGCCACTGCCTGCCCAGGTGGCGGTGGCTCTCGCCGTCCTCACCGGAGGTCAGCTCGGCGCGTGCCTCGCCCTTGGCGGAGTCCACCTTGTGCGGGAGGGAGAAGGACAGCAGCGTGCCGCAGACGAACACCACGAACGCCCCGTACAGCGGCACGCCCGGGCCGATCAGGTGCAGCAGCCCGCCGATCGGCGCGGCCACGGCCGTGGCCAGCAGGCCGGTCAGGCTCACCCGGGAGTTCGCCTTCACCAGCGTCGTCCGCGCCGGTAGCAGCCGCGGCATCACCGCGCTGCGCACCACGCCGTACGCCTTCGACGCGACGAGCACGCCCAGGGCGGCGGGATACAGCTCGAGCCCGGCGGTCGCCACCACGCCGGCCATCGTCCACGCCAGGATCGCCCGGGCCAGCATCGACATCGCCATAGCGGCGCGCCGGCCGTGCGGGATGCGGTCCAGCAGCGGCCCGATCACCGGGGCCAGCAGCGCGAACGGCGCCATCGTGACCAGCAGGTAGAGCGCCACCCGGCCGCGCGCCTCGCCGGTCGGCACCGAGAAGAAGATCGTGCTGGCGAGCGCGACCGTGATCAGCATGTCGCCCGCCGAGTTCACCGCGTGCAGCTCGATCAGCTTCGCCAGACCCGACTCACCCGCCCCGCCGGAGTGCGTGTGACGCCGGACGCGGCGCACCACGGCGGTCGACGTACGCTGCGTGGCACGCGCGACGGCGTTCCCCGCCCTGCGAACCGGTCCCGGGCCGGACGTCACTGTGCGTGCCACGCCCGCCAGTCTGCCCTACCGAGCGGCTTTCCGAACGGGGCGCGCACCGATAGCGTGCGATCGCGCAGAATGGAGTCAACAGGTGCGCCCGTGGACGTACGGGCAGGCAGCGTTTGAAGCGGTCCTCCGGTCCGCTCCGCCACCGCCCCGCCCGACCCTCGGCGGCGCACGCGTAAGACGGCGTAGGAGAGAATCGATTCTTGTGAGTGCTGCGATGCGAAGCCGTACCCCTGACCGCCTGTGCGCCGAGGCGGTCGACGTCGCCTTCGAGGCCGCCGTGGACGCCTTCGGCGAGAAAGCGGTCGGCGAGCACCTCGGGGCGGTGGCCGAGGGTGACCGTGTCGTCACGCACCTGTTCGACTGCCGTGAGGCCGCCTACCGCGGCTGGCGCTGGGCGGTCACGCTGACCCGCGCCTCCCGCGCCAAGGCGATCACGCTGGACGAGACGGTCCTCGTGCCCGGGCCCGAGGCGGTCCTCGCGCCCGAATGGGTGCCGTGGAGCGAGCGGCTCCGTCCGGGCGACCTCGGCCCCGGCGACCTGCTGCCCACGGACGCCGACGACCTGCGCCTGGAGCCCGGCTTCTCCGGGGAGGACGCGCCGCCGCCGAACTCGCCGGTCTCGGAGGAGATGGCCGAGCTGGTCGAGGCCGAGGACGCGGACGTCTCCGGCGGCCCCCCGGCCGCCCTGCCGATGGCGCCCACGATGGGCACGATCGCGGCCGTCGCGGAGGAGATCGGCATGGGCCGGCCCCGGGTGCTGTCCCGGTACGGCCTGCACGTCGCCGCGGACCGCTGGGAGGACGAGTACGGCCCCAAGGCCCCCATGGCCCAGTCCGCGCCCGCGCAGTGCGTCTCCTGCGGCTTCCTGGTGCCGATCGCGGGCTCCCTGCGGCAGGCGTTCGGGGTCTGCGCCAACGAGTTCTCCCCGGCCGACGGGCGGGTCGTCTCCCTGGCCTACGGGTGCGGCGCGCACTCCGAGGCCGCGGTCATGCCGAAGCCGCCGCGGCCCGCGCCGCCCGTCCTCGACGAGACCGCGGTCGAGCCGCTCCCCCTCCACCCCGACCGCCACGGCTCCGTCGAGGACACCACCCCGGCCGAGGAACTCGGCCACAGCTGACGGCTCCGCCACCGCGCCTGCCCGGTACGCGCGCTCCCTCCCGGGGCGGGGGCTGGGGCTTGCCCGCCGGCGAGTGGGCTGACGGCGTAGAAGCGGGCCCGCCTGTCGGGTCTTCCGCTCGGGGGTGCCGTCCTGGTCGGTGGGTTGCGGCCGACCCGTACCCCTGGGGGTAAGCGCGCGCATGTCTGCGGTCCTCCGGGCGGGGGCGCCCCGCGCTTCGGCTTTCCGGTCCGGTGTGCGCCGTGCCCGGCGGCGGGTGGCGGCAGGCGGCTCTGCCGGAGGCGGGCCCGCCCTGTCGGGTCTTCCGGTCGGGTGGTGTCCCGCCTGGCGGCTTGCGATTCACCCGCGTCGTGGTCCCGCGTGCCCCACCGGGCGTCGGGGCGCCGCCCATGGGTGGGGGGTTGTGGTTCATCCGCGGCTCCGTGCCGGAAGTGCGCCCACCTTTCCCATGGCGCTTCGCCTCGGCTTTCCGGTCGGGGTGTGCCGCCGTGCCCGGGCCTCGCGGGACGACTGGCCGACACCTCAAGCGGTAGCGTCACTCTCGCAGGGCATGCGACAGCGGGTGAGGGAGAAGACGACGTGAGCGGGACCGCGATGGACCGGGGCGCAGATCCGTTCGGGACCGTACGGCTGCGCCGGGCCGTGCTCGACGCGTGGGCCGCGTCGCCCGCCAGGTTCCGTGAGGACGCGAACGCCGAGGAGGACCTCGCCCTCGGCGGCTACCGCGACCGCCTCGTCATCGAGCTGGCGCAGAACGCCGCCGATGCCGCGACCCGCGCCGGCGTGACCGGCCGCCTGCGGCTCACCCTCCGCGAGGGCGTGCTCGCCGCCGCCAACACCGGCGCCCATCTCGACACGGCGGGCGTGGAGTCGCTGTCGACGCTGCGCGCCAGCGCCAAGCGCGAGGACGCCGACGCCGCCGTCGGCCGCTTCGGCGTCGGGTTCTCCGCCGTGCTCGCGGTGAGCGACGAGCCCGCGATCCTCAGCCGCAGCGGTGGCGTCCGCTGGTCGCTGGCCGAGGCACGGGACCTCGCCCACGAGACCGGGGAGCACTCCCCGGGGCTTACCGACGAGCTGCGCCGGCGGGACGGCCATGTGCCGCTGCTGCGGCTGCCGCTGCCCGCCGAGGGCACCGCGCCGGACGGCTACGACACCGTTGTGGTGCTGCCGCTGCGCGACGGCGCCGCGCAGGACCTCGCGGCGCGGCTGCTCGCCGCGATCGACGACGCCCTGCTGCTGACGCTGCCCGGCCTGGCCGAGGTGGTCGTGGAGACGCCGGAAGGCGTACGGACCCTGACCCGGCGCCAGGAGGACGGCCTGACCGTCGTCACGGACAGCGCGAACGGCACCACCCGCTGGCGCACCGTGAGCGACGGCGGCTCGCTGGAGTCGGAGCTGCTGGCCGACCGCCCGGTCGAGGAGCGGCTGCGGCCGGTGTGGTCGGTCACCTGGGCCGTCCCGGTGGGGCCGGAGGGCGCGCCCGAGCGGCCGCGCACGGCGCCCTTCGTGCACGCCCCGACCCCGACCGACGAGGCGCTGGGGCTGCCCGCGCTGCTGATCGCCTCGCTGCCCCTGGACCCGACCCGGCGGCACGCGGCGCCCGGCGCGCTCACCGCCTTCCTGATCGCGCGGGCGGCCGACCTGTACGTGCGGCTGCTGGCCGACTGGCAGCCGGTGAACGCCGGGATCGTGGACCTCGTCCCGGGCCCGCTCGGCAAGGGCGAGCTGGACGCGGAGCTACGCCGCCATGTGCTGGAGCGGCTGCCGCGCACCGCCTTCCTGCCGCGCGCGGCCGACGTCACCGGCCCGGCCGAGGAGGACGAACTTCCGCCCGCGCTGCGCCCGGTGGAGGCCGAGGTCGTCGAGGGCACCGGCGCGGAGACCGTCCGCGTCCTGGCGGAGGTCTTCCCGACGCTGCTGCCCCCCGGTCTGGAGCGCCGCCCCGAGCTGCGCGTCCTGGGTGTGGCGCGGCTGCCGCTGGGCGACGCGATCGACCGGCTCGCCGGGGTGGAGCGCCCCGCCGCCTGGTGGTACCGCCTGTACGACTCGCTGGCCGGCACCGACCCGGACCGGCTGAGCGGGCTGCCCGTGCCGCTCGCCGACGGCCGTACGGTCGTCGGGCCGCGCCAGGTGCTGCTGCCGCTGCCCGAGATGGACAGCGTCTACGCCGAGGAGGCCGCCCCGGTCAGCACCGGCCTGCCGGCCGCCTCGGAACTCGCCCGGCTGGGGCTGAAGGTGGCCGACCCGGAGGCCGCGCACCCGCTCCTGGAGAAGCTCGGCGCCACCCCGGCGACCCCGCGTGCCGTCCTCACGACCCCCCAGGTGCGCGCGGCGGTGGCCGCGTCCCTGGACGCGGACGACGTGTGGGACGAGGAGGCGCCCGCGCTGGACGCCGAGGAGCTCGCCGAGGTCGTCCTCGGCCTGGTCCGCGCCGCGAACCTGGCCCCCGGCGACGAGCCGTGGCTGGCCGCGCTCGCCCTCACCGACGACGAGGGCGAGCTCACCCCCGCCGGTGACCTGGTGCTGCCGGGCAGCGCCTTCGAGCAGGTCATCCGGGAGGGCGAACTCGGCTCCGTCGACGAGGACCTGGCCGCGCGCTGGGGCGAGCAGCCGCTCACCGCGGTCGGCGTGCTCGCCACCTTCGCCCTGGTCCGGGCCGCCGACGTGGTGCTCGACCCGGACGAGCTGGAGCCGCGCGAGAGCGACTGGGCCGAGCCGGACGACGCCGGCCTGCTCGACGCGGTCGACGTGTGGTGCGAGGACGTCCTGGACCAGCTGCCGGACACCGACGTGCCGCCGGTCGCCACCGAGATCGTCGCCGTGCGCGACCTGGACCTCGTCGACGACGACGCCTGGCCGCAGGCGCTGGCCATGCTGTCCGTCCCGCCGCTGCGGGACGCGGTCACCCAGCCGGTGCGGGTCCTGCTGCCGGACGGCACCACCGAGTCCGTGCGCCCCTACACCGCCTGGTGGCTGCGCGACCACCCGGTCCTCGACGGCCGCCGCCCCGTGGGCCTGCGCGCGGCGGGCGGCGATCCGCTGCTCGCCGGGCTGTACGAGGACGCCGAGGCCGGGGCCGTGGACGACCAGGTGCTGCGCGCCCTGGGCGTGCGCACGTCCGCCGCCGCCCTGCTGGACGAGCCCGGCGGCGGCGCCGAACTGCTCGGCCGCCTCGCCGACCCCGACACCACGGTCACACCGGCCCAGCTGCACCGGCTCTACTCCGAGCTGGCCACCCTCGACCCCGAGCAGGTCACCCTCCCCGACGAGCTGCGGGCCGTCGCCGACGGCCGCGAGCCGCGGGTCGTCGACGCGGCGGACGCCCTCGTCGCGGACGCCCCGGACCTGCTTCCGCTCGCCGCGGGCCGGCCCCTGCTCCCGGTGCCGCCGGTCCGCGCCGCCGCGCTGGCCGAGCTGTTCCAGGTGCGCCGGCTCAGCGAGGCCTTCGAGGCCCCGGTCGTCTCCGAGGGCGAGCCCCACGACGTCGCGGACGCGGTGCGCGAGCTGCTGCCCGGCGCCCCCCTGTCGTACATCGAGCACGAGGAGCTGCTGGTCAGGGCCCCCGACGGCAGCACCGTCGAGCTCGACTGGCGGTGGACGGACGGCACCTTGCACGCGGCCACGCTGGAGGGCGTCGCCGCGGGCCTGTCCTGGGCGGCCGGAGCCTGGCAGCGCCGCTTCGAAGTGGCCGCGCTGCTGGAGGACCCGACCCGCACGGAGGAGCTGGCCCGCGACCGCTGGTTCGACTGAGCCGGCGGTGCGCGGGCGTGAACGTCCTCGCCCGGGCTGCACGTTCGCCGAAAAGGTCTCCGTGGAACGGCCGTTCGCGCGTACGATCCCTCTCACCATTCGAGACGTCTCGTCGGGGGGAGTACGGCGGGCGTCCCTTCCACGTGGGGATGATTCTCAAGCATGCGTATTCGCGCGACTGTGGCCGCCGTTTCCGGCGCCCTCGCACTGGCCTCTCTCACCGTTCCCGCCGCGCAGGCGGACGACAAGGCGGACCTCTTCGACCGCACGCCGCACTCCAAGAGGATGGCGGCCGCGGCGGACGTCACCGCCCCCACGATCTCCCAGGTCGTGATCAGCGGTGGCTCCGACATCGTTATCGGAACCAGCGGCCAGAAGAACGTCACCATCACGGTCAAGGCGAGCAGCCCGGCCGGTATCCAGGACGGCTGGGCCGCCCTGTGGCACGGGCCCGATGTGGAGAACACCGACCAGGTCTTCGCCCCTGAGGCGGAGCGGGGCACCTGCACCACTTCCGCCACCGACCCCACGGTCTCGACCTGCAAGGTCACCATTCCCATCGACGTGAAGCTCTACCTCTGGAACGCCCTGGCGGGCGGCTGGAAGGTGTACGCCGACGCCACCGGCAACGACGACGGCTTCACCTACAACGACGCCTTCACCACGGCGCGGTTCAAGCGCGCCGCGAAGGTCACGGTCAACGCCTCGCCGGAGCCGGTGAAGAAGGGCAAGACCATCACTGTCACGGGCAAGCTGAGCCGGGCGAACTGGGACGACAACCTGTACCACGGCTACACCAACCAGTCCGTGCTGCTGCAGTTCCGCAAGAAGGGCACCACCACCTACAAGACGGTCAAGACCGTCAAGTCCAGCAGCACCGGGGCCCTGAAGACCACCGTCAAGGCGTCCGTCGACGGTTACTGGCGCTTCGCCTTCTCGGGCACGTCCACCACCGGCACGGCTGTCGCCGCGGGCGACTACGTCGACGTGAGGTAACCACGCGCCACCCATGGGCGCCGGGTTCCCGCAGCGGGGGCCCGGCGCTTTGTGCTTTCCCCGGAGCCACCGGTCCGAGGCCGTCGCCGGCGCCGGCCGCCGGCCGCCGGCCGCCGGCGACCGATGGTTGACTGATCCTTGAACCGCCATTGCTACACCATCAGCGGCACCGACAGCAGCGGCCTCGCCTACGGCGGCGCCTTCCCGTGGCGCGGCACCCTCGACGCGCCGACCGGCGCGGCGGGCTTCGGCGAGACGGAGACCTGCACCGCCACCGCGTGCACCTTCGGCGCCACGGTCAGCCCCAAGCTCGACGAGCTCCCCAGCTCCCAGGCCGGTACCTGGAACGTCCTCGCCGAGCTGGACGGCAAGGACGCGGACAGCGTGCGGGAACTCGACAAGGCGACCACCATCAAGGTGCTGCGCGCCTCGCACCTGACCGTGAACGCCTCGCCCGAGCCCGTGAAGAAGGGCAAGACGATCACCGTCACCGGCACCCTGACCCGGGCCAACTGGGACACGCTCAAGTACGGCGGCTACGGCAGCCAGTACGTGAAGCTGCAGTTCCGCAAGAAGGGCTCGACCACCTACACCACGGTCAAGACCATCAAGTCCAGCAGCACCGGCGCCCTGAAGACCACGGTCACCGCCTCGACGGACGGCTACTGGCGCTTCGCCTTCGGGACCAACGCGACCACCGGCGGCGCCGCGGCCTCGGCCGACTACGTCGACGTGCAGTAAGCACCGGGCGCATCGCACGACGGCGGCCGGGTCCCGGGGACGGGACCGGGCCGCCGTCCGTGCGGGCGGCTGCGAGCCGCCACCATCCAAAGATCACTCCGGGGGGGCACGTCCACCACCGGCACGGCGGTCGCCACGGGCGACTACGTCGACGTCGGCTGAACGCGTCCACACGCCGCCACGGGCGGGCTCCGGGAACGGGCCCGACCGCTGTACATGCGATGTTCAACCAGATGTTCTGAGTCTGTAACAGGGGATCAAGCCCCTAGGCGGCATACCTGGCCGTCCATAAGATCATCGCATTGTCAAAGCTCCCGTCCGGGGGGGAATCCGGCGGGCTTTCACTGTGGGGACACCATCATGCGCATTCGCTCCTTCGTGGGCGCCGTTTGCGGCGCCCTGGCACTTTCCGCCTTCGCCGTCCCGGCCCACGCGGCGGAAAACCCCATCACCTACTCCGGCGTGGTGGTGAACGGCGGTAAGCCGATCGCCGTCGGCACCTCCGCCAAGAAGACGTTCACCGTGACCTACACGGTGACCCACACCTACCCGCTGTACCGCTCCGCGGCGCAGCTGTACAAGGGCATTTGGGACGCGCCGTCGGCGCAGAGCCGCCCGGGGGACGCCACCTGCACGGACGTCGACGCGACGACGGCGCGCTGCACCGCGACCCTCGCCATCGACCCGAAGACGCTCATCGACAACCACGCGGCCGGCACCTGGCACGCCGAGCTCTGGGCGTCGGACGGCGACATGAACGCCGTCGCCAAGGGGGGGCTCGCCCCGACCCAGGTGCGGCGCAACTCCGTCCTGACCGTCAACGCCGGCCCGGAGCCGGTCGCCAAGGGCGGCACGCTCACCGTCACCGGCAAGCTGACCCGGGCCAACTGGGAGACCGACAAGTACGCGGGCTACTCGGGCCAGTCGGTGGCACTGCAGTTCCGTTCCGCGAGCAGCTCGACCTACACCACGGTCAAGACGGTCACGTCCAGCAGCACCGGCGCGCTGAAGACCACGGTGAGGGCCTCGGCCGACGGCTCCTGGCGCTTCGTCTACGCGGGCAACTCCGTCACCGGCAAGTCGACGTCCGCGGGAGACTACGTGGACGTGCGGTAGCCGACGGCATCCCCAGGCGCCGGACCCCGTCAGCGGGGGTCCGGCGCTTTGCCGTGCCGCTCCGGGGCCCCGTCGTCCGTGGCCGACATCCGGCGCCACACCAGCTCCAGCACGGCCGAGGCCGCCACCGCCACGGCGACGGCCGTCCAGGGGCCCTGAGTGCCGACCAGGCGCAGGGCGAAGAACTCCTGCAGCCACGGGGTGACGAGGACGACGAGGAAGCCCGCGCCCATGGCGAGGACCAGGGTGATCCGCCACCAGGTGTAGGGGCGCGCGACGAGCGCCAGCACCCATATCGCGACCAGGAAGAGGGTCAGCGTGGCGGCGCTGGTCTCCGCCTCAAGCGCCCCGGCTCCCTGGTAGTGGTGGCGGGCGAGCATGTACGTCACGAAGGTGGCGGCCCCCGCGATCACCCCCGCGGGCAGCGAGTAGCGCATGACCCGGCGGACGAAGTGCGGCCTGGCACGCTCCTTGTTGGGCGCCAGCGCGAGGAAGAAGGCGGGGACGCCGATGGTCAGGGTGGACAGCAGCGTCAGGTGCCGGGGCAGGAACGGGTACGGCGCGTGCCAGATGATCACCAGCAGGGCGAGCAGCACCGAGTAGACGGTCTTGGTGAGGAAGAGCGTCGCGACGCGCGTGATGTTGCCGATCACCCGGCGGCCCTCGGCCACGACCGACGGCAGCGTCGAGAAGCTGTTGTTGAGCAGGACGATCTGCGCGACCGCCCGGGTGGCCTCGGAGCCGGAGCCCATGGAGACGCCGATGTCGGCGTCCTTGAGGGCGAGCACGTCGTTGACGCCGTCCCCGGTCATCGCCACGTTGTGGCCGCGTGACTGGAGCGCGCCCACCATCTCCCGCTTCTGCCGCGGTGTGACCCGGCCGAAGACCGCGCCCCGGTCGAGGGCCGCCGCCATCTGCGCGCGCTCGGCCGGCAGCCGGCGGGCGTCCACCGTGCGCTCGGCACCCGGCAGCCCCAGCTTGCCGGCGACGGCGCCGACGGAGACCGCGTTGTCGCCGGAGATGACCTTGGCGCGGACGTCCTGCTCGGCGAAGTAGCGCAGGGTGTCGGCGGCGTCGGGACGCAGCCGCTGCTCCAGGACGACCAGCGCGGCCGGGGTGGCCGAGGCGCCGACCGCCGGGTCGCCCAGGTTCTTGCCCGCCCGGGCGAGCAGCAGCACGCGCAGGCCCTGGGCGTTGAGCCCGTCGATCTCGCCGAGCGTCCGGTCGCCGGAGGGGAGGAGCACGTCGGGGGCGCCCAGCAGCCAGGTGGAGCTCTCGCCGCCCGGCTCGTCCAGGGCCGCGCCGCTGTACTTGCGGGCGGAGGAGAAGGGCAGCGCCTGCGTACAGTGCCAGCCGCCGTCCGGGGCGGGGAAGGCCGCGGTGACGGCGGCGAGGGTGGGGTTGGGCCGCGGGTCGGCGGCGCTGACCGCGCCGAGCACCTGCCGGATGTACGGCTCCGCCACGCCGTCCAGCATCCGCAGCTCGGCGACGTCCATCCCGCCCTCGGTGAGGGTGCCGGTCTTGTCCAGGCACACCACGTCGACCCGGGCCAGCCCCTCGATCGCGGGCAGCTCCTGGACCAGGCACTGCTTGCGGCCCAGCCGGATCACGCCGATCGCGAAGGCCACCGAGGTGAGCAGGACCAGCCCCTCGGGCACCATCGGCACGATGCCGCCCACCATGCGGCGGACCGCCTCGCGCCAGTCGTTGCTCTCCAGGACGAGCTGGCTGACGATCAGGCCGATCGCGGCCGGGACCATCATCCATGTGACGTACTTGAGAATCCGGCTGATGCCGCTGCGCAGTTCGGAGTGGACGAGGGTGAAGCGGCTGGCCTCCTCGGCGAGTTGCGCGGCGTAGGCCTCCCGGCCGACCTTGGTGGCGGTGAAGGCCCCGCCGCCCGCGACGACGAAGCTGCCCGACATGACGGCGTCGCCGGGGTGCTTGACGACCGGATCCGCCTCGCCGGTGAGCAGGGACTCGTCGACCTCCAGGCTGTCGGCCTCGGCCACCTCGCCGTCGACCACCACCTTGTCGCCCGGCCCGAGTTCGATGAGGTCGCCGAGGACGATCCCGGAGGTGGAGACGCGCGTGGCGACCCCGTCGCGGCGGACGGTGGGTCTGGCCTCCCCGATGACGGCGAGGCCGTCCAGGGTCCTCTTGGCGCGCCACTCCTGGAAGATGCCGATGCCGGTGTTGGCGATGATGACGAAGCCGAAGAGACCGTCCTGGATCGGGCCGACGACCAGGATGATCAGGAAGAGCACCCCGATGATCGCGTTGAAGCGGGTGAAGACGTTCGCGCGAACGATTTCGGCCAGCGAGCGCGAGGAGCGCACCGGTACGTCGTTGACCTCACCCCGCGCGACCCGCTCCGCGACCTCGGCCGCGGTCAGCCCGCCGAGCGTCGCCGGCACCGCCCCGGCCGCACCCCGATGCGTCCGTTCCGTCATGGATTCGACGTTACGTGGGCCGCGGCGCGCACCGCGCGGCGAGGGTCCCGCTCTCGGGGACATCTCCGGGGCGCCGTACGACCGGGGGCGTAGGCGGCCGCGGCCCGGGGCGTTCCGCGCCGGGGCCCCGCCGCCGGAGCCCGTCCGGCGTCGGGCTCAGTCCTGCCCGGCGCCCTCCGCGGCGCGGGCCCGCTCGATCGCGGCCCGCCGGGCGCGCACGTACCACAGGCCGATGAGGCCGAGGCCGGCGCCGGCCAGGCAGGTCCAGATCCACCAGGCGTGGCCGTGGTCGGCGTACCAGCCGTAGAAGGGGAGCTGGACGAGGAAGAGCACGAACCAGATGACCGTCCCGACGGTGACGGTCGCGACGTCGTTCGCCTCCAGAGGCGCCGGCGCCTCGCGCAACTCCGTCGTCCCCTTGCTGTGGCTGTGGCTGCTCATACCGCACAGCGTACCCAGGTGCCCAAGGGGGTCTACGCGCGGAGATAGCGTTTCGGCCGCTCATATGTTCATACTGAAACAGTCCGAGACTGACCGGTTTCAGTCGTAGGAAACTCCAAAAGACCCCCACGCAAGGACCCGCATGTCCCCGTCGACCACCGCCAAGGTCGTGTCCAGCTCCCCGACCCCGCCGTTGCCGGCCGCCCACGGCGCGCTCGACCGGTTCTTCCGGATCACCGAGCGGGGGTCCTCGGTTCCCCGGGAGATCCGCGGTGGTCTGGCCACCTTCTTCGCGATGGCGTACATCATCGTCCTCAACCCGATCATCCTCAGCTCGGGCGTGGACAAGTACGGCCACCACCTCGACGGCGGCCAGCTGGTCACCGCCACCGTCGTGACCGCCGCGTTCACCACGCTGCTCATGGGCGTCATCGGCAACGTGCCGATCGCGCTGGCCGCGGGCCTCGGGGTGAACAGCATCGTCGCGCTCCAGCTCGCGCCCAAGATGAGCTGGCCGGACGCGATGGGCATGGTGGTCCTCGCCGGTCTCGCGATCATGGTGCTGGTCGCCACGGGTCTGCGGGAGCGGGTGATGAGCGCGGTGCCGCTCGGCCTGCGCAAGGCGATCGCCATCGGCATCGGCCTGTTCATCGTGCTGATCGGCCTGGTCGACTCGGGCTTCGTGACCCGCATCCCCGACGCCGCGCACACCACCGTCCCGCTGCAGCTGGGTGTCAACGGTCATCTGACCGGCTGGCCGGTGCTGATCTTCATCCTCGGTGTGCTGCTCACTCTTGCGCTGATCATCCGCAAGGTGCCCGGCGCCATCCTGATCAGCATCGTCGCGATGACGCTGCTCGCGCTGGTCGTCGACGCGGTGGCGAACGTCAAGGACACCGCCTGGGGCCTGACCGTCCCGCAGTGGCCGGGCAACCCGGTCGCGAGCCCCGACTTCGGGCTGATCGGCAAGGTGAGCCTGTTCGGCGGCTTCCAGGAGGTCGGTGTGCTCACCGGCGTCCTCTTCGTCTTCACCGTGCTGCTGAGCTGCTTCTTCGACGCGATGGGCACCATCCTCGGCGTCGCCGACGAGGCGCACCTGCTGGACGAGAAGGGCGACCTGCCCGGGATGAGCCGGGTCCTGATGGTCGACGGCATCGCGACCGCGGCGGGCGGTTTCACCTCCTGCTCGGCCAACACCTGCTACGCGGAGTCCACCGCCGGCGCCGGCGAGGGCGCGCGCACCGGTCTCGCCTCGATCGCCACCGGCCTGCTCTTCGTCGTCGCGCTGTTCTTCGCGCCGCTGGCCACGATGGTTCCGGCCCAGGCGGCGACCCCCGCACTGGTCACGGTGGGCTTCCTGATCATGGCGGGCAGCATCCGGGAGGTCGACTGGAGCGACTACACGATCGCCATCCCGGCGTTCCTGACGATGCTGCTCATGCCGTTCACCTACTCGATCACCAACGGCATCGGCATCGGCTTCATCACCTTCTGCGTGCTGCGCCTGGTGGCGGGGCGCGGCCGTGAGGTGCCGCCCGCGCTGTACGTGGTGTCGGCGGTCTTCGCCTTCTACTACCTGATGCCGGCGCTGGGCCTGACGTAGCCGCCGGTGTAGAACTGCTCGGTCTCGTCGACGGAGGCCTTGAGTCTCTCGTCGAAGTCATCGCGAATGAGCGTCCGGACGATGTAGTCCTGGACGCTCATTCCGCGTTTGGCGGCGTGAGCCTGGAGACGGTCCAGCAGGTCCCCGTCTATGCGCATGCTGAGCACTCTCGAAGCCATGGCCCAAGGGTCCGGCGGGCCTGTCGGGGCATGCGTCGTTTTCGGGGCGGAACTCACCCGGATGGGTGACTTCCTTGACGAATGCGTTTGGATGCGGCGCCGCCGCGGGCACGTTTTGCTTAGCATAAGTAATGAGCTAACCTAATAAACGTGACCGAACTGTCCGAGGACGACCGCGCCGCGGTGAACACGCTGCGCGGTGCCGTGATGCGGCTCTCCCGCCGACTGCGCCACCACCGGGTCGACGAGTCCCTGAGCCCGACGGAGATGTCCGTGCTGGGCACTCTCGCGCGCTGCGGATCCGCCACCCCGGGGGAGCTGGCCCGCAAGGAGCACGTCCAGCCGCCGTCGATGACGCGGATCGTCGCCATGCTCGAGTCCAAGGGGCTCGTGCACCGCGATCCGCACCCGGACGACCGCCGCCAGGTCGTCGTCCGGCAGACCGAGCAGGCGGAGGCGATGCTCGAGGAGAGCCGGGCCCGGCGCAACGCGTTCCTGGCCGAGCTCATGGCCGGCCTCGCGGAGGAGGAACGCGCGGTGCTCCGGGAGGCCGCGCCCGTTCTGGAGAAGCTCGCTCACGCCGACGCAAGGACCCGATGATGAGGAGGCGAGACCCGATTGAGTTCGGCAGCCGCATCAGACGCCGCACCCGAACCGAACACCCCTGACCAGGCCGGACCGGCCGGCACCGCGGACCCGGCCGATCTGCCCACCCCGGCGGGCGCCGACGCCGCCGCGGGTGCCGCCGGACCGGTCGAGGCGTCCCGCCCGGACCCTGCCGGGCGCCCGGTCGCGGCCGCCGGCCGCGCGGGGATGTTCAGCTCGCTGCACAACCGCAACTACCGGCTGTTCGCCGGCGGGGCGATCATCTCCAACACCGGCACCTGGATGTCCCGCATCGCGCAGGACTGGCTGGTGCTGAGCCTCACCGGATCCTCCTTCGCCGTCGGCATCACCACCGCGCTGCAGTTCCTCCCCATGCTGCTCTTCGGGCTCTACGGCGGCGTCATCGCCGACCGCTACCCCAAGCGCCGCATCCTCCTGGCCACCCAGATCGCCATGGGCCTGCTGGGCCTCGCGCTCGCCGTGCTGACCCTCAGCGGAGCAGTCCAGGTCTGGCACGTGTACGCCATCGCCTTCGGCCTCGGCATGGTCACCGTCGTCGACAACCCCGCCCGGCAGGCGTTCGTCGTCGAGATGGTCGGCCCCGCCGACGTCCGCAACGCGGTCTCGCTGAACTCCGCCAACTTCCAGAGCGCCCGCCTCATAGGCCCCGCCGTCGCGGGCGCGCTGATCACCGCGGTCGGCAGCGGCTGGGCCTTCCTCTTCAACGGCCTGTCCTTCCTGGCGCCGCTCGCCGGGCTGCTGTTCATGCGCCGCTCCGAGCTGTACGCGGTGCCCACCGCGCCGCGCGGCAAGGGCCAGCTGCGCGAGGGCCTGCGCTACGTCGCCGGGCGGCCCGAGCTGATCTGGCCCATCGTCCTGGTCGGCTTCATCGGCACCTTCGCGTACAACTTCCCGATCTGGCTCACCGCCTTCACCGACCACGTCTTCCACGGCGACGCCGGCATGTACGGGCTGTTCAACTCGGTGCTCGCGGTCGGCTCCGTCGTCGGCGCGCTGCTGGCGGCCCGGCGCGGCAGCACCCGGCTGCGGCTGCTGGTCGGCGCCGCGCTCGGGTTCGGCCTGCTGGAGGCCGTGGCGGCGCTGGCGCCCACGTACTGGGTCTTCCTGGTGCTGATGCTGCCCATCGGCGTCTTCGGTCTGACGTTCAACACCACGGCCAACGCCAGCGTCCAGCTCGCGACCGACCCCGCCATGCGGGGCCGCGTCATGAGCCTGTTCATGATGGTCTTCGTGGGCGGCACACCGCTGGGCGGCCCGCTCGTCGGCTGGATCACCGACGTCTTCGGGGCCCGCACCGGCTTCCTCGCCGGCGGCCTGGTCGCCGCCGCGTCGGCCGTCTGCGTGGGGCTCGTCCTGGCACGACTGGGCGGGTTGCGGCTCAAGATCGACCTGCACCGCGGCAAGGACCACAAGCTGATCGAGTTCGTGCCGCGGGAGTCGGAGTCGGTGGCCGCGTGAGCGCGGCCCACGGCCCGGACGGGTGATCAGGCGGTCGCGGTGGTCCGGCGCTGGTTGCGGAACTGCCGCATCAGCTCGGCCCACACCAGCAGCCCGGTCACCGGGGCGGTGGCGGCGAAGAGCATGTGCACGTAGTCCTCGCCCAGGCTCGACGAGGCCCACAGGCTCCACGCCAGTGCGGCCGCCACGCCCACGGCGGTGCACGAGGGCAGCTCGCGGCGGTCGTCGACGATCGCCGCGGCCGTGCCCAGCCCGCCGCCGATCACCAGCCCCATGACCAGGACCGCCCGGGTCCAGTCCGGTGCCCCGATGACGTCCTGCAGTACGGGCTTGGCGTGCAGCTGGCGGTAGGTGATCAGCAGGCTGGCGACGTGGACGGTCACCAGCGTTCCCAGGCTGAGCGCTCTCACCAGCTGACCGAGCGCACCCCGCTGTCCACCGGGCATGATGTCCCCCCACCGCCGGAACTGGGCCGAAATGGCCGGTAATGGCTCTACAGAATGCCGGAAACCGGATGAACGGCACAGGCGATCGCGGAAACCGGGCCGGGCCCGGCGGCCTCAGGACGCGGCCTCCGTCTCCGCGTCGCAGCGCTCGCGGGCCTCGAAGACCTCCTCGATGTGCTCCTGCGCCCAGTCCTTCACGGCGGAGAGCAGCTGGGCCAGGCTCTCGCCCGGCGGGGTCAGCGCGCAGTCGACCCGCACGGCCCCGTCAGAGTCCGTCGGCCAGCAGCTCCGCCAGATGCCGGGCGCGGACGCCCGCGAGCTGGGCGAGCTGCGTGCGGCAGGAGAAGCCGTCGGCGAGGACCTCCGCGCCCGGCCGGGCGGCGCGGACGGCGGGCAGCAGGCGGTCCTCGGCGCAGGCGACGGAGACCTCGTAATGGCCGCGCTCGAAGCCGAAGTTGCCGGCCAGGCCGCAGCAGCCGGAGGCGAGGGTGCCGGTGAGGCCCGCGCGGGCACGCAGCCGGCGCTCGGCGGCGTCGCCGAGGACGGCGTGCTGGTGGCAGTGGGTCTGGCCGGTGACGGACCGGTCGAGGCGGGGCGGGGCCCACTCCGGGGCGTGCTCCTCCAGCACCTGGGCGAACGTGCGGACGGAGCCTGCCAGGGCCGCCGCCTCGTCGGTGCCGAGGAGTTCGGGCAGGTCGGTGCGGAGCGCCGCCGCGCAACCGGGCTCCAGGACGACGACCGGGATCCCGGCGGCCAGCACCGGCGCCATACGCCGCACCGTACGGCGCATCACCCGGCGGGCCCGGTCGAGCCGGCCGGTGGAGACCCAGGTCAGGCCGCAGCACACCCGGCCCGGTGGCAGCACGGCCCGCAGTCCTGCCGCCTCCAGTACACGCACGGCGGCGCGGCCGACCTCGGGGGAGAGGCGGTCGGTGAAGGTGTCCGGCCACAGGACCACGGCCGGGCCCGTCCCCGGCGCGTGCTCCTGCCGCCCCCACCAGCGTGTGAAGGACTCCTCGGCCAGATACGGCAGTTCCCGTTCGGGCGCGATGCCCGCCAGCCGCTTGCCCAGGGCCGCCAGCGGCCGCACCCGCGCCAGCGCGTTCACCGTCCCGGCCACCGGCGCCGCCGCGCGCAGCCACACCGGCAGCCCGCCCATGACGTAGTGGGAGGCGGGCCGCGGCCGCCGCCGGTAGTGGTGGTGGAGGAACTCCGCCTTGTACGTCGCCATGTCGACGCCGACCGGGCAGTCCGAGCGGCAGCCCTTGCACGACAGGCACAGGTCGAGGGCGTCCAGGACCTCCGGTGAGCGCCAGCCGCCGGTGACGATCTCGCCCGCGAGCATCTCGTGCAGCAGCCGGGCCCGACCGCGGGTGGAGTGCCGCTCCTCACGCGTCGCCCGGTACGAGGGGCACATGACGCCCGGACCCCCGCCCGTGTCACGGCACTTGGCGACGCCGACGCAGCGGCGCACCGCCGCCGAGAAGTCCCCGCCGTCCTGGGGGTAGCCGAAGGCGACGTCGACGGGGCGGCGCGGCAGGACGGCGAAGCG
This sequence comes from Streptomyces sp. NPDC001070, assembly GCF_053598835.1. NCBI lineage: Bacteria > Bacillati > Actinomycetota > Actinomycetes > Kitasatosporales > Streptomycetaceae > Streptomyces > Streptomyces sp. NPDC001070. Next base: position 237,743 of record NZ_JBSFLB010000003.1, read on the forward strand.
CAGATTGGCGTCGAGGGGGTCGGGCCGGACGAGCATGCCGGGATTGAGGCCGCCCGCCGGGTCCAGGGCGTCCTTGAAGCGGGCGAAGAGGGCGACCAGCTCCGTCCCGTACATCCTGGGCAGCAGTTCGGCACGGGCCTGGCCGTCGCCGTGCTCCCCGGACAGGGAACCGCCGTGGGCGACGACGAGCTCCGCGACGTCCTCGGAGAAGCGCCGGAAGCGGGCCACGCCCGCCGCCCCCAGCAGGTCGAAGTCGATGCGCACATGGATGCAGCCGTCGCCGAAGTGCCCGTACGGCACGCCGCGCAGTCCGTGCTCGCGCAGCAGCGCGCGGAACTCGCGCAGATAGCCGCCGAGCCGGGCCGGGGGCACCGCGCAGTCCTCCCAGCCCGGCCAGGCCTCCGCGCCCCCGGGCATCCGGGTGGCGGTGCCGGCCGCGTCCTCGCGGATCCGCCACAGCGCGCGCTGCGCGACGGGGTCGGTCACGACGGCCGAGGCGTGCGCGTCGGCGAGCCGCCGCAGCGCCTCCGCCTCGCCGGTGCCCGGCATCTCGACGAAGAGCCAGGCCCCGCCCGGGGGCAGCAACGCGGCGGCGTCACCTCCCACCAGGTCGGCGGCCATCCCCTCCACCGTCAGCGGCCTGTACGGGAGCAGGCCGGCCGCGGCGTCGGCGGCGGCGCCCTCGTCCGCGTACCCGAGGACCACCAGGACGCGGACCGGGGGCGCGGGCACCAGCCGGACCTCGGCCTCCGTGATCACCGCGAGCGTGCCCTCGCTGCCGGTCAGGGCGCGGGCCAGGTCCCGGCCGCGTTCGGGGAGCAGGGCGTCGAGGGCGTAGCCGGAGATGCGGCGGGGGAGCTGCTGCGGATAGCCCGTGCGCAGCAGCGCGAGGTGGCCGTCGACCAGTTCGCGCAGGTCGGCGCGGAGCGGTTCGGCGGTGCGCAGCGCCTGGCCGCCGTAGGTGAGGGCCTCCAGGGCACGGACGTTGTCGGCGGTGGTGCCCCAGGCCACGGAGTGGGCGCCGCACGCGTTGTTGCCGATCATGCCGCCGAGGGTGCAGCGGCTGTGCGTCGACGGATCGGGGCCGAAGGTCAGCCCGTGCGCGGCGGCGGCCCGCCGCAGGTCGTCCAGGACGACGCCGGGCTGGACGCGGGCGGTCAACGCCTCGGGGCTGAGTGACACGATCCGGTGCATGTGCCGGGTGAAGTCGAGCACGACCCCCGTCCCGGTCGCCTGCCCGGCGATCGACGTGCCCCCGCCGCGCGGCACCACCGGCACTCCGTGCGCGCGGCACACGGCGAGCGCCGCGGCCACGTCCTCCGCGTCGTGCGGCGCGACCACGGCCAGGGGGACGCGCCGGTAGTTGGACGCGTCCATCGTGGTCAGCGCCCTGCTCTGCGGGTCGAAGGAGGCCTCGCCCCGTACGGCCCGCTCCAGGTCGCGGCGGAGTTCCCGCCGCCGATCGTCCGCCATGCCCCTCAGCCTGCCCCGCCGCGCCGCATGTCTCACCGGATGGACCGGAGCCCGTAACCGGGTCGTCACGCACTACGCTGCGAGACGTGGCCGAGATCCAGATTCCCGCTGACATCAAGCCCGCCGACGGACGATTCGGTTCGGGCCCCTCCAAGGTGCGGCCCGAGGCGCTCAGCGCCCTGGCCGCGACCGGCACCTCGCTGATGGGCACCTCTCACCGGCAGGCACCGGTGAAGGACCTGGTCGGCCGGGTCCGTGACGGCATCCGCGAGCTGTTCTCGCTGCCCGAGGGCTACGAGGTGGTGCTCGGCAACGGCGGCTCCACCGCCTTCTGGGACATCGCCACCCACGGCCTGATCGAGCGCAAGTCGCAGCACCTCAGCTTCGGCGAGTTCTCCTCCAAGTTCGCCAAGGCGGCCAAGCTGGCGCCGTGGCTGGACGAGCCGACCGTGATCTCCACCGACCCGGGCTCCCACCCCGAGGCGGCCGCCGAGGCGGGTGTGGACGTATACGCCTTCACCCACAACGAGACCTCCACCGGTGTCGCGATGCCGTTGCGGCGCGTCGCCGGCGCCGACGAGGGCGCCCTGGTCCTGGTCGACGCCACCTCCGGCGCCGGCGGCCTGCCGGTGGACGTCGCCGAGACCGACGTCTACTACTTCGCCCCGCAGAAGTCCTTCGCCGCCGACGGCGGCCTGTGGATCGCCGCGTTCTCCCCTGCCGCGCTGGAGCGCGCCGAGCGGATCGCCGCGTCCGGCCGCCACATCCCGGCCTTCTTCGACCTGCCGACCGCGATCGACAACTCGAAGAAGAACCAGACCTACAACACCCCGGCACTCGCGACCCTCTTCCTGCTGAACGACCAGCTGGAGTGGATCAACGGGCAGGGCGGCCTCGACTGGGCGGTCTCGCGCACCGCCGACTCCTCCTCGCGCCTGTACACGTGGGCCGAGAAGTCCGAGCACGCCACGCCGTTCGTCACCGACCCGGCCAAGCGCTCGCAGGTCGTCGGCACCGTCGACTTCGCCGAGGGGATCGACGCCGCGGCGATCGCCAAGGTGCTGCGCGCCAACGGCATCGTCGACACCGATCCGTACCGCAAGCTGGGCCGCAACCAGCTGCGCGTCGCGATGTTCCCGGCCGTCGAGCCGGCGGACGTCGAGGCGCTGACCGCGTGCGTCGACTACGTCGTCGAGCGGCTCTGACCCCGAGCGCGACCACAAGCCGGTGGGCGGGGCGACGGCCCCGCTCACCGGCTTTCCGCTTCCCGGCCCGCGTCAGGCCGAGCGGCCGCCCCGGCGCAGCAGCCGGCGGACTCCCACCAGTACGGCGGCGACGGCGGCAACGGTGAGAGCGCCCAGGGCGAACTGGCGGGTCGAGCCCGGGCCCTGCGCGCCGGAACCGGCGTCCGCCGACGCGCCGCCCGCGGAGCCGGGGGAGCCGGGGGCGGAGGTACCGGCGCGACGGGCGGCGTCGGGGAGGTCCTCGCCGGTCAGCGGGACGCGCCAGACCTCGCTGTCCTCGCCTTCGCTGCCGTACATCAGGGTCCGGCCGTCCGGGGTGAAGGCCACGGACTCGCCCTGCCGCTGCAGGGGCACGTGCATCTGGTCGATCCGGTGCGGCGTGCCGTCGGCCCAGCGGTACATCAGGGCCCCGAAGTAGCCGCGCAGCACCAGCCGCGTCCCGTCCGGCGAGAAGGCGCCGTCGGTGATCCACAGCGGGATGTCGGCGACCCGGCGGAAGACGTTGGTGCCGCTCGCGGAGAGCCTCGCCGGGCCCTGGTACAGGCCGCCGCCGTCCTCGTTCTTGCTCGCGATGTACACCCGGCCGGTCTTCGGGTCGACCATCATCGCCTCGGCGTTGCGCGGGCCGCCGTCGTACACGACGGTGAACTGCGTCGCGGTGACCGTCTGGTCCGCCAGCCGCTTCGGCTCCGGGAGGCGGTAGATCCACACGTGCGGCCAGGAGCCGCCGAGGTTGTCGCCGATGTCGCCGACGTAGAGGGCGCCGTCCGGGCCCATCGAGATCGCCTCGACGTCGCGCGGGCTGCCCACGCCGCGCAGGGTGACGGTGGCGACCGTCTTCCCGGTCGTGGAGTCGACGGCGTAGATGTACGGGCCGTCGTCGCTGTCGTTGTGCGTCCAGTAGACGCCCTTGTGGAGGCGGCTGGCGACCAGGCCGCTCGACTCGGTGATCCGCGGGTCCGTCATGGTGAAGGCCACGGAATCCCCGTCGTCGGCGGTCGCGGTGCCGACGAGGGGACCCATCACGAGAACGGATGCCGCGGCCGCGGCGAGCAGTGGGCGCATGCGCCAAGCCTGCCAGGTGGGCGGCTCAGCCGAAGTCGAGGGCGCCCGTACGGCTGCGCTTGAGCTCGAAGAAGGTGGGGTGGCCGGCGAGCGCCCGGACGCCGTCGAACAGGCGCGCCGCCTCCTCGCCGCGCGGGATCGAGGTGAGGACGGGGCCGAAGAACGCCGCCCCGTCGATGTGCAGGGTGGGCGTGCCGACCTCCTCCCCGACCGGGTCCATGCCCTGGTGGTGGCTCTTGCGCAGCTCCTCGTCGTACGCGTCGCTCCGCGCGGCCTCCGCCAGCTCCGGCGGCAGTCCCGCCTCCGCCAGCGCCTCGCGCAGCACCTCGTCGCAGGCCGGGCGGTCCTGCACATGGAGCCTGGTGCCGAGCGCCGTGTAGAGGTCGCGCAGCACGTGGTCCCCGTGGTGCCGGGCGGCGGCCACGCACACCCGCACCGGGCCCCAGCCCGTGCTCAGCAGCCGCTCGTAGCGTTCGGGCAGGCCCTCGCGGCCCTCGTTGAGGACGGACAGGCTCATCACCCGGAAACGCAGGGCCAGCCGGCGTTCCCGCTCGACCTCGAGGATCCAGCGGGAGGTGATCCAGGCGAAGGGGCAGATGGGGTCGAAATAGAAGTCCACCGAGTGCGTCATGGCGGTCACCCTAGGAACGGAACGGCCCGCTCGGCAGGGCCATTCAACGGCCCCTCCCATGGGCCATTCAGTCCGCCCGGCCGGTCGCGCCGCTCCCGCGGCAGTGACGGCAGGCTCTGACACCGCCGGACCCCGGGCCGGGCCCCTGCCGGCGGGTCCGCGGGCCCTATGATCCCGTCCATGTCCAGCGCACTCCCCGGCCCCGGCGACGGGCCCCGCCGCACGCCCGGACGCCGTACGGCGTGGATGTTCGTCGGCGACTCGATGACCATCGGCAGCGCGGGCGAGCACACCTGGCGCTACCGCATGTGGCAGCACCTGCGCTCGCTGGGGACCGAGGGCGAGGACTTCGCGATCGTCGGCCCGCGGACCGCGCTGCACGACCCCGAGGCGGACGCGGCGGTCTCGCAGCGCTACGCGGACCCCGCGTTCCCCGGCTCCGCCCGCCGGCACCTGGCCGGATGGGGCGAGGGGTGGCTGCACATGGCGCCGCTGATCGAGGACGCGGTACGGGAACACCGCCCGGACATCCTGCTGGTGTCGCTCGGGCTGATCGACCTCGGCTTCTACACCAACCCCGAGCAGACCGAGGCCAACGTACGGCTGTTCGTGGAGCGGGCGCGGGCGGCCAACCCCCGTGTCGCCGCCGTGCTGCTGCCCGTCATACCCAACTCGCGCTGCGACGAGGACCCCGGATTCGGGGCGCAGTGCGAGGAGTTCAACGTCCGCCTGGCCAAGACGGTCGCCGACCTCGGCACCCCGGCCTCGCCCCTGCTGCTGGCCTCCCGCCCGGCTGGCTACGACATCGCCCGGGACACCTACGACGGCACCCACCCCAACTCCTCCGGCGAGCACCTGCTGGCCGCCGCGTTCGCCGACGCGGCGCACCAGGCGTGGGGCCTGGGGGCCCCGTACCGGCACCCCTCGAACTCCGCTTGATTCGAGCGCACTCGAAGAGCTTGGCTTGTCCCTCATGGAGTACACACAGCTCGGACGCACCGGACTCAAGGTCAGCCGGCTCGTGCTGGGAACGATGAACTTCGGCCCGCAGACCGACGAGGCCGACAGCCACGCCATCATGGACGCCGCGCTCGACGCGGGCGTCAACTTCTTCGACACCGCCAACGTCTACGGCTGGGGCGAGAACAAGGGCCGCACCGAGGAGATCATCGGCAGCTGGTTCGCCAAGGGCGGCGGCCGCCGTGAGAAGACGGTCCTGGCGACCAAGGTGTACGGCAACATGGGCGCCGACGGCGCCCCTTGGCCGAACGAGGACAAGCTCTCCGCGCTCAACATCCGCCGTGCCGCCGACGCGAGCCTCAAGCGCCTCGGCACGGACCACATCGACCTCTACCAGTTCCACCACATCGACCGCTCGACGCCGTGGGAGGAGATCTGGCAGGCGATCGACGTCCTGGTGCAGCAGGGCAAGGTGCTCTACGCCGGGTCGTCCAACTTCCCCGGCTGGGGCATCGCGCAGGCCAACGAGGCCGCCGCCCGTCGCCGCTCGCTCGGCCTGGTCAGCGAGCAGTGCCTGTACAACCTGGCCGAGCGGCGGGCCGAGATGGAGGTCATCCCGGCCGCGCAGGAGTACGGCCTGGGCGTCATCCCGTGGTCGCCGCTTCACGGCGGCCTGCTGGGCGGCGCGCTGCGCAAGGAGCGCGAGGGCGGCGGTTCCCGCTCCACCTCCGGCCGCAGCGCCGACTCGCTGAGGGACAGCGCCCTGCGCGAGCAGGTCCAGCGGTACGAGGACGCGGTCGACAAGGCCGGCCTGCAGCCCGGTGACGTCGCCCTGGCCTGGCTGCTGGGCCGCCCCGGGATCACCGGCCCGATCGTCGGCCCGCGCACCCGCGAGCAGCTGGACTCCGCGCTGCGCGCGGTCGAACTGGAGCTGCCCGCGGACCTCCTCGCCGAGCTGGACGAGATCTTCCCCGGTCCGGGTCCGGCACCGGAGGCCTTCGCCTGGTAGGCGTCACCTGACGCGGTCACCTCGTCGTGCGTCCGGTCGCAGATTCACCCGGTCGGGCGCACGATGAGGGTATGACCACAGCCAAAGAGATCATGCACCCCGGCGCCCGTGCGATACCGGCGACCGAGACTCTCGACCGGGCCGCGCAGCTCATGCGCGAACTCAACGTCGGTGCGCTGCCGGTGCACGACGTGCACGACCGGATGTGCGGCATCATCACCGACCGGGACATCGTCACCAAGTGCATCGCCGCGGGCCGTGACCCCTCCAAGGTGACCTGCGGCGACCTGTGCGAGGGCACCCCTCGCTGGATCGACGCGAACGCCGACGTGTCCGACGTCCTGACCGAGATGGAGTCGCACCGCATCAAGCGGCTCCCGGTCATCGAGGACAAGAAGCTGATCGGCATCATCACCGAGGCCGATCTGGCCCGCCACCTCACCGACGAACAGGTTGCGGAGTTCGTCGAGAGGGTCTACGCCGGCGCCTAGGGTGACGCGCCCCCTCAGGTCTAGCCGCGTACAAGCGCGGCGACGATCACCACGACCACCAGCAGGGCGAGGGCGGCGGTCATTACTCGGGTACGGGTCTTCGGGTCCACACATCGAGGTTAACGGGGCGGGCTCAGTGCCCCAGCGGGCAGGTCCGCATCGTCTCGTAGCGGGGCTGAGCGCCCGGCACCCCCGGTACCGGCGGATGGCTCCGGACCAGGGAGAAGGCCGCCGCCGTCCACGGTGTCCCGGCGAAGCGCGCGAGCGCGTCCGTGAAGGGCCGCAGGGCCACCCTGCCCCGCCCGGCGCGCTGCCGGGCGAGCGTGAGGTGGGCGTGGAAGCGGCCGTGCTCGTCGTCGTAGTGGATGCCCGCCCGCCGGGCCGCGGACTGGGCGGCCGCGGCTGTACGTCCCAGGTCGTCCCCGTTGATCCCGGCCCACAGCGTGCGGTCGCCGAAGCGGCCCCCGCCGGTCAGGGCGATCCGGGACGGCGGGTGGCGCCGTGCGGCCCGTTCCAGGCGCTCGATCAGCCCGGGCACCAGGCTCTCGTCCACCTCGCCCAGGAACGCCAGCGTCACGTGCCATCCGGCGCGTTCCGTCCAGCGCAGCCCGTCCGCGCCTGGCAGGGCGTGCAGGACGTCCACGGCGCCCCCCAGCTCGGCGAGGGCCTCCCTCGGGGGCACGACGGCCACGAACAGCCTCATGCCCCCAGGGTGCACCGGCGGCGCGGCCGGCGCCCGTCCTCCGGATCCCCGCTGTGCCGCGCCGCCCGGTGGGGACGACGCTTCTCCGTCCCCGGGGATCCCGATGACAGGCTCCGGCGGCTCGCGCGCGGCGCTCGGCGGCTCAGTGCGCGATGTCCGCGTAGCCCTCGATGTCGCGCGGGTCGCGGGAACCCGGGCCGATGTAGCGGGCCGACGGGCGCACCAGACGGCCGGTGCGCTTCTGCTCCAGGATGTGCGCGGACCAGCCGGCCGTCCTGGCGCAGGTGAACATCGAGGTGAACATGTGGGCCGGGACCTCGGCGAAGTCCAGGATGATCGCGGCCCAGAACTCCACGTTCGTCGCCAGGACGCGGTCCGGGCGGCGCGCGTGCAGTTCCTCCAGGGCCGCCTTCTCCAGGGCCTCCGCGATCTCGAAGCGAGGGGCGCCCAGTTCCTTGGCCGTACGGCGCAGCACCCGCGCCCGCGGGTCCTCGGCACGGTAGACGCGGTGGCCGAAGCCCATCAGGCGCTCGCCCTTGTCGAGGGCCTGCTTGACGTACGCCTCCGCGTCGCCGGTCCGCTCGATCTCCTCGATCATGCCCAGCACGCGCGAGGGCGCGCCGCCGTGCAGCGGGCCCGACATGGCGCCCACCGCGCCGGACAGCGCGGCGGCGACGTCGGCGCCGGTGGAGGCGATGACCCGGGCGGTGAAGGTGGAGGCGTTCATGCCGTGCTCGGCGGCGGAGGTCCAGTAGGCGTCGACGGCCGCGACGTGCTTGGGGTCAGGCTCGCCGCGCCAGCGGATCATGAACCGCTCGACCACCGACTGCGCCTTGTCGATCTCCCGCTGCGGCACCATGGGCAGCCCCTGGCCGCGCGCCGACTGCGCCACGTACGACAGCGCCATCACGGCCGCGCGCGCGAGGTCCTCCCGGGCCTGCTCGGCGTCGATGTCCAGCAGCGGTTGCAGGCCCCACACCGGGGCGAGCATCGCCAGCGCCGACTGGACGTCGACGCGGATGTCGCCGGAGTGCACGGGGATGGGGAAGGGCTCCGCGGGCGGCAGGCCGGGATTGAAGGCACCGTCGACCAGCAGGCCCCATACGTTCCCGAAGGAGACGTGGCCCACCAGGTCCTCGATGTCCACGCCGCGGTAGCGGAGGGCGCCGCCTTCCTTGTCGGGTTCGGCGATCTCCGTTTCGAAGGCGACGACTCCCTCGAGTCCGGGTACGAAGTCGGACATCAGGCGGCTCCTCTTGATGCGGTCGACGATCGGGTGGCGCTTGTGGCACGCGGTGTGGGGCATGGGGGTGTGGCACTGGGTGCCCGCACGATATCCCCCGATGTCGAGAGGGCACAGATTCCCGGCCTGTAAGTCTGTCCCCTTCCGCAGGTGACGTGAAGCGTGAGGTCCGGCACATGGTTCAGCGCCCGGTCGGGCACATGGTGCCGCCGCCGTGCTGCAAGATGTGCGGGTGCAGCACCACCATCACGACCCCGCCGTCATGCGCAAGCAGTACCGCGCCCACGGGCTGACCGAGGCCGAGCTGGCCGGCGACCCGTACACGCAGTTCGCGCACTGGTTCGCCGACGCCGTCAACGCCCGCGTCGACGAGCCCAACGCCATGGTCGTCTCCACCGCGGGCGCCGACGGACTGCCCAGCTCGCGCACGGTCCTGCTGAAGAGCTACGACCACCGCGGCTTCGTCTTCTTCACCAACTACCGCTCCAGGAAGGGCCGCGAGCTCACCGAGCGGCCGTACGCCTCCCTCCTCTTCCCCTGGCACCCCGTCGCGCGCCAGGTGATCGTGGCGGGCGCCGTCGAGCGCGTCTCGCGCGAGGAGACCGAGGCGTACTTCCGCACCCGGCCGCACGGCTCGCGGATCGGGGCCTGGGCCAGCGAGCAGTCCTCGGTGGTGGGTTCACGGCAGGAGCTGGAGCACCGCTACGAGGAACTGGCAGCCCGCTACCCCGAGGACACGGAGGTGCCGGTGCCGCCGCACTGGGGCGGCTTCCGGGTGGTCGCGCGCAGCGTGGAGTTCTGGCAGGGGCGGGAGAACCGGTTGCACGACCGGCTGGTGTACACCGCTGAGGACGGCGGCTGGACGGTGCGGCGCCTGGCGCCGTAGGGGGCGCCGGCGGGTGCGGGAGTGCCGGTGCGGGAGTGCCGTGCCGCCGGGTCCGGAAACGCAGGCGACCCGCGGGCTGCTCCCCGGACGGCGTACCGTCCGGGCATCGGCCGGACGAATCCGACGAGCCCGCGGGTCGGGTGACTGCGATGGATTTGGCCCGCTACGCACATCGCGCGCAGGCGAGGAGCGCGGCGTCAGCCGGCAGCCACCTCACGCGTCCGATGGGAACTCATTCTTCGGACCACCTCCCTTCATGTGTGCTCGCCACCTTAGGCACGGGTTCGGCGGGTGACAACCCATTTATTCGCCCCGCGACCCAGGGGCGCCCCCTGGACACCGAATTTCCGCGAACACCCTGTGTCCTGGGTCACACGGGGGTTGAATATTTCGACGTGCAGTCATTCGATGCGACGCCGCAGCTGCTCGCCGCGCTCCTCGACGGCATGGAGGCCGGACTCTGCGCCTTCGACCGCGACGGAGTGATCACGCACTGGAACTCCGAGGCCACCCGCATCCTGGGCTGGACGGCCGAGGAGGCCGTCGGCCGGCGCGGCTTCGCCGGCTGGGCCGCGCGCACCGCCGACGCCGAGGAGGTGCGCCAACGGCTCCTCGGCGCCATGGACGCCAACGGCCGTCAGGTCCACGAGTTCGCGCTGCTGACCAAGGACGGACGGCGGGTGCTGGTGCGGACCCAGGCCGCCGCGGTGCACGGCGCCGACGGGCGTCCCGCAGGGGTCTACTGCGCGTTCTCCGAGGTGCACGCCCAGATCGACCTGGAGCGCTCGATAGCCCTCAGCGAGGCGCTCTTCGACGACGCCTCGTGCGGTGTCGTCCTGGTCGACGCCGATCTGCGGCCCGTCGTCGTCAACGCGTACGCCGCCCGTGTGCTGCACACCAGCCGCGACGCGCTGCTCGGACGGCCGCTCGGGGACGTCCTCGACCAGGGCGTGGAGGAGCTGGAGAGCGCCCTGCAGCACGTGCTCGCCGAGGGGGCGCCGCCCGCGCCCAGCGAGCTGTGGGTGAGCCTGCGCGAGGACGACGGCAAGCGGTGCTGCTGGCGCAGCGGCTTCGTGCGGCTCGGCTCGCCGCTGGGGGAGGAGCCGGTGCCGCTCGGCGTCGGCTGGCTCTTCCACGACATCACCGACGCCAAGCTCGCCGAGCAGGAGGCGGCACGCCTGCGTTTCCGCAGCAACCAGCTGCACCGCGCCGCGCTGGCCGTCGCCGAGTGCGAGGACCCGATGGAGGCGGCCACCTGCTACGTGGACTTCGCGCTCGCCGGGTTCGCCGAGCACGCGCTGCTGGACGTGCTGGCGCCGGACGGGGTCCGGCTGGTCCGGGCCGCCGCCACGCCCGCCGGGGGCGCGGGGCCCTGCCTCCCGGTGGCCGGCGGCATTCCGGTGCGGTACGGGGAGGGGCATCCGGCGCTGCAGGCGGTCGCCCGCAACGGCGCCATCCGCGCCGGCTTCGGCGCCGCGGCCGCCGAGCCCGCCTCGCGTGCCCAGATCGACAGCTGGGCCGCCGCCCGGCGGTGGCCCGACGGCACCGTCCACGGTCTGTGCACCGTGCTCCGCAGCCGCGGCCGCACTCTCGGCGTCCTCAGCTTCCTGCGCGGCGCGGGCCGCCGCCCCTTCGACCGTGCGGACGCCGCCTTCGCCGAGGACGTCGCCCTGCGGGTGGCGGCCGCCCTGGACCTGCCGCCGCGGGCGTGACGGCGCGCGGCGGCGGGTGAGGGGCACGGTGGCCCGCGGGCGGGGCCGGCGGGCGGTCAGTGGCGGTAGAAGATCCGGTCCCCGTACTCGTCGAAGACCTTCGCGTTCCAGTCGTGGCCCCCGTCCACGTTGCCCGAGCGGAGCATGGGCGGGGTGACGCCGCGCTCGGCCAGGGCCGCGGCGGCGGTGGCCACGACGGCCTGCATCAGCGCGCTGGTCACCACGGTGGAGGCCGGCCCGAACGGCGCCGGTATCCCCGGCACGGCGAGCTCCGCGTCCCCCAGCGCGATCTTGCTGTCGATCACGACGTCGCAGTGGTCCTTCAGGAAGGTGCCGCTCGCGTGCCGCGACCGTGTCTCCTTGGCGTACGCCACGGACGTGACCCCGACGACCTTCAGCCCGAGCGCCCGGGCCTCCTGCGCCATCTCCACGGGGAGCGGGTTGCGGCCGGAGAGGGAGACGATCACCAGGAGGTCGCCGGCCCGCGCGGGCGAGCTGCGCAGCACGACCCCGGCCAGGCCGCCGACCTGTTCGAGCGCGCTGCCGAGCGTGGCGGGGACGACGTCCACGCCGACCGCGCCGGGCACGGCCAGCAGGTTGACCAGGGCGAGGCCGCCCGCGCGGTAGACGACGTCCTGGGCGGCGAGGGAGGAGTGCCCGGCGCCGAAGACGAACACCCGCCCCCCGGCCGCCACGGTGTCCGCGAGCGCGGCCGCGGCCGCCTCGATCCCAGCGGACTCCTCGTCCCTCACGCGCCTCAGCAGTGCGATGGCGGCATCGAAATATGTGGCGGCCAGATCGGTCATGCCGAGAACCGTGGTGCCGTGGCGTCCACCTGTCAACCACACGGCCCCGCTTGTCGGTCCTATGCGTCAGAATTGAGCCCAGGGCCACGCACGAGCCATCGAGGGGCACGCATGTCCGGACTGATCGACACGACGGAGATGTATCTCCGCACCATCCTTGAGCTGGAGGAGGAGGGTGTGGTCCCCATGCGCGCCCGAATCGCCGAACGGCTCGACCAGAGCGGCCCGACGGTCAGTCAGACCGTCGCGCGCATGGAGCGGGACGGGCTGGTGCACGTCGCGGGCGACCGGCATCTGGAGCTGACCTCCGAGGGCCGGCGGATCGCGACGCGCGTGATGCGCAAGCACCGGCTGGCCGAGTGCCTGCTGGTCGACGTCATCGGCCTGGAGTGGGAGCACGTGCACGCCGAGGCGTGCCGCTGGGAGCACGTGATGAGCGAGGCGGTCGAGCGCCGCGTGCTCGAGCTGCTGCGGCACCCGACGGAGTCGCCGTACGGGAACCCCATCCCGGGTCTGGAGGAGCTGGGCGAGAAGGACGGCGCGGACCCGTTCCTGGACGAGGGCATGGTCAGCCTGACCGAACTGGAGACCGGCCTGGCCGGCGCGAGCGTGGTCGTGCGGCGGATCGGTGAGCCGATCCAGACCGACGCCCAGCTGATGTACACGCTGCGGCGGGCCGGTGTACAGCCGGGCGCGGTGGTGTCGGTGACCCCGTCGGCGGGCGGGGTGATGGTCGGCAGCGGCGGCGAGGCCGCGGAGCTGAGCACGGAGACCGCCTCGCACGTGTTCGTCGCCAAGCGGTAGGCGCCGGCGGTGCCGGGGCCGTCGTCCGAGGGACTCCGGCGCCTCCCCATGCGCCGGAGTCCCTTCCTCCCCGTCCCCTCCCCTGGGCCCCCGTGGAGCCCACCCGGATCCCCGAGCTGTCCGGGTGGCTCCCCGCTGCCCGTCTTCCCCGCCGGGCCGCGTCCCGCTGGAGTCCTCCCCTCGGCGCGCGCCGGCAATCCTTGAGCGTTGTCACTCGAAAGAGCGGTGTTGCGCGTGTGAAGACCCGCATCGAACAGGATTTCGATAGCGTGGGGGTCTAGAACGTCACGTACCAGGGGGTGCGGCACATGGCCAGGCGCGTCGAAGTCACCGGAGCGGGCGGCCTCCCGCTCACGGCGTGGGAGTACGCCGACGAGTCCGCCCCCGAGCCCGGGCCCGAAGCCGCCCTGCGGCCCGCCGTCCTGCTGTTGCACGGCCTGATGGGGCGGGCCTCCCAGTGGGCCGGGACGGCCCGTCGGCTGTCCGCCCGCCATCGCGTCGTCGCCCTGGACCAGCGCGGTCACGGACGCAGCACCAAGCCCGAGGGCCCTTATACGCGTGAGGCCTATGTGGCCGACGCCGCGGCCGCGATCGAACAGCTGGGCCTCGCCCCGGCCACCGTCGTGGGCCACTCGATGGGTGCCCTGACCGCCTGGCAACTGGCTGTACGGCGGCCGGCGCTGGTGGGTGCCGTGGTCCTGTGCGACATGCGTGCGGTGGCACTGGGGGAGGCGGGCCAGCGCCGCTGGGAGGACTGGCTGCGGGCCTGGCCGCTGCCGTTCGCGAGCCTCGACGCCGTGCGCCGCTGGTTCGGTGAGGACGATCCCTGGCTGGAGGGCTCCCGCCCGGCCCGGGGGGAGTTCTTCGCCGAGGTGATGGAGGAGCGCGCCGACGGCTGGCGCCCGGTGTTCGAGCCGCGCCACATGCTGCGCTCCCGGGAGCCGTGGATCCACGACGCCCACTGGGACGAGCTGGCGCGGGTGCAGTGCCCCGCCCTCGTCGTGCGCGGCTGGGACGGGGAGCTGGGCCGCGCCGAGGCGCAGGAGATGGTGCGCGTGCTGCCCCGGGGCTCGTACGCGGAGATCCCGGACGCCGGGCATCTCGTCCCCTGGGACCAGCCCGAGGCCTGGTACGCGGCGCTCGAGGCCTTCCTGGCGGACGTCGCCGACGTGCCGGTCTGCTAGGAGCGGATCAGCCTGTCGGGCCCGGTCCGGCCCGGCGGATGTCAGGCGTCAGGCGAAGACGACCGTGCGGCGGCCGTTGAGCAGGACGCGGTGCTCGCTGTGCCACTTCACGGCCCGCGCCAGGGCCTGGCACTCCACGTCCCGGCCGATGGCGACCAGCTGCTCCGGGGTGACCTCGTGGCCCACCCGCTCGACCTCCTGCTCGATGATCGGGCCCTCGTCGAGGTCGGCGGTGACGTAGTGCGCCGTCGCGCCGATCAGCTTCACCCCGCGGGCATGGGCCTGGTGGTAGGGCCGGGCGCCCTTGAAGCTGGGGAGGAAGGAGTGGTGGATGTTGATGATCTTCCCGGCCAGCTCCTTGCAGAGGTGGTCCGACAGGACCTGCATGTAGCGGGCGAGGACGACCAGCTGGACGTTCTCCCGCTCCACCAGGGCGAGGAGTTCCGCCTCGGCCTCGGCCTTGTTCTCCTTCGTCACCGGGATGTGGCGGAAGGGGATGTTGTAGGAGCCGACCAGCTCCGCGAAGTCGGTGTGGTTGGAGACGACGGCGGCGATCTCCACCGGCAGCGCACCGATGCTGGTGCGGAAGAGCAGGTCGTTCAGGCAGTGCCCGAACTTGCTGACCATGAGGATGATGCGCATCCTCTCGGCGGAGGGCGTGATCTGCCAGTCCATGCCGTAGGCGTCGGCGACTGCCGCGAAGCTGGCCCGCAGCTTGTCGGCGGTGACCGGGTGGTCGGCGGCGAAGTGCACCCGCATGAAGAACAGGCCCGTGTCGTGGTCGCCGAACTGCTGGCTGTCCTCGATGTTGCAGCCGGTCATGAACAGATAGCTCGACACGGCGTGCACGATGCCCGCCTTGTCCGGGCAGGACAGGGTGAGGATGTACTGCCCGGGCTGCGGCTGAGGCTGCGACTCGTCGACGGCGTTCACGGGCCTAGCCTGGCACAAAGACCGCCCGCCGTTCCAAGCCGTCCACCAGCCGGGCGCCCCGGGTGTCGCCCTGCTCCGCGTACCGCTCCGGGCGTCTCAGGCCGTGCGTGTGTAGATCTTGAGGATTTCCAGTGACCGCGGCGGCGTGTCCGGGTCCTCGCCGTCCCCGGCCGCCATCCGCACGTGGGCCTCACGGGCGGCCCGCACGGCCTCGGGCCACGCGTGGTACTCCAGATAGGCGGAAACGGGGGCGTCCGCGCCCACCTGGTGAAGTATCTTCAGCACCCGCAGCACGGCCACGTCGACCAGGGCTGCCTCCTGGGAGTCCCGGAAGACCGTGCCCACGTACTTCTCCGCGGACCAGTTGTCGAGCCAGGTGTCCTCGACCAGGCGGTAGACGGCGTCGGTCACGTCGCCGTAGCCCGGCTGTCCGGTGAGCCAGACCTCGCGCTGGAACACCGGGTCGCTGATCATGTGCAGCGCGGAGCGCACGTTCGCGCGCCAGCGCCACCAGGGCATGTCGTTGAGCGGCATGCCCCCCATCGTGGAGGAGCGGGTGCCGCGGCGGGAAGACTTCTCCGTACTCTGCACAGTGCACGATCGTACGTGCTCTCGGGTCCACACACTCTGTTCACTCGATGGTGACCCTCCGTTCCCTTGCGTTCACCCTGCTGTTGCGGCAAGCGCGGAATCTTCCCATTCCATGAGTGATTGGCGTACGCGCAGGGCCGCTCCATTCGTCTCCGCGATGGCCGGCGTCGCCCTGCTGGCAGGATGCGGCACGCTCCCCGGGGGAACGGGCGGGACGACCGGACCCGTTGTCGTGATGACGTGGGCACCGGAGAACACGAACGCGACCAACATGCCGGGCATGCCGGCCATGGCCAAGACCTTCGCCAAGTACGTCAACGCCCGCGGCGGCATCGGCGGGCGCGAACTGAAGGTCGTCACCTGCAACGAGCACAACAGCGCGCTCGGCGCCCAGGACTGCGCCCAGCGTGCCGCCGACGAGGGCGCGGTCGCCGTCGTCGGCTCCTACAGCCAGTACGGCGCCGCCTTCACCTCCACGCTGGAGGCCGAGGGCATACCGTACCTGGGCGGATACGGCGTCACCCAGGACGAGTTCCAGAGCCCGCTCTCCTACCCCGTCAACGGCGGCCTGCCCGCTCTGATGGCCGGCGCCGGCCGCCAACTGGCGGGCAAGTGCGACAAGGTCAGCCTCGTCCGGCCCGACACCGCGGCCGGTGACCTCTTCGCCCGCTTCCTCGACGCGGGACTGCGCGACGCGGGCCGCACCAGCGCCACCGATCTGCGCACCGCCGAGGACTCCACCGACTACAACGCGATCTCCCGGCAGGCGATCGGCGCCAACAAGGCCGGCGACTGCGTGGGCGCGGCGCTCGGAGACAAGACCGCCACCTTCTTCGACGCCTTCCGCCGGACCACGACCCCCGACCCGGTCACCGGCGCGGAGGACGGTCCCAAGGCGCGGATCGCGTCCATCCTCGGCAGCGTCCAGCAGTCCACGCTCAACAGCACCGGCGGCAGCAGCAGCCCGCTGGAGGGCGCCTACATCACCGGCTGGTACCCGCCGTCCTCCGACACGCGCTGGGCGCTGATGCGGAACACGATCAAGCGGTACGCCTTCGGCGACAACAGCATCGACGCGGACGACCCCGGCGTGCAGACCACCTGGATCGCCTACACCGCGCTCGCCGCGGTCATCGAGAAGATGGGCAAGGAGCAGGCGGTCACGGCCTCCTCGCTGAAGATCGCGCTCGACGAGGCGCACAACATCTCCACCGACGGCCTCACGCCCCCGCTCGGCTGGCGGGAGGACGACACGGCCGCCATCATCGACCAGCCGCGCCTGGTCAACGGCCGGGTCACGTTCCAGAAGGTCGAGCAGGGCCGACTCGTCCCCGCACGCAAGGGCTTCGTGGACGTGACGGAGTCCCTGGAGAACGCGCCGCGCTGACCGGCACGCCCGCGGGGGAAGCGCCGACGGCCCCGGCCGCCGGCGCTTCGGTGCTCCGGGACCGGCCTCAGAGCCGGCTGGCCTGACGCTCGGGCAGGCCGTACTTCTTCGCGATGGGGTTCCACAGCCCTGCCGCGGCCTGCTTGGCCTGCGAGGCGGTACCGCTCTCGCGGTTGCCCGCCGCGGTCTGGCCCGTGTCGCGGGCCTGCCCGTGGCGGCACATCTTCTTGCCGCCCTTCACCTGGTCCGCCCAGGCCGCGTAGTGGTTGTCGGCGGCCGCGGAGGCCGTCCACGCCTTGTTCAGGGCGTCGGTGAGGGCCTGGTGGTCGGCGAGCTGGTCCAGCGGCAGCGCCTTCAGCCGCGCCATCAGCTCGTTGCGCTGCTGGGCCGCGGCGCGCAGATCGGCGGCGGCGCCGTCGAGGTTCTGGCAGCCCTTGATGTTCGCGACCGCGTTGATCACGGAGGTCCGGCTGTTGCCGCTGGTCTTGAGCAGGGCGTCGAGCCCCTTCGCCTGCTTCTCCGCCGCGCTCCCGCCGCCACCGGAGGAGGACGGGGCCGAGGCGCTCGACGACGCCGCCGAGGACGGGGCCGCGGCCGGGTCGCCCTCGTCCCCGCCGCTCATCAGGGCCCCCGCGAGCAGTCCGGCGACCGCGCAGCCGCCGACGACGATGCCGATCAGGGCGGCCGGGGAGAGCTTGCGGCGGGCCGGGGCGGGCTCGTCGTAGTCGTGGGACGGCGGGGCGTACCCGGGCTGTGCGTAGCCGGGCGACGTCGCGTAGCCGGGTGCGGCCGCGTAGCCGGGGGCCGGGGCGTAGGCGGGCTCCTGCCGGGGCGGGCCGTCCTGGCGGTACAGGTGCCCGAAGTCGTCGTGCGGCTGCTGTGCCGGGAGTGTCTCGTGTGCCTGCTGCGCCTGGGGCCCGGGCGGGTAGCCGTAGCCCGGGGCCCGGGGCTCCTCGAAGCGCGGCAGGTGCTGGGTCGCGTCCGCGTCCGCCGGGGTGCCCGGGCGTACGCCGTACGGGTCGGCGTCGGGCATCGGGTACGGAGGCAGGACCTGTGTGGCGTCCGCCACGGGGCCGGGCCGGAACTGGGGCGCCGGGGGCTGCTGCGGCCGCACCGCGTGGTGCTGCGGCTCGTGGCCCGGCATCGGCTGGCCCTGGGGGTAGGGCGGGAAGAACTGCGTCGCGTCGGTGTCCGGGAGCGACTGCTGCGGAGGGCTGTACGGCTGTGGCTGCTCGCCCCACGGCTGCCCGCTCGCGGGGCCCGAGCCCCAGGCCGAGGTCGCTCCCGGGCCGGGTATGCCCCCGTCCGCGGGCAGCACCACGCCCTCGTGCACCTCCGGATACGCCTCGTCACCGCGTCCGCCGTGCATCACCGGTACCTCTGCCTTCTCCGTCGCTACGGAATCGTCGGCTCACGCTACCCGGTCTGCTTCGGACGCCACCATGCCGCGGGGGGTCAGGCGGGGGCCCGCCGTGCGCCCAGGCGCAGAACAGCGTGCCCCTACCGGTGGGTTGATGTCGTTCGCGTAACGATTCGGTGGACGGGGGCGCGCGAAGCCCCCGTCCACCGAATCGTTAAGCCGCGAGTTCCTCCTCCTCCAGCCGCGCGTCGAACTCCCGGACGGCGGACTCCGCCGCGTACGGCTGCAGGCGCAGGCGCAGGTCGTCGAGGTACTCCGCGCCGCGGGTGGTGCGGAGCGTGGCGAGCAGTTCGACAGCCTGGGCGCCGGTGTGGCAGGCCTGCTCGATCTCCCGCTGCTGCACCTGGGCCTGGGCGAGCAGCAGCAGGCCGATCGCCCGGCGGCGGGCCTTCTCCGGGCCGTGCCCCGCCAGCGCCTCCTCGGCCCGGCGGGCCGCCTGCGGGGCCTGGTTGAGGTCGCGATGGCAGTGGGCGAGCTCGTCGGCGAGGTAGGCCTGGCCGAAGTGCCTGATCCAGTCGGGGTCGTCGGCGGGATCGGAGCGCTCCAGCGCCTCGACGGCCTGCCCGGCAACGGCGCCGCAGGCGCGCGCGTCTCCCATCAGCGCGTGGCCGCGCGCCTCCGCCGCGTAGAACATGGCCTGCGCGGTGGCGGTGACCTGACCGCGGGCGCCCTCCTGTGCGGCACGGGCGAGTTGGGCGATCTCACGCGGGTTGCCGAGCTGCGCGGCGAGATGGCTCATCCCGGCCGCCAGGACGTAGCCGCCGTACGCGCGGTCGCCGGCCGCCTGAGCAAGGCGCAGCGCCTGGATGTAGTAGCGCTGGGCCAGGCCGGGTTGCCCGGTGTCGACGGCCATGTAGCCGGCGAGTTCGGTCAGCCGCGCGACGGCGGAGAAGAGCTGGCGGCCCGTCGCCTCCCGGTAGGAGCCGGCCAGGAGTCCGGAGACCACACTGTTGAGGTAGTGCACCACCACCGGGCGCACATGACCGCTGCCGAAGCGGTGGTCGAGTTCGTTCAGCGCCCGCGTGGTGGCCCGTACCGCCTCGACGTCCGACATGCCGACGCGCGGCCCGCCGGTGCGCGCGACCTGTGCGTCGGCCCGGGTGATCAGCCAGTCGCGGCTGGGCTCGACCAGGGCCGAGGCGGCCACGCTGGATCCGGTGAGGAAGTCGCGGCGGCCGACGTCGCTCCGCCACAGCTCGCAGACCTGTTCGATGGCGCCGAGGACGGTGGGCGAGAAGTGCAGTCCGACGCCGGTGGCCAGGTTCTTGCCGTTGGCCATGCCGATCTCGTCGATGGTGACGGTACGGCCCAGCTTGCGGCCGATGGCCTCGGCGATGATCGCCGGGGCCCGGCCCCTCGGCTGCTGGCCGCGTAGCCAGCGGGCCACGGATGTCTTGTCGTAACGCAGGTCGAGGCCGTGCTCCGCGCCGCACATGTTGACCCGGCGGGCCAATCCGGCGTTGGAGCAGCCTGCTTCCTGGATCAGTGCCTGCAGCCGTTCGTTCGGCTGGCGTGCGACGAGCGGTCGTGCGGCCATGGGCTCCCCCTCACAGCTGCCGCTTTCGGGACCTCAAGATCCCTTCCTGAAGATCCCTTCCCGGTACGCGCCACTCAAATGCCCCGCAAACGACATAATTTGCGGCGGGATGCATGTCTACACACTCAAGGGTGACTACCCGGATCGGGGACCACCCTCTACCGCGCGCCCCCGCCGGTGCTCCCGTGCGCCCGCCATGAGCCGCGAGGCCGGGACGTCACTGCCCGTAACCCATGCTCAGCGGCGTAGTTGTGAAGGTCGTGGAAGACACCGTGGAACACACCATCCCGGCCCCTCGGCGGATCGCCGGCCAACTCCTCGACAGCGCGGTCCGGTACGCGGAGGAGCGGCACTGGGATGTGCTGCCCGGTGCCTGGCTCGACGAGAACGGCGCCCCGGCCGGCCGCGGCGGCCCGCGCACCCCGCGCTGTTCATGCGGCGACATGGCGTGCCCGGCGCCCGGGGCGCACCCGGCCGGGCCCGACTGGATCGGGGAGGCGAGCGGGAACGGCGCCGCGGTGCGCCGGATGTGGCTGCGGCAGCCCAACTCCTCGATCCTGCTGCCCACCGGGCGCACCTTCGACGCGATCGATGTCCCCGAGGACGCGGGCTGCCTGGCGCTGGCACGCATGGAGCGCATGGAGCTCCCGCTCGGCCCGGTGCTCGGCACCCCCACCCGCCGGATGCTCTTCTTCGTGCTGCCCGGGGCCGCGGCCAAGGTTCCCGGTCTGCTGCGCCGGCTCGGCTGGACGCCGTCCTCGCTCGACCTGGTGGTGCGCGGCGACGGCGACTACGTCCCGGCTCCGCCCACCCGGCTGGGCACCGGTGGCGTCGTCCAGTGGGTGCGCAAGCCCACAGCCCTCAACCGGTGGCTGCCGGACACCGAGGAGCTGATCTCCCCCCTCGCCTACGCCTGCGGCCGGGCCCGGTAGCCCGGGCGCCGGCCCGCCCGGGCATAAGCTGGGCCGATGCCGAACGCATCCGCCGCGCCCGCCGTGCGCGTCCATGGACTGTGGAAACGCTTCGGGCAGCAGATCGCCGTCGCCGGGATCGATCTGACGCTGCCCGCGGGGCACTTCGTGGGCCTGGTGGGGCCCAACGGCGCGGGCAAGACGACGACCCTGTCGATGGTGACGGGGCTGCTGCGGCCCGACCACGGAGTCATCGAGGTCGGCGGGGCCGACGTCTGGCGCGACCCGGTCGCAGTGAAGTCCCGCATCGGCGTACTGCCCGAGGGGCTGCGGCTGTTCGAGCGGCTCACCGGCCGCGAGCTCCTGGCGTACACCGGGCGGCTGCGCGGCATCCCGGGCGCGGAGACCGACCGCAGGGCCGCCCAGTTGCTCGACGTGCTCGACCTGGCCGGCGCCGCGGGCAAGCTCGTCGTGGACTACTCGACGGGCATGCGCAAGAAGATCGGGCTGGCCGCGGCGCTGCTGCACAATCCCGAAGTGCTTTTCCTGGACGAGCCCTTCGAGGGGGTCGACCCCGTCTCGGCCCAGGTGATCCGCGGGGTGCTGGAGCGCTACACCGGCTCCGGGGCGACCGTCGTCTTCTCCTCGCACGTCATGGAACTGGTGGAGAGCCTGTGCGACTGGGTCGCGGTGATGGCCGCCGGCCGGATCGTGGCGCAGGGGCCGCTCGCCGAGGTGCGCGGGCAGGCGCCGACGCTTCAGGACGCCTTCCTGACCCTGGTGGGCGCCCGGGACCGCGGCCCCGGCCAGGACCTGGACTGGCTCGGCGGAGCGGGCGCCCCGAAGCCGCCGGACGCGCCGGACGCGCCGGACGCGCCGGACGCCCGGGGCGGGGCGGACGGCACGGACGGAGCCGACGGAGCATCCGGGCCGGCCGGGACGGGCCGGCCGTGACGGGCACCTTCGTACGCCTGAAGCTGTCCGTCATCCGCAACGGGCTGCGCCAGTCGACCGGCCGCAGGGCCGGCTGGATCATCGGCACGCTGGTGGCCCTGCTGTACGCGCTGGGTCTCGGCGTGGGACTGGTCGCGCTGCGGGGGAACGACTACGCGCCCTCGGCGGCCGTCGGCGTCGGGGTGGTGCTCGCGGTCGGCTGGGCCGTCATGCCGCTGTTCGTCTTCGGCGGCGACGACACCCTCGACCCGACCCGGCTCGCCATGCTGCCGTTGCGGCCCCGTCCGCTGATCCGGGCGCTCCTGGTGTCCTCGTTGGTCGGCGTCGGGCCGCTGCTCACGCTCCTGGTGGCGGCCGGCGCGGCGGTGTCCGTCGCGGGAGGCGCCGCCTCGGTGGCGGTCGCGGTGATCGGGGTGCCCCTCACCGTGCTGCTGTGCGTGGCCCTGTCGCGGGCCGTCGCGGCCGCCAACACCCGGCTGCTGACCAGCCGCAGGGGGCGCGACCTGGCGGTGCTCAGCGGCGTACTGGTGGCGGTGGGCGCCCAGTTGGTGAACCTGGGCGCCAACGCGCTCGCCTCCGGGCGGGGCCTGGAGCGGATCGGCGCCCTCACCTCCGTGCTGCGCTGGCTGCCGCCCGCGTCGGCGCTGGACGCCGTGCGGTCCGCGGGGGACGGCGCGTACGCGGTCGCGGTGGCGGAACTCGCCTGGACGGCGGCCGTGCTGGCGCTGGTGCTCGTGTGGTGGCACCGCAGTCTGGACCGGCTGATGACGCACCCGGACGCCTCCACGCTGCAGGCGGGCCCGTCGGGCGTCCGGGAGACGCGCTTCCGGCTGTTCCCGGAGGGGCGTACGGGCACGGTCATGGAGCGACAGTTCCGCTATGCCTGGCGCGATCCGCGGACCAAGGCGGCCTGGGCGACCGCGCTCGCCGTGGGGCTGCTGCTGCCGGTCGTCTCCGCGATCCAGCACGGCAGCGTCTACACGGCCTGCTGGGCGGCCGGGCTGCTCGGGCTGCAGATGTACAACCAGTTCGGCATGGACGGCTCCGCCTTCTGGACGGTCGCCGCGACCATCTCCTCCCGCGCGGACGCCTACGCCGAACTGCGCGGGCGCGCCCTGGCGATCGCGGTGGTGGGCGTCCCCTACGTGGCCGCCGTCACCGTCGGCGCGGCCCTGCTGCTGGGTCGGGCCGACGCCGCGGCGGAGACGCTCGGGCTCTCCTTCGCCCTGCTGGGGGCGCTCATCGCCACGGGTGCCTGGGCGAGCGTCCGCTTCCCCTACTCCATGCCCCAGGAGAACCGCTTCGGCAGCTCCGCCGCGCCGGGCCAGGGGAGCCTGGCCTGGATCAGCCTGGTCGTCGGCGCGGCGACCGGTGCGGCGCTCACGCTCCCCGCGCTGGGGGTGCTGGTCTGGCTGCATGTGTCGGGCCGCCACGGCGCGCTGTGGCTCGTCCTGCCGCTGGGCGGCCTGTACGGGGCCGCGGTCGGGGCGCTGGGTGTCCGGACGGCGGCGCCCCGCCTGCTGGGACGCCTGCCGGAGGTGCTGACGGCGGTGAGCAAGGGGTAGCGCTGCCCCGGGGCGCACTCCCGGCCGGGATGTCCCCGGTCGGTGGTATGTCCCCTGCCGGTACGTCCGCGGCATCCGCGCGTCCGGATTCCCCGCCGTCGAAGCCGTGGTGGTCACAGCCGTGACAAGGATGCGGTGGCGTGCAGGACGTCCCGCACCGCTGCCGGGTCCCCGCCGCACCCGGCGGCGATCCGGCCGGGTGAGATGTGCCCCGCGGCCAGCTGGCAGAAGTCGATCTGGTCGACGGCGATCTCGGCGACCACGGTGTCGGGGGTGCCGATCGCGCCGGGCGAGTCGAGGGAGATGTACCAGTGACCGCCGCCGGCGCCCTCGACGTGGAGGTCGAGGGCGCGGCCGGGGGCACCGGCCCGTACCAGCCGGGCGGCGGACTCGGCGAGTCCCGCCTGCCGGAGCGCGGCCAGGGCGGTGGGGAGCATCCGGGCCGCGAGGTCGATCATGCGGTTGAGGTGCGGCGCCGCCGGCGGCCCGTACTCGGGGTAGTCCAGGGCCTGCGCGATGTCCTCGGCGTGGATCCAGCACTCGAAGGCGCGGTCGATCAGGGCGTCCCGCATCGGCACGACGACGTCCGTGAAGTCCACCGGAAGCCCGCCGGTGGCGGAGCCGGCGAAGGAGAGCGTCCGCACGATGTCCCGTGTCTGGGCGCGCCACTTGTTGCGGACGAAGGTGTGCGTGTGGCGGCTGCAGCGCTCCGCCGCCAGTTCGGTGCGCTGGAGCCGGGTGCGGGGCGCGCCGGGGCCGAGCGGGTCGTCGAGGCCGAGGGCGGTGGCCACGACCCCGTCCACGGAGCCGAGGTGGGCGAGGACGCCGCACAGGGTCAGTTCGCGTTCGCCGCCGGCCCAGACGAGCTTGACGGGCATGTCCCACTCGGGCTCTCCGAGGTCGGCGAGGAGCGCGTCCAGGCGGGCGGTCTCGGCGTCGTAGGGCGCGGCCCACTCGGGGACGGGGATGCGGGCGGGGCGGCGGCCCAGGCAGCCCTCCAGGACCCGCGCGCGCAGCAGCGGGTCGAGGTCGAGGGACTCCTCCTGGTGCAGCAGGGCGACCGCGCGGCGCAGCCGTACCGCCTCCTCCGCACAGGGCGCGCAGTCGGTGAGATGGACCTCGACGGCGGCGGCCTCGTCACAGGAGCAGGCGGACAGCGCCCAGGCGCCGAGCAGGGAACGCAGCACGCGGTGGTCGTACTGCGGGAGTTCGGGCTGCGCCGGCTTGTGGGCGGGTGTGCGCTCCGGTTCGCGCGCCGCGACCGGCAGGTTGTACGCGGGCGCGTCGGGCGAGGGCGGAGGCAGGGGAACGACCTCCGGCAGCACACCGTCCTCGGCGGCGCCGCGCGGCATCGGCACCCGGGGCAGGTTCGTCCCGGGCGGGGGCGTGTCGCCGTTCTCGGCCGGTCCGTTCACAAGGACCTTCCCTGGGGCGAGGAGTCCTGCACCGCGGTGGACAGCAGCTGGAGGCCGAGGCGGAGGCGGCGGCGCGCCTCGTCCTCGGTGACCCCGAGGTCGACGGCGGCCGCGCGGTAGTCCATGCGGCGGCGGTAGGCCAGATCGAGGGCCTGGCGCAGGGGTTCGGGCATGGAGGTCACGATGTAGTCGGCGCGGGCGGCCGTCGAGGCCTCGCGGACCCGGGCCTCGACCTGCTCCGGGGTGCCGGCGCCGCGGTTCTCGGACTGGCGCAGCCGGTGGACGGCCTGGCGCTGGGTGAGGCCCGCGATCCAGGAGCGCAGCGAACCCTGCTTGGGTTCGTAGGCGTCCGGGTTCTCCCAGATGTAGCCGAAGACCTCGCGGGTGATCTGCGCGGCGGCCTCCTCGTCGTCCATGACGCGGTGGGCGAGGCTGTGCACGAGGGAGGCGTAGCGGTCGTACAGCTCTCCGAGCGCGGCCTCCTCGCCGCGCGCGAGCCGCTGTTGCATCTTGCGGTCCCAGCGGGGTGGTGCGGATGCCGCCATCGCGTCGTCCCCCTTTGTCACCATCGCCCGGCTCCGGTCGCACTGCCTCGGATCGAATGTATCCGCCGATTGCTGCCACGTACGACGCCTTGAGGCAAGCTTCTGCCATAACTGATCGATTCTGGTAATGCGTTATCCGGGTGTGACCGGAAGATTGCGGGGAAGCGGCTCGGACGGGGCATAGGGTCTTTACGACCGCTGCCGGGAGAAGGGCCAGACAGTGGCATTGCGGGTGACGCAGGACGAGCGGGACGGATGGACGGTCCTGACCGTTTCCGGAGAGATGGACCTCGTGACCGCGCCTGCCGTACGCCAGTACGTGCACGACGCGGTGGCCGACGGCCGGCACAGCGTGGTGCTCGATCTGGCCGGGGTGCACTTCTGCGACTCCAGCGGCGTGGGCGTGCTGATCGCCGCCCGGCGCCTGATGCGGTCCTGTGCCGGGCGACTGCGGCTGATCCTCCCGCCGAACACCCCCTCCGACGGTGTCTCGCACGTCAACCGGGTGCTGGCCGCGCTCGGCGTGCGCCGGCTCTTCGAGGTCTTCCCCGATCTCGCCGCCGCCACCGACGACGAGGCCCGGCCGCTGTCGGCGTAGGAGCCGATCGCCGGCCCGCTCCTCCACCAGCCGTGGCCCTGCCCGTCAGGGGCGCGGGCGGCTTCGGGACCGGGCGCGGGGGTCCGCGCGCGGCCCGGCAGGGCGCGTGTGAGGAGGTTCACATCCCGCGTCCGCTCCGTTCAGCAGGGGCCTGTGGAGGCCTTGTTGGCGTCTGTGGGGCGAAAGCCGCGAAGAGTGCATCTGTCACACATCGCTCACGCGAGTTACGTTCGTGCGAAGAAAGCGTGTTCGCGGTTGGCTTGGTCCGGCGGGTGGGGGTGTTCGCAGGGAGGTCTCCACTCGTCATGCACGATCTCGCGGGTGCCTGGGACCACATTTCGTGGTCTATGCGCCATCTGCACTGGTATGGAGTGACCGTCGGTTCGCTCCTCGCCGTCAAGCTGCTGCTCTCCATCCGGCGGCGCCGCCGTCCGGAGCTCACGTTCCACAGGCCGGTGAACCGTTTTCGTGTTCACGGCGTGGTCACGGTCTACAACGAGTCACCGGCGATGTTGCGCCGATGCCTGGAGTCGATCCTCGCGCAGACCCTGATGCCGCAGTCCCTGACCGTCGTCGACGACTGCTCCGCCGACCACTCCGCCGGCGCCCTCATCGAGGAGATGCGCCCACGGTTCCAGCACGCCGGGGTGCGGCTCGACTTCATCCGCTTCCCCGACAACCGCGGCAAGCGCCACGGCCTCGCCGCGGGCTTCCGGCGGGAGCCGCTCGCGGACGTGTACCTCTGCATCGACTCCGACACCGTGCTCGACCGGCACGCCGTCGCCGAGCTCGCCGAGCCCTTCACGAAGCGCCGCGTGCAGTGCGTCACCGGACTGGTGCTCGCGCACAACCGCAGCATCAACCTCCTCACGCGCCTCATCGACATGCGGTACGTCAACGCCTTCCTGGGCGAGCGGGTCGCCTACTCCCGCCTGGGTTCGGTTCTGTGCGCCTGCGGGTCCCTGGCGATGTACCGCGGATGGGTCGTCCGCAAGCACCTCGACGACTTCCTCGACCAGCGGTTCCTCGGACGCCCCGCGACCTTCGGCGACGACCGCCGCCTGACCTACTACTGCCTCACCGAGGGGCTGTCGTTGATCCAGCCCTCCGCCGTCGGCTACACCGATGTCCCCGAGCGCCTCGGCCACTACGTCCGCCAGCAGATCCGCTGGGGCAAGTCCTTCATCCGCGAGGGGTTCCTGCTCTTCGCCAAGTTCCGGCTGCGCCGCATGTACTGGTGGCTCAACCTCGTCGAACTCGTCACCTGGGTCGCCTTCACCGCGGGGCTGCTCGCCTCGCTCGTCGCGATCTCCCTGCACCCGCAGGGCTGGACGCTGCTCGTCGGCTACGTCGCTTACATGTGCCTCATGGCGTGGGTCCGCTCCGTCCACTACCTGCGCGGCGCCGCGCAGGTGAGGCTCGTCGACCGGGTGCTGACGTTCCTCGCGGCCCCGCTGTACGCGCTGCTCAACATCGGCTTGCTGCTGCCGCTGCGGCTGTGGTCGCTGGCGACCCTGCGGAGTACCAACTGGGGCACCCGCGCCCGGATCGAGGTCGGTGGTGCGAACGCGGACGTCCACATCCCGGTGCAGACCGGCCCCGCCCCCGCCCCCGCCCCCGCCCTTGCCTCGCAGAGCGGCGTCCCGCACCAGCGGTGGCAGAGCGCCGGGGAACACCGGAACGCGCCCGCGTACGACGGCTACGCCCGGAGCGCGCCGCGGACTTCCGGTCTCCCCGCCCCGCGGCGGCACGCCGCCGCCCGGGACGAACACGGCGCCGGGCCGGGCACCGTGCGCCTGTCCTGAGCGGATTCCCGCGCCCGCACGGCATGCCCTCGGCATCGCCCCTCCACAGCATCGGGAGCTTCTGTGGGCTCTGCCCGCCCTTCCCCCCGTCCCTCCTCCCGGCCCGCTCACCCCGGCCGCCGGCCGAGTCCGCGACGCCGCGCCTGGTCGGCGGTCAAGCTGATGTTCCTGGTGATCGCCGTGGCCGCGGGCGGTACCGCGCTCTATCCCCATTGGCGTGACGCGCATCAGCCGCCCCCGGAGCTCACCGTCCGGTACAAGGCGGGGGCAGCGGCGACCGCCGCCACCGCACGGCCCTGGCTGGAGGTCGTGAACACCTCCGGCAAGCGGGTGCGTCTGGACGACGTGGCGATCCGGTACTACTTCACGCAGGACGGCGGCTCTCCGTACACCTTCAACTGCGTCCAGGCGTCCGTCGGGTGCTCGAACATCGCCGGGAGGACCGTGGCGATGCGCGAGTCCACCGCCACCGCCGACCACTACCTCGAGGTCACCTTCACCACCGCCGCGGGCACGCTGGCACCGGGGGCCAAGAGCGGAGCCATCGGGCTGCAGCTGTACCGCCCCGGCGGCGGGCAGCTGGACCAGCGCGACGACCGGTCGTTCAGCGCCGCGCACGACACGTTCAAGGCCTCGAAGCTGGTGACCGGTTACCTGGGCGGCAGGCACGTCTGGGGCGACGAGCCGAGGGGCGCCGCCGGGGCGTCGGCCCGGAGCGCCTCCGGCCCCGCCCCCGCCTCCGGCGGGCGGACCGCCCCTCCCGCCGGGATCGTGTTCGACGACTTCCACTACAGCGGTCCCCACGACCCGGCGCTGCACGCGCACGGCTGGCTGGTCCGCACCAGTACGGGAGGTCCCGGCATCCGGGACACCTGGTCGGCGGACGGCGTCAGCTTCCCCTCGGACAAGGACGCCCTGGGCGGCCAGGTCCTGCGGCTGAGGGCCGCCACCGACGGGACGAAGCAGGGCACCGGCCAGGCCGAGGTGCACACCTTCGGCACCACGTTCCTGACCGGCACCTACGCCGCCCGGATCCATTTCACGGACGAGCCCACGAGCGGCGGCAACGGCGATCACATCAACGAGAGCTTCTACATGATCTCGCCCCACCACCGGGTCCGGTACAGCGAACTCGACAACGAGTACCAGCCGAACGGCGGCTGGGGCGCCCCGGGGCCGCGGCTCGACACGACGACCTGGCACAGCGCCGAGGACGGGGACCGGGTCACCCGGGCCACGACGTCCAGCCTCAAGGGGTGGCACACCCTGGTGACCACGGCCGCGAACGGAGTCGTGACCTACAGCCTCGACGGGCATGAGCTCTTCCGCACCATGGGCACGTACTACCCGACCGCGAACATGTCCGTGAACTTCAACGCGTGGTTCGTGGACCTGCCGTTCACCGGGAAGCGCACCTGGGACATGAAGGTCGACTGGTTCTACCACGACGCCGAAAAGGCCCAGTCCCTGCCGGAGGTGCAGAAGGCCGTGAACGAGCTCGCCGGCAACGGCACGAGCTATGTGAACACCGTCCGCACCTCCTGATCACGCCCGGCGGGCCCCGGCCCGGTGACCGGGCGCGGGGCCGGACGTGACCGCGAGGACCGTCAGGAGTCGGCGGGCGCGGGGCCCAGCGTCGTGGTGCCGATCGCCGCGCGGTGGCCCAGACCCGTCCGGTAGGCGTCCAGCGCCGCCTCCACCCGGCCGGAGCGGCGCAGCAGGTCGCCCAGCAGCCGGCAGATGTCCGCCAGGTCGCCGGCGGCGCCCGCGCGCTCCAGCAGCGCGAGGGCGGACACGTAGTGCTCTTCCGCGGCCTCCGGGTCGCCGCGCTCCTCCGCCAGCAGACCCAGCAGCCGGTGCGCGCCGCCCGCGTGGACGGCGCCACGCCACGGGCCCAGTTCGTCCAGCAGCCGGGTCAGCAGCTCCTCGGCCTCTGCGGGCTTGCCGCGCCGTCGCAGCACGTCCGCCAGTTCCACCTCCACCTGCACGGTGAAGAGCACGGACCGGCCGGCGGACAGCATGTCGCGGGCGGTGCGCAACTCGCGCTCGGCCTGCTCCAGGTCGCCGCCGTCCTGGGAGTGGACGTAGCCGCGCATCCAGTGGCAGTGGGCCAGGTCCGTGTGCAATTCCAGGCGCTGGAAGAGTTCCTGCGCCTTGGCCAGGGACGCCTCGGCCTCGTCGGTGCGTCCCGCGACGATCAGGGTGCGGGCGATGCTGCGGTGCATCTGGGCGACCAGGGCCGGGTCGCCCGCCTCGGGAGCCAGGTTGAGGGCCTGCTCCGCCGCGTGGGCGGCCCGGGTGTAGGCACCCAGGTCGGTGTAGGGGCCGATGGCGGCGATGTGCAGCATCAGCAGGGCGTCGGGGTCCGGCCGGCCGTCCCCCGCGGCGGTCTGCTGCTCGAGCCGGGCGATGCCCTCCTCCAGCAGGTGGGAGGCGTACCGCACCTCGCCCGCCAGCAGATGGGATACGGCCCGGCCGCGCAGCGCCGCCGCGCGCCGGGCGGCAGGGGCCTCGGGATCCGCGGCCAGCAGTCGCTCGGCGGTCTCGAAGTGGGCGCGGGCGTCCATGAGTTCGCCCGCGTCGAGGGCCGCGTCGCCGAGGCGGAGCAGCTCCGGGGGATCTGGCAGGCCGTCCTGCGGGCCGCTGTCCGGACCCTTGCCGGGACCTTCGTCCAGGCCGTCGCGCGCCCGGTCCTGGCCGTCCTGTGTGCCCACCGTGACCCTTCCCCTCTGGAACTCTTGCGGAGGAGGGTACGCGGCTTTGCGCCGGACGTGCCTCACGCTTTCGTAAAGCGCTCCCTGAGCTGGTACTTGAGGACCTTGCGCAGGGTCTCGTTGCGGGGCAGCGCGTCGACGACCTCGAGCTGTTCGGGGAGTTTGTGGACGGCCAGACCCGCCCCGCGCAGGAAGGCGGTTACCTCGGCGAGGGTGAGCGCTTCGGCCTCCGGCGGCTGCTCGACGACGGCGCAGACGCGTTCCCCGCGCTCGGGATCGGGCAGGCCGATCACGGCGGCGTCGGCGACGCCGGGGTGGGTGTAGAGCAGTTCCTCGATCTCCTTGGCCGAGACGTTCTCACCCTTACGGATGATGATGTCCTTGAGCCGTCCGGTGAGGACCAGGTAGCCGTCCGGGGTCAGCCTGCCGACGTCACCGGTACGCAGGAAGCCGTCCTCGTCGAAGGCCTGCTTGGTGAGCTCGGGGTCGGTGTAGCCCTGGCACACGGCCTCGCCGCGCAGCCGGACCTCACCGTCCTCGGCGATCCGTATCTCCATGGCGGCGGGCGGGCGGCCCTCGGTGGTGGCGAGCCGGTCGACCGGGTCGCGCGGTGAGCCCATCGTGATCATGGGGGCCTCGGTCATGCCGTAGCCGTGTGCGAGGGCGCAGCCGAGGTCGCGGACGACCTCGTGGTACAGCTCGGGCGGCTTGGGGGCGCCGCCGCCGGAGAGCAGCCGCAGGGTCGGGATGATCCTGTCGCCGGGGGGCTGCTTGCGCTGCTCGGCGAGGAAGAGGGAGTAGAAGGCGGTGCTGCCGCCCGCCATGGTGACCCCGTGCCTGCGGTACGCCTCCAGGGACTCCGGGAGCGAGAAGTGCTCCAGCAGGAGGGCAGGGAAACCGCACAGGAGCAGCATGACCAGGTAGTCGGGGCCGCCGATGTGCGCGTACGGGAAGGCGATCGAGCCGACGTCGTCCGGGCCGAGTTCCAGGGCTCGGGCGAGGCAGGAGCCGCCGGCGATGAGGCTCCGGTCGGTGTGCAGGACGCCCTTCGGCTGGGAGGTGGTGCCCGAGGTCCAGTAGATCCAGCGGACCCGCGTGCCGTCGGAGGGCGGGGCGGGGAGGGCGTCCGGGTCGCCGTCCGGGAGGGAGTCGTACGCGGTCAGGACCTGTTCCGCGCCGAGGCGCCGCGCCATCGCCGTGTGGTCGAAGCCGCGCCATTCGCCGGGTACGGCGAAGAGGGCGGGGCCGGTCTGGCGCAGGATGTGGCCGACCTCGTGGTCGCGGTAGAAGGGCATGATCGGGGTCTGCACGGTGCCCAGCCGGGCGAGGGCGGCCGACAGGATCACCGTCTCGATCCGGGTCGGCAGCTGCCAGGCCACCGAGGTGCCGGGCCGGATGCCCCGGGCGTGCAGTCCGGCGGCCACCCGCTCGGCGCGGTCGCGCAGCTGCCCGAAGGTGATCCGGCGGTCGTCGGTGTCGAGCAGGGCCGGAGCGCCGGGGGTCAGGGCGGCCCGCCCCGCGATGAGCGCCCAGAGGGTCGGCGAATCGCCCAGGCTTCGCATCTCTTCTCCTCCCAGCCATTGAACTGACGACGTGTCAGGTCCGCTCGCCCGGAGCGTAGGCGTCCGGCCGGGCGCGGTCCAGGCTTCGCGCGTCGTCGATGGACGGTTCGGGGTGGCGGGCGTACTGTGAATCTGACGGTCCATCAGATTCAGGAAAGGGCGGAGAGCGATGCAACTGCCCCGGATCATCAGCGTCGACGACCACGTGATCGAACCCGCACATCTCTTCGAGACCTGGCTGCCGGCGAAGTACCGGGACCGCGGGCCCCAGCCGCTGACCGCCGGGATCGGCGAGCTCGCCTACATCGGCGGCAAGTACCAGATCACGATGGACCCGGACGGGCCGCCGACCGACTGGTGGATCTACGAGGACCTGAAGTTCCCGTACAAGCGGAACATCGCCGCCGTCGGCTTCGACCGGGACGAGATGACCCTGGAGGGCATCACCCGCGATCAGATGCGGCGTGGCTGCTGGGACCCCAAGGCCCGGCTCGCCGACATGGACCTCAACCACGTCGAGGGCTCGCTCTGCTTCCCCACCTTCCCGCGGTTCTGCGGCCAGACCTTCGCCGAGGCCAAGGACAAGGAGGTCGCCCTCGCGTGCGTCCGCGCCTACAACGACTGGATGGTCGAGGAGTGGTGCGGGGACAGCGGCGGCCGGCTGATCCCGCTCTGCCTGATCCCGCTGTGGGACATCGACCTGGCCGTCGCCGAGATCCGGCGCAACGCGGCACGCGGGGTGCGGGCCGTCACCTTCAGCGAGATCCCGACCCACCTGGGGCTGCCCAGCATCCACTCGGGCCACTGGGACCCCTTCTTCGCGGTGTGCGAGGAGACCGGGACGGTGGTGAACATGCACATCGGCTCGTCCTCGCAGATGCCGGCCGCATCCCCGGACGCGCCGCCCGCCGTCCAGGCCTCGCTCTCCTTCAACAACGCGATGGCCTCGATGATGGACTTCCTGTTCAGTGGCGTCTTGGTGCGCCACCCCCGGCTCAAGCTCGCCTACAGCGAGGGGCAGATGGGCTGGATCCCGTACGCCCTGGAGCGGGCCGACGACGTCTGGGAGGAGCACCGGGCGTGGGGCGGCGTGCGCGACCTGATCCCCGAGCCGCCGTCCACCTACTACTACCGGCAGATCTTCTGCTGCTTCTTCCGCGACAAGCACGGTGTCGCCTCGATCGACGTCGTCGGCCGTGACAACGCGACCTTCGAGACCGACTACCCGCACGTCGACTCGACCTTCCCGCACACCAGGGAGGTCGCCCTCGACCATGTGAAGGGCCTCGACGACGAGACGGTGTACAAGCTCATGCGCGGCAACGCCATTCGCATGCTGGGGCTGGAGCCGGACCGGTGGACCTGACGTACACCGAGGCGGAGGAGGCGTTCCGGGGTGAGTTGCGGGCGTGGCTCGCCGGGGTGCTGCCCACGCTGCCGCCCGCGCCGGATCCCGCCGACTGGCCCGCCCGGCGGGCGTACGACACCGGCTGGCAGCGGATCCTGCACGAGGCGGGATACGCCGATGTCCACTGGAACGCCGACCCGACCCGGCGGCTGATCTTCCTGGAGGAGACCGAGCAGGCCGGAGCCCCCTACGTCGGCGCGAACTTCGTCGGCCTGCTGCACGCCGGTCCCACCATCGCCGCCGAGGGGACGGCCGAGCAGCGCGAGCGGTGGCTGCCCCCGGTGCTGCGCGGGGACGAGGTGTGGTGCCAGGGGTTCAGTGAGCCCGGGGCGGGCTCGGACCTGGCCGCGCTGCGGACGCGCGCGGTGCGCGACGGCGACGCCTATGTGGTGACCGGGTCGAAGATCTGGACCTCGCACGCCGAGGTCGCCGACTGGTGCGAACTGCTGGTGCGCACCGATCCCGGCGTGCCCCGGCATCGGGGCATCAGCTGGCTCGCGATGCCGATGGACGCACCGGGCGTCACGGTGCGGCCGCTGCGGACCCTCGCCGGGACGGCGGAGTTCGCCGAGGTCTTCCTGGACGAGGTGCGTGTGCCGGTCGCCAACCGGGTCGGGGCGGAGAACGACGGGTGGCGGGTCACGATGGTCACCCTCTCCTTCGAGCGCGGCACCGCTTTCGCCGGAGAGGTCGTCGCCTGCCGGCGGACCCTGCGCGAACTGGCGCGGACCGCCCGCGGAACGGGGGCCTGGGACGATCCGGTGCTGCGGCGCCGGCTGGGCCGGCTGGCGGCGGAGTTCGGGGTCCTGTGGCGGCTGATCCAGTGGAACGTGAGCGCCGGTTCCCCGGACGTCGGCGGCTCGGTCCTCAAACTGCGCTACTCGCACGCGCGCCAGGAGCTGTACGACACCGCCGCCGAGGTCCTCGGTCCTGCCGGGGCCCTGGACGCGGAGAGTCCGTGGACGGCGGACCGGCTGTCCTCGCTCTCGTACACCATCGCGGCCGGTACGTCGCAGATCCAGCGGAACATCGTCGCCGAGCGGATCCTCGGCCTGCCGAAGGGGGAGTGAGCTGCCGTGGACTTCCGCCTCACCGAGGAGCAGCGGGCGCTCGCCATCGGCACCCGTGGGCTGCTGGCGCGGGTCTATCCGTCCGGCCGTCTGCGGGAGGACGCCGCCGGGGCGGCCGCCGGGACCCCGGTGGCTCTGGACCGGGCTGTGTGGCGGGCGCTGGGGGAGGCCGGGTTCTTCGCACTGCGTCTGCCGGAGGGGCGGGGCGGGCTCGGGCTGGGGCTGCCGGAGGCGGTGCTCGTCTTCGAGGAGGCCGGGCGGGCACTGCTGCCGGGGCCGCTGGTGACGACGCACCTGGCGGCCGGTCGCGTGCCGGGGGCCGCCGACGGCACGACGGTCGTCACCGCGGTGGACGGCGAGCTGGCCGAGTGGCTGGCGGAGTCCGACCACGTGCTGGGTTCGTACGACAAGGCCGAGCCGGTCCGCTCGGTGGATCCGTTCACCCCGCTGCACCGGGTGGCCGGAGGTGAGCCCGTCGCCGGCGGAGCAGAGGGTGAGCTGCTGACCTCGGCACAGCAGACCGGCAGCGCGGCGCGCACCCTGGAGCTCTCCGTGCGGTACGCCGGGACCAGGGAGCAGTTCGGGCGGCCCATCGGGTCCTTCCAGGCGGTCAAGCACCTGTGCGCGGACATGCTGGTCAGGACCGAGATGGCGCGCACGGCGCTCTATGCCGCGGCGGTGACCGGCGACCGCGCCGAGACGGCGGCCGCGCGGGTGCTGGCGGACGAGGCGGCCGTTCGCAACGCCCGGGACTGCCTGCAGATATTCGGCGGGATGGGTTTCACCTGGGAGGCGGAGGTGCATCTCCACATCAAGCGGTCATGGGTCCTGCGGAGCCGGGGCCGTTCCGTGGCGGAGTGTGAGGAGGCGCTGGCGGAGCGTCTGATGAATGACTCTCTTTGGGATGTTTAGAGAGTTATGTCGCATTCGTCACGGATAAGTAGTCCCCGAGTGTCGATATCGGGTTGTGTCCGAGGTGTGACTCGTCACGCCGTGGAGTCGGCGGCTGCCTCGGGTACGCTCCATCGGGTGCGTGCGATGGCGAAACGCAACGGATGTGGCAGTGGCGGGGCCTCTGGGCTCGGCGATCTGCCTGTACCCGGCTGTTCGATTTCGCCCCGTAATGAGCCCCGCACAGTATGCAGCACTCGTACCCCCTTGCGCTGGAATATGCCCGAAGCGCTTGTTGCGGTGACCGCGGGGCAATCATGCTGTGTCGTGAAGAGGTCACGTACGGTGACCCTGCCGAGGCGCGAGGCGATGTGTCCGCCGGTTCGGATGGTGTGAGCGGTGCAGGTGCTCCAGGTTCAGCTTGAGGTCGGCCCCGACCCCGCGGAGGTGGGCCGGGCCCGTCGGTGGGCCCGCTCGCGTCTCGCGGGCTCCGGTATAGGAGCCGACGAGCCGGTCGCCGAGACGCTCATCCTGCTCATCTCCGAACTGGTCACCAACGCCGTCGTGCACACCGGCTGTCCCGCCGTGCTGCGGATGCTCTTCCGTTCCTCCGGCGCCGCGCAGAACGGTGAGCAGGAGACCGTCCGCGTCGAGGTGGCCGACACCAGCGAGGCGCCGCCGCGCCCGCGGCACGCCGACAACGACGAGACCGGCGGCCGGGGGCTGGAACTCGTGGACGGCCTCGCGGACCGCTGGGGCTGGCAGCGCGAGGGCGCGGGCAAGCAGATCTGGTGCGAGATCGACCGCTGCGAGCGCCCCGCGATCGTCCCGGCGCAGTCCATGGGCGGGCTGATCGGCCGCCCCGCCTTCTGAGCCTGTGAGCCTCTGAGCGCAGGGACGGTCCTCACAGCACCGCGACCGGCGCCACCGGGCTGCCGACCCCGCCCACGAAGGGCTGCGGTGTGGCGTCCAGCAGGAACTCGTACCGCCCCTCCTCGGCGCAGGCCTCGGACAGTGCCTCCAGATTCCAGTTCTGGCCCTGCGGCATGCCCATCTCCACCAGGTCGAGGGCGTGGACGGGGAGCCACAGATCGTCGATCTCCGGCGGGAAGATCTCGAAGGTCAGGGTGTCGTTGGCGACCGCGGCCACATCACGGGCGTGGAACCACTCGGGAGTGCGCACCGACAGCCCCGGTGACGGGAAGGCGTAGGCGTGCTTGTCGCCCGCCAGATACACCCGCATCTGGCCGGTGCGGACCAGCACGATGTCGCCTGCGCGGACGGTGGTGCGGGCCAGTTGCTCGGCCACGTCCAGGTCGTCGGGGGTGACGGCGTGGTCGCCGGGCAGGCGGTCGGCGCCACGGGCGCGGGCGACGTCGAGCAGGACACCGCGGGAGAGCAGTGTCGTGATCTTCTCGATGCCGCTGAAGGTGGCGCCGCCGTGGGCCGTGATGGACCCGGCGGGGCGGCCGTTGTAGATGCGTCCCGAGTGCGAGACATGGGTCAGGGCGTCCCAGTGGGTCGCCGCCTGCAGGCCCATGGTGACGATGTCGTCGCTGGTGGCGACCGTGCCGGGACCGAACATCTCGTGGTTGAGCATCACCATGGTGCGCAGTGGGTTGACCCGGCCCGGGATCATGCCCGTCTGCACCCCGTCCTGCTGCAGGGGCAGTGCGAGCGGCACGCGGCGCCCGCTGCGCACGGCGCCGGCTGCCGCGCGGACCACCTCGTCGGTGATCAGGTTGAGTGTGCCGGTCTCGTCGTCCTCACCCCAGCGGCCCCAGTTGTTGACGCGCTTGGCGATGTCGTGGAACTCGGCGGGGAACGCCATCGCTGCCTCCCGGTCTCAGGGCTTGTGCTGGGGTGCGTACGTGCTCCTAAAATCTAACGGTCCGTCAGAAACTCTGAGAAGGGGCGGGACCGGACGTGGGCAACTTCCTGAGCGGAAAGGTCGTCGCGGTCACCGGAGCCGGGCGCGGCATCGGGCGGGCCGTCGCCCTCGCGTGCGCTGCCGAGGGCGCCAGGGTCGTCGTCAACGACTTCGGTGTCGCGGTCGACGGCAGCGAGCCGACCAGCGAGGTCGCGGCAGCCGTGGTGAAGGAGATCGGGGCGGCCGGCGGCGAGGCCGTCGCGGTGGCCGACGACGTCTCGGCCATGGCGGGCGGCGAACGGATCGTCACCACCGCCGTGGAGACCTACGGCCGGGTCGACGGTGTCGCCTGCGTCGCCGGGATCCTGCGCGAACGCATGCTCTTCAACATGACCGAGGACGAGTGGGACCCCGTGCTCGCCACCCACCTGAAGGGCACCTTCACCGTCTTCCGCGCCGCCTCCGCCGTGATGCGCCGGCAGGGCTCCGGCACCCTCATCGGCTTCACCAGCGGCAACCACCAGGGCAGCGTCTCCCAGGCCAACTACTCCGCGGCGAAGGGCGGCATCATCTCGCTGGTGCGCAGCGCCGCACTCGGACTGCACCGCTACGGCGTGACCGCCAACTGCGTCGCCCCCGTGGCACGCACCCGCATGTCCGCCGGCGTGCCCATGGAACTGACCGAGATCGGGGAGCCCGAGGACGTCGCGGCCATGGTCGTCTTCCTCCTCAGCGACCAGGCCCGCGACATCACCGGGCAGGTCTACACCGTCGCCGGACCCAAGATCGCGGTCTGGGCCCAGCCCCGTGAACTGCGCGCCGCCTACGCCGACGGCGAGGGCTGGACACCGCAGCGCATCGCTGCCGCCCTGCCCGGCACGGTCGGCACCGACCCCATGCCGATGCTCGCCCAGCTCGAGGCCATGCGCGCCGCCGCGGCCGCCTCCCGAGGGCAGTGACGGCCCGGCACCGAGGAGAGAGCGGACCATGGACTTCACCTTCGGCCCGGAGACGGAGGCCTTCCGCGCGGAGGCCCGGGCGTGGCTGACCGCACACCCGGACCGCGCTCCCGGCAGGGAGTGGGAACGGGAGCTCGGCGCAGCCGGATGGATCGGCCTCGGATGGCGGGGCGACTACGGCAACCGGCGCGCCGCCTTGCCCCAGCAGGTCGCCTGGGGAGAGGAGTACGCCAGGGCCGAGGCGCCCACCCGCTCCGGGCACATCGGGGAGAACCTGCTGGCGCCCACTCTGGAGGCGCACGGCACCTCCGCCCAGCGGGACCGCTTCCTGCCCGCGATCGCCCGTGGCGAGGAACTGTGGTGCCAGGGCTACAGCGAGCCCGGAGCGGGCTCCGACCTCGCCGGTGTCCGCACCGCCGCCACCGCGGACCGCGACGCCGAAGGCCCCTGTTACCGCGTGAGCGGCCAGAAGATCTGGACCTCCCTCGCGCAGGACGCCGACTGGTGCTTCGTCCTGGCCCGCACCGACCCGGCGTCCCGCCGTCACCACGGATTGAGTTTCCTGCTCGTCCCCATGGACCAGGCCGGGCGGGTCGAAGTGCGCCCCATCCGCCAGCTCACCGGGACCGCCGAGTTCAACGAGGTCTTCTTCGACGGGGCCCGCGCCGACGCCGCTCACGTCGTCGGAGGTGAGGGCAACGGCTGGCAGGTCGCGATGTCCCTCCTGGGTTTCGAGCGCGGGGTGTCCACCCTCGTGCAGCAGATCGGCTTCGAACGCGAACTGCACCAGGTCGTCGACCGGGCCGTCGCCTCCGGGGCGGCCGCCGACCCCGTGCTCCGGGACCAGCTGGTGCGTCAGTGGGCCGAGTTGCGCACCATGCGCTGGAACGCCCTGCGCACTCTGGGCACCGCCGACCCGGCCGCCCCCAGCGTCGCCAAGCTGCTGTGGGGCGGCTGGCACCAGCGGCTCGGCGAACTGGCCGTCGCCGTCCGCGGCGCGCCCGCCGCCACGGGTCCCGCGCCGTGGGAGCCGGAGCGGCCCTATGAACTCGACGAGACCCAGCGGATGTTCCTCTTCAGCCGTGCCGACACCATCTACGGCGGCTCGGACGAGATCCAGCGCACGATCATCGCCGAGCGGGTGCTCGGCCTCCCGAAGGAGCCTCGCGGATGAACAGCGACGGGACGTACGGCCATTGGATCGGCGGCCGGTGGCACGAACCGGCCGGAGCACACTATCCAGTTGTCAATCCGGCCACGGAGGAGACCGTCGGACACGCCCCCGAAGCGGGCCCGGCGGACGTGGACGCCGCGGTGCGCGCCGCCCGGGAGGCGTACGAGGGCTGGTCCCGTACGAGCCCGGCGGGGCGCGCCGCGATCCTGGAGCGGATCGCGGACGTCCTCGCCTCGCGGTCGGTGGATCTCGTACCGCTGCTCCAGCAGGAGACGGGAGCGACGATCCGTGTCGCGTCGAGCATGCAGATTCCTACAGCGGTGGACCGCTTCCGGCGCTACGCGCGGGGCGCGCTGGAACCGGACACGATCCCCTTCGCACCACAGCCCGTGAAGGCCTCGCCGCTCGCCCCCGGCGGGCTGGTCAACGCGGCGGCGGTACGGCGTCCGGTGGGCGTCGTCGCCTGCATCACCTCCTACAACTTCCCCCTGGTGAATCTGGCCGGCAAGGTCGCCCCCGCCCTGGCCATGGGCAACACTGTCGTCGCCAAGCCCGCGCCCCAGGACCCGCTGACCTGTCTGCTGCTCGGCGGGATCATGCGGGAGGCCGGACTGCCCGACGGGGTGTTCAACGTCCTCACCGGCTCGGGCGCCGCGGCCGGCGAGGCACTCGTCGCGCACCCCGGCGTCGCCATGATCAGCTTCACCGGCTCGACGGCGGTCGGGCAGGCGATCGCCCGCGTCGCGGGCGCGTCGATGAAGCGGACCCTGATGGAACTGGGCGGCAAGGGTGCGGCGATCATCCTCGAGGACGCCGGCCCCGGCGTCCTCAGATCAGCGGTATCTGCTGTCGGTTCAACATGGGCATTCCATTCAGGTCAGATCTGCACGGCGCCGACCCGTGTGCTCGTCCCCCGCGGTCAGTACGAGCAGGT
The DNA here is from genome assembly GCF_053598835.1 of Streptomyces sp. NPDC001070. NCBI lineage: Bacteria > Bacillati > Actinomycetota > Actinomycetes > Kitasatosporales > Streptomycetaceae > Streptomyces > Streptomyces sp. NPDC001070. The sequence goes on from NZ_JBSFLB010000003.1 coordinate 278,197, forward strand.
GATCACCGCCCTTGAACAGTACGCCCGTTCCCTGAAGGTCGGGGACCCTGTGGATAACTCCACGGTCGTCGGGCCGCTCATCACCGCAGCCCAGCGCGACCGCGTCGAGGCGTACGTCGCGGGCGCCCGCGAGCAGGGCGCCCGCGTGATCACCGGCGGCACGCGCCCGGACCTCAAGCCCGGTTACTACGTGGCCCCCACGCTCCTCGCGGACGTCACACCGGACATGACGGTGGCCCAGGAGGAGATCTTCGGTCCCGTCGTCGCCGCCCTCCCGTACGACACCGAGGACGAGGCCGTCGAGATCGCCAACGGCACCCCCTACGGCCTGTACGACTACGTCTTCGCCGCCGACACCGCCCGCGCCTGGGCCCTGGCCGCCCGCCTGCGCAGCGGCAACGTCGGCATCAATACCGTGCAGCGCCATCCCGAGACACCCTTCGGGGGCTTCAAGCACAGCGGGGTCGGGCGGGACGGCGGCTCCTTCGGACTGCACGCCTACAGCGAACTCCAGGCGGTGGTGTGGTGATGAGAGGCGTCATCTTCGACGGGACGCAGCCCGCGGTCGTCGACGACCTGGAGGTCCGGGCACCGGGCCCCGGCGAGGTGCTGGTCCGCATCCGCGCGGCCGGGCTCTGCCACAGCGACCTGTCCGTCATCGACGGGGTCATCCCCTTCCCCGTGCCCGTCGTCCTCGGTCACGAGGGAGCGGGCGTCGTCGAGGCCACCGGCGCCGGGGTCACGCACGTCGCGCCCGGCGACCACGTGGCCCTGTCCACCCTCGCCAACTGCGGCACCTGCCCGGACTGCGACCGCGGCCGCCCGACGATGTGCCGCAAGGCCATCGGCCGTCCCGGCAGGCCCTTCAGCCGTCAGGGCGAGCCGCTGTTCAACTTCGCATCCAACTCGGCCTTCGCCGAACTGACCGTCGTCAAGGCCGTCCAGGCGGTCCCGATCCCCGCCGGCATCCCCCTCACCTCCGCCGCGCTGATCGGCTGCGGGGTCCTGACCGGGGTCGGTGCCGCCCTCAACCGTGCCCGGGTCGACCTCGGCGACACGGTCGTCGTCATCGGCACCGGCGGCATCGGCCTGAACGTGCTGCAGGGCTCCCGCATCGCCGGCGCCTCCCGGATCGTGGCCGTCGACACCAATCCGGCGAAGGAGGAGCCTGCGAGGTTGTTCGGCGCCACCGACTTCGTCGACTCGGCCGAGGCGGTACGGGCGCTGCTGCCCACCGGCGCCGACCACGTCTTCGAGTGCGTCGGCCACACCGGGCTCATCCGCCAGGCCGTCGACCTCCTGGACCGCCACGGTCAGGCCGTCCTGCTCGGCGTGCCGCCGGCCGACGCCGAGGCGTCGTTCCTGGTCTCCTCCATGTACCTCGACAAGTCCATCCTGGGCTGCCGCTACGGCTCCTCCCGGCCGCAGCGCGACATCGCCCTCTACGCGGACCTGTACCGGCAGGGCCGGCTCCTGCTGGACGAACTCGTCACCCGCACCTACCCGGTGGAGGACTTCGCCAAGGCGGCCGAGGACGCCCGCGGCGGCCGCGTGGCGCGGGGTGTGCTGACCTTCTGAGCGGGATCAGACCGCCGTCGTGGCCCGGAAAGTACGCCGGTAGGCGGTGGGCGAGACGCCGAGCGCGGTCTGCAGATGCTGCCGCATGGAGGCCGCCGTGCCGAACCCGGCCTCCCGGGCGACCTGGTCGACCGAGAGGTCGCTGGACTCCAGGAGGTTCCGGGCGCGTTCGACGCGCTGCTGCGTCAGCCACTGACCGGGGCTGGTGCCGACCTCCTCGCGGAAACGGCGGGTGAAGGTGCGCACGCTCATCGCCTCCCGCTCGGCCAGTTCGCGCAGCGTCAGCGGCTGGTCGAGCCGGTCCAGCGCCCAGGAGCGCGCCGCGGCCGTGGTGGCCTGCAGCGGCTGGGGGACGGGCCGCTGGATGTACTGGGCCTGGCCGCCCTCCCGGTACGGCGGCACGACCGTACGGCGGGCGCTGGCGTTGGCGACGGCGGTGCCGTGGTCGCGGCGTACGAGGTGCAGGCACAGGTCGATGCCGGAGGCGACGCCCGCGGAGGTGAGGATGTTGCCGTTGTCGACGTACAGGACGTCGGGCTCGACCTTCACCTGGGGGAAGAGCCTCTGGAAGTGGTCGGTGCTCGACCAGTGGGTGGTGGCGCGCAGCCCGTCCAGGTAGCCCGCCGCGGCGAGGAAGTACGAGCCGGTGCAGATGGAGACCAGCCTGGTCTCGGGACGGATGCGCGCGAACGCGGCCGTCAGCTCGTCCGGCAGCCGGCCCTCGGCGTGCGCGCTGCTGCGCTCGTGGGCGGCGGGGACGATGACGGTGTCGGCCGTCTCCAGCGCCTCGGGGCCGTGGGCGACGTTGATCTCGAAGTCGGCATCGGCGCGTACCGGCCCCGGACCGTGGGGGGAGCACGTCACCACCTCGTACAGATCGACCCCTTCGGAGTCCCTCGCGCCGCCGAAGATGCGGTGCGGGATGCCCACTTCGAAGGGGATCACACCGTGCTGCACCAGGACGGCGACCCGGTGGCGAACGGGCTTGCCGGGATGGGCGGTCCGTGAAGGCGTCTCCATGGATTCGGCCATGGCCCGATCCTTGCACAACATGACCATCCGGCCACTCGTTTCCGCGCATACCGATGCCGGATGCTGACCTGGTGACGCAGACTCCCGAGCTTCCCGTGCAGCCCCTCGAGGACAGGGGCCCCGCCCTTTCCTGGCCGTCCCGCAGGCCCCGGATCCACCGCGCGTGGTCCGTGGCCGCCGCCGCCTTCGTCACGCTCATCGGCGCCGCCGGCTTCGCGTCCCTGCCCGGACTGCTGATCGAGCCGCTGAACAGCGAGTTCGGCTGGTCACGGGGCATGATCGGCCTGGCCGTCTCGGTCAATCTCGCGCTCTACGGGCTGACCGCGCCGTTCGCCGCCGCGCTCATGGACCGCTTCGGCATCCGCCGGGTCGTGGCGGCCGCGCTCCTCACCATCGCGACCGGAGCCGGCCTGACCGTCTTCATGACCGCGAGCTGGCAGCTCGTGCTCCTGTGGGGCGTGCTCGTCGGGTTGGGCAGCGGCTCCATGGCCCTGGCATTCGCGACCACCGTCACCAACCGCTGGTTCGAGCACCGGCGCGGCCTGGTCACGGGCATCCTGACGGCGGCCGGCGCGGCGGGACAGCTGATCTTCCTGCCCCTGCTCTCCGTCGTCATCGAGCACGCGGGCTGGCGCGCCGCGGCGCTCACCGTCGCGGGCGCCGCGCTCGTCGTCGCGCCCCTGGTCTACCTGCTGCTGCGGGACCACCCGGCCGACGTGGGCCTGGCCCCGTACGGCGCCGAGGAGTTCGTGCCCAAGCCCCCGCCGGTGACGGGGGCGGCGGCGAGAGCGCTCAAGGCCCTGCTCAACGCCGCCCGCGGCGGCCGCTTCTGGCTGCTGGCGGGGACGTTCGCGATCTGCGGCGCGTCGACGAACGGCCTGGTCAAGACACACTTCGTGCCCGCGGCTCACGACCACGGGATGCCGGTGACGGCCGCCGCGTCCCTGCTCGCCGTGATCGGTGTGTTCGACATCGCGGGCACTGTCGCCTCCGGCTGGTTCACCGACCGCTTCAGCCCGCGGCGGCTGCTGGCCGTCTACTACGGACTGCGCGGACTGTCACTGGTGTTCCTGCCGGTGCTCCTGGGCGACGCCGTCCACCCGCCCATGGTGCTGTTCATCGTCTTCTACGGCCTGGACTGGGTCGCCACGGTGCCGCCGACCATCGCCCTGTGCCGTGAGTTCTACGGCGCCGACAGCGCCATCGTCTTCGGCTGGGTGCTCGCCTCCCACCAGGTGGGCGCGGCCCTGGTGGCCTTCCTCGGCGGTGCGGCCCGCGACGCCTTCGGCTCGTACAACCTGGTCTGGTACGCCTCCGGGGCGCTGTGCGCGGTGGCGGCGCTCATGGCGCTGGCGATCCGGCGGCAGGCGACTCCGACAGCCGGGACGCTCCCCCTCGCGGCGTAGCCGGCCGGCCGGGAACGGCGTCCGGCGTCAGGGCGCCAGATGCCCGAACCGGCCTCGGTGGAAGAGCAGCGGATCGCCGCCCTCCTCCGCGCAGCCCAGGTCCTGGACCCGCCCGACGACCACCAGGTGGTCGCCGCCGGTGTGCACCGCGTGGATCGCGCAGTCGATCCACGCGGGCACACCGCGCAGCCTGGGTGATCCCGTGACCGGCGCCGGATCCCACTCCACGCGCGCGAACTTGTCCCCTCCGCTCACGGCGAAGGAGCGGCACAGCTCCTGCTGGCCCGTGCCGAGGACGTTCACGCAGAACACCCCGGCCCGCGCGATGCGCGGCCAGCTGGTGGACGTGCGGGCCACCATGAACACGACCAGCGGCGGATCGAGCGACAGCGACGCGAACGACTGGCAGGCGAACCCGGCGGGCCCGCCCTCCGCGCCGTCCCCGGGCGCCGCGATCACCGTCACGCCGCTGGCGAAGTTTCCCAGCACCTTGCGGAATTCGGCCTGATCGACCGGAGCGCGCTCGTCCGGCCGCACGGCCCGAAGTTCGGGCGGCGGCAGTGGGTCCACCCGCCCGGCCGTCGTCACCGCCCCGGCCGACCGGAGGTAGCGGACGACGGCGACCGCCATGCCTGCTTGTCCCATCACACCGCCCATTGAAGCTGACGACCCGTCAGAAGTGAAGGGCCGTGGAGAGGGCGGACGGGGTCGCCGGGATCCGGAGGGCAGGACCGGGTGGGCGCGTCAGCGGCACGTCGCGTTCCAGATCTCCGTCGTGACGATCGCGGTGGTCGGGGTCGTCTTCGTGGGCGGTCTGCCGGCGTACGGCACCGGACTGCTGGAGGAGTACCGGCCGCCGCCCGGGGCCGGGGCATCCGCCGAGTGAGACCTCGTGGTGTCACCGCCCCCGGAAGTCCGGTGGGCGGCGTTCGAGGAAGGCGCGCAGTCCCTCCTGGGCGTCGGCGGTGGTCATGTTCTGCTCCTGCGCTGCCGCTTCCGCGGCGAAGGCCGTCGCGCGGTCGCAGTCCAGTGCCGCGTTGACGAGCTGCTTGGTCAGGGCGAGGGCGCGGGTGGGCCCGGCGGCGAGGCGTTCGGCCAGGGCGCGGGCGGCCTTGCCGAGGTCGTCGGCCGGGACGACGCGGTTGACCAGGCCGAGGCGTTCGGCGGCGGGTGCGGGCAGGTCGTCGCCGAGGAAGAGGAGTTCCTTGGCGCGGTGCGGCCCGATCAGGCGGGGGAGGAGGTAGGCCCCCCCGCCGTCGGGGACGAGCCCGCGGCGGACGAAGACCTCGGTGAACTTCGCGGTGTCGGCGGCCACGACGAGGTCGCAGGCGAGGGCGAGGTGGGCCCCGAGCCCGGCGGCGGTGCCGTTGACCGCGGCGATCACGGGCTTCTCGCAGTCGAGGACGGCGGCGATCAGGCGCTGGGCGCCGGTCCGGATCATGCGTGCGACATCGCCGGGGATCCGGTCCGCGGCGACCGGGCCGCCGCGCAGATCGGCCCCCGCGCAGAAGGCCCGCCGGCCGGCACCGGTCAGGACGACGGCCCGGACGGCCGGGTCGGCGGAGGCCTCCAGAAATTTTTGGATGAGGCGTTCCCGCAGGTCATGGGTGATGGCGTTCATCGCTTGGGGGCGGTTGAGGGTGAGCCACGAGAGCCCGTTGTCGGTGACGTGGAGTACAACGGAATCCACGGAATCGTCACGTTCCGTAACCACTCCACGGGGGGAGTCAGTCATGCGTGCACTCCTAACGGCACACCGCCAGCGCGTCGAGGGCGCAGGCGCCCTGCCCGCGCGGCAGCACCATCAGCGGGTTGATGTCGAGTTCGGTGAGCCCGTCGCCGAGTTCCAGGGCCATGCGCTGTACGCGGAGGATGACGTCGACGAGCGCGTCCGTGTCGGCGGGCGGCGCGCCGCGCACACCGTCGAGCAGGCGGGAGCCGCGCAGTTGCCGCAGCATGTCCCGCGCGGTCTCGGCGCCGAACGGCGGTACGCGGACGGCCGAGTCCTGCAGGACCTCGACGAGGACGCCGCCGATCCCGGCGGTGACGGTGGGGCCGAAGAGCGGGTCGTGGCTCATGCCGACCACCATCTCCACACCGTGCTCAACCATCTGGCAGACCAGGACGCCGTCGAGTTCCAGGCCCTCGTAACGGGCGATGTCGGCGAGTTCGCGATAGGCGTCGCGGACCTGGCTGGCGGAGGTCAGGCCGATCTTGACCAGGCCCAGCTCGGTCTTGTGCGCGAGACGGTCGGCGGAGGCCTTCATGACGACGGGGTAGCCGACCAGCGCGGCTGCCCGGACGGCGCCGGCGGCGCTGGTGACCAGTTGCTCGCGCGGCACGCGGATGCCGTACGCCCGCAGCAGCTGCTTCGCCGCGTGCTCGCTCAACTGGCGGCCCGGGTGCAGCAGTGCGCGCGCCTTGCGCGCGGAGGAGGAGGGCGTGCGCGGGGCGTCGTCGAAGGGGGAGCGGTAGCCGGCGGTGAAGCGGTGGTGGTCGAGCCAGGCTCGGACGGCGGTGACGCAGTTGCCGAAGGTGCGGAAGGTGGCGACCCGCGAGGAGCCGAGCAGCGTGGTCCGGTAGGCGTCCTCGGTGCCGACGGGGGAGCCCCAGATCACGCACACCAGCTTGTCGGTGGCCTCGGCCGCCTCGGCGAGGTCCCGGGCGAGCCGGTCGCTCATCGGCGGGAAGGGGCCGGTGATCGGGCAGATGAGAACGCCGACCGCGGGGTCGGCGAGGATCGCGTCGATGATCTTCCGGCCGCGCCAGTCGCCGACGGGGTGACCCCCGTTGTCCACGGGGTTGGAGACGTTCAGGTACTCCGGTATCCACTGGTGGAGTTCGGCCTGCCTGGCCTCGGGGAGGGTGGGCAGCGGCAGTCCGGCGGCGGTCGCCAGGTCCGCGAAGTGGGCCCCGGTGCCGCCGGAGATGGAGTAGACGACGACGCCCTCGGCGGCCGGCGGCCTCGCTCTTGCCAGCAGCGCCGCGGTGTCCTGGAGCTCGTCCAGCGCGTCGACGCGGATCACGCCGAACTGGCGGAAGGCGGCGTCGGCGACGGCGTCGGACCCGGTGAGCTTGCCGGTGTGGGTGGCGGCGGCGCGGGTGCCGGTCTCGGTCCGGCCCACCTTGACCATGACGACCGGCACCTTGTTGCGGGCCGCTCGGTCGGCGGCGAGCGCGAACGAGCGGCCGTCCTTGAGCCCTTCTGCATAGACCGCGATCGCGCCGACCTCCGGCCGCTCGGCGAAGTACGAGAGGAAGTCGGCGGTCTCCAGGTCGGCCTCGTTGCCGGTCGGCGCCCAGTGGCTGAGCCGGATGCCCAGTTCCTGCAGGGCGTAGACCGGGCGGCCCTGGTGGCCGGACTGGGTGATCAGGGCGATCGCCGGACCGGGGAGGTCCTCGCGGAAGGACTGGAAGGCGTTGAGGTTGGTGTTCGGCCCCAGCAGCCGCAGCCCGCTGCCCGCGACGGCCCGGGCGAGACGCTCCTGGGCGGCGGCGCCCGCCTCCCCCGTCTCGGCGAAGCCGGAGGCGAAGGCGACCGCGAACCGCACCTTTGTCTCGGTGAGCTGCTCGAGGACGGGAAGGGGGTCGGCGACGAGCAGGACGGCGAGATCGACCGTCTCGGGAAGCTCGGCGACCGAGGCGTGGCAGGGCAGGCCGAACACGGAGTCACGGCCGGGATTGACGGGATGGAGCCGTGCGCCGACCCGCTCGGACCAGGCGATGAGCTGCCGGGTGATGCCGGTGTTCGGGCGGCCCTCGGTGTCCGAGGCGCCGACAACGGCCATGGATTCGGGCCGGAAGAAGCGGTCGAGGTCGGGCACGCAGGCGTGCAGCGGGCGGCCGCTGACGTCCACGTCGTCCGTGCGGCGGCCCCGGCCGCCGGCGTCCGCCGCGGGGTCGGTGCCGCGCGTGCTGTAGGTCGATCCAAGCATGGGCCTCGCCCGTCCCGCTCGAAGGTCCGGAGAACTGACGCACTGTCAGGTTACTGAACTGATGAACCGTCAGGAACGGGGAGGACGCGAGAAACCTGTGCGCCCCGCGGGAAGGCGGGCCGGCCGGCTGAGGGGGAGAGGGCCGGCCGGTCCGCCGGACCGGGGTGGCGCGGAAGCGGCGCGAGGGGTGCTCAAGGGTGGTACGGAGGCGCTGTGCGGGGTGTCGCGTGCTCGTCCGTACCCCCTCGATACCCGCCGCGGCGCGCTCGCTACCGCCGCGCCACCGCTTTGGCGATCCGGCGCGCATCGATGGCCATTTCACGGAACATGCCGCTGATGGGATTGGTGAAACCGGTGAAGTACAGACCCGGCGCGTTCTTCGGGCTGCGGCCGCCGTGCGAGACGGGGCGGCCGCGGCCGTCCAGGACGCCGAGATGACCGACGAGCGGCTCCAGGCCGCGCCGGTAGCCGGTGGCGGCGATCACCGCGTCGGCGGTGACGCGGCTTCCGTCGGCGAGCAGCACCTCGCGGCCGTCGAAGCCCTCGACGGCGGCCACGGGCTCGACCTTCCCCGACCGCACGGCATCGATGATGCCGACGTCCTGCACGGGGATGGAGCCCTCCCGCACCCGCGAGTACAGGCCGTTGTCCGGGCGGGGCAGTCCGTATTCCGACAGATCGGGCACGGAGATCCGCTCCACATATGGCGCGATCTTGTCGACGAGCTTCGTCGGAAGGCGGCGGACCATGATCCCGGTGCGTTGCGCGGGCCACCCGGCGGTGGAGCGCCGCATGATGTGCGGGGGCGTCCGGACCGCCAGCCGGACGCGGGCGGCGCCGGCTTCGGCGAGGTCGACGGCGATCTCCGCGCCGGTGTTGCCCACGCCGACGACCAGGACGTCGCGGCCCGCGTAGGGCTGCCCGTTGCGGTAGTGCGAGGCGTGCAGCAACTCGCCGTCGAAGGTGTCGAGCCCCGGCCAGGACGGCAGGTGCGGGGAGTGGTTGTAGCCGGTGGCGACGACGACGCTGCGCGCGGTCAGCATGCGCCCGCCGGTGGCCGGCAGCACCCAGCCCGTCGCGGGGTCCTCGGCGGGCTCGATCCGCTCCACCTCTATCCCGGTGGTGACGTCCAGTTCGTGGAACTCGGCGTACTGCTCCAGGTAGCGGACCACGTCGTCGCGGCCCACCCAGCGGCCGTACGCCCGGGGGATCCCGAGGCCCGGAAGCGCGGACAGGCGTCTGGTGGTGTGCAGCCGCAGGCGGTCGTAATGACCCCGCCAGGAGGCGCCCACGGCGTCCGACCGCTCGACGACCAGCGTGCGCACGCCCCGATGCCGCAGCGAGGCCGCGACCGCGAGACCGCCTGGTCCCGCGCCGACGACGATGGCGTCCGGTGCGGCCGTGTTCGGTATGGAGGTGACAGCGGATGCGGAGATGTCGGTCATGTCGTGCTCCCGTGCCTGCAGGGTGAGGGTCACTCCGGAAGGTAGCGCGCTTTTGCCCCGGCACCTTGCGAAGGTGTGTCCGCATCCGGTCAACTGACGTAGCGTCAGTTTTTTGTCCCGGGGAGGCACGCGATGCAGACGATCTGGCTGACCGGCGCCGAATGGCTCGCCGTCCTGCGCATCGGCCTCGGGCTGTGGTGGCTGGAGAGCTGGCGGCACAAGGACAAGAAGGGCTGGTTCGAGCGGGGTACCGGCATCGCCTGGGCGGCCGACGTCGCGTCCAGGCACCGCTGGACCTTCGTCCAGGGCGGGTTCGCCGCCGTCGTCGCGCCCCGCCCCAAGGTGATGGCCCATGTCGTCGTCTACGCCGAACTCGCCCTCGGACTCGGCCTCACCGCCGGCCTGCTGACACCCGTCGCCCTGGCCGGCGGCATCGTCCTCAACCTGCTCTACCTCGTCCTCATGATCCACGACTGGGCGGAACAGGGGCAGAACGCCATGATGATCCTCGTCTCCGTCGTCCTCCTCTTCGCCATGGGCTGGCAGACCTGGTCCCTGGACAGCCTCTGGGGGCTCTTCCTGTGACCGGCCTGCCCGAGACCGACGCCTTCACCCGCCCCTACTGGCGGGCCGCCGCCGAGGGTCGGCTGCTCATCCGCCGCTGCCTCGCCGCGGGTTGCGGCGCCGCCCATCACTACCCGCGGGAGTTCTGCCCGTACTGCTGGAGCGAGGAGGCCGTCTGGGAGGAGACCCGCGGCCACGCCACCCTCTACACCTGGTCCGTGGTGCACAGCAACGACCTGCCGCCCTTCGCCGGACGCGTCCCCTACGTCGCCGCCGTCGTCGACCTCGACGAAGGACCCCGCATGATGACGGAGATCGTCGGCTGCGCCCACCACGCGCTGCGCGTCGGCATGGACCTGCGCGTCTGCTTCCGTCCCGCCGGCCCGGACGGCGCTCTGGCGATCCCCGTCTTCCGTCCGGCCCCGACGTCCGCCTTTGCTTGAATAGGGGCGTGCTGAAGCCGGTGGACTTGGAAGCGTACGGACTGCTGCTCAGGCCGTGGGAGGACTCGCCCGGCGATCTCGACGCGGCCCTGCGCGGCCTCGGCGACCCGGACTTCCGCCGCTGGAACACCGCGCACGCCCCCGAGCCCGACGAGGCCGGCGCGCGGGCGTTCCTGCACCGGCGGCGCGACGGCTGGACGGCGGGTGACCTCGCGTCGTTCGCCGTCACCGAGGCCGGGGTGGTGCTCGGCCAGGCGGGGATCGGGATGATCGACCGGGCCATGCGCGGCGCCCGTGTCAGCTACTGGATGCTCCCCGAGGCCCGGGGCCGCGGCGTCGCTTCGCGCGCCCTGGAGGCGGTGACCCGGTGGGCCTTCTGCGATCTGGGGCTGCACCGGCTGGAGCTCGGTCACGCCGTCGGCAACGAGCCCTCCTGCGGCGTCGCGCGGCGCTGCGGATACGTCCTGGAAGGGGTCCTGCGCGAGGCGGTGGTCGACGTGTCCGGCGCGCTCCGGGACGTCCACCTGCACAGCCGCCTCGCGACCGACCCGCGTCCGGCGACCCCGGCTCCCTGAGTTCCCGGGTTCTCCGACACGGGGATTTGCCGTGCCTTGGGGGAATCTTGTGGTGATGGGGACATCGGCTTTCCCGATCATGGTGGGTGGGTTGGCTAGGGTGCGTTCCGCCCCTCGCGCGCCGTGGACCCGCACACCGGTGATCCGCGCGCCGCCCGCGTCGTCGCACCTGTGCGGCACATGCCGCGGCACGCGCTGTACGCGCGCCGTGCCAGGGGCCTCAGCAGACTTGCCCGGCGTGCCCCGTGCGGTGCGTCCCGTGTCATGAATGGGGTGGGGATGTCCGGTCACCGGATGTCGAAGAAGCGCCGCTACATCGCCTGGGCGGTGGCGGCTGCCGCGGTCCTGGTCGGCGGGGGCGTCGCCGCGGAGGCCTCGATGGCGACCACGGTGTCGCGTCCCGCCCCGAAGGTGTACACCGGGCGGGCCTTCGACACCTGCGCGGCGCCCTCCGCCGCGGCGATGAAGGGGTGGCACACCGGCTTCTACGGCGCGGCCGCCGTGTACGTCGGCGGCAAGAACCGCGGCTGCGCCCAGCCGAACCTCACCGCGTCCTGGGTGAAGTCCGTCAGCGCCACCGGCTGGAAGCTGATCCCGCTGTACGTCGGCGCTCAGCCGCCCTGCCAGACCAGCCGCAACCCGGAGAAGCTGACCGCCTCCACCGCGGCCTCGCTCGGCGCCACGGACGGCGCGGACGCGGTCGCCAAGGCGTCGGCGCTGGGCATGAAGGCCGGCAGCCCGGTCTACCTCGACATGGAGTCGTACGACATCACCGACACCTCGTGCAACAACGCGGTGCTGACGTACATCCGCGCCTGGGACAAGGCCGTGCACGCCAAGGGGTACTGGGCCGGCTTCTACGGTTTCCGCAGCTCCAGCGCGAAGGCCGTCGCCACGGCGACGAACCGCACCGACCTGCCGGACATCCTCTGGTACGCCCTGTGGGACCAGCACAAGACCACGACCACGGACTGGCCGTTCGCCTCCACCCTGTGGACCGGGCACCGCCGCGGCCACCAGTACATGGTCAACAGCAAGGAGTCCCGCGGCGGTTACACGATCACCGTGGACCGCAGCGACTGGGACGCCCCGGTCGCCGTCACAGGCTGACGGCGCAGGGCCCGCGCCGGGGTCCGGCGTGCCGGGGCGGGACACTCAGTCCCGCCCCAGCACCACCGTTCCCGAGGAGCAGAACCAGCCACCCGTTCCCGAGGCGACGGCCAGCCCCGGCAGCGCCCCGCCCGGCTTGCGCACCTGCCGCTCGCCCGCCTCCCCCCGCAACTGCCGCACGGCCTCGACCAGCAGGAACAGCCCCCGCATGCCCGGGTGGCAGGCCGACAGCCCGCCGCCGTCGGTGTTGACCGGCAGCGGGGACCCGGCGACGAACGGGCCGCCCTCGCCCTTGGCGCAGAAGCCCAGGTCCTCCAGGGTCACCAGGGTCATGTAGGTGAAGGCGTCGTAGATCTCCGCGAGGTCGATCTCGGCCGGGGTGACGCCCGCGCGGGAGAAGGCCAGCCGTCCGGAGACCGCGGCGGGGGAGACCGTGAAGTCGTCCCACTCCGACATCGTGGCGTGCGAGACGGCGGTGCCGGAGCCGAGCACCCACACCGGCGGCCGTGCCGCGTCCCGCGCGTACTCCTCGGCGGCCAGGAGCACCGCGCATCCGCCGTCGGAGCGGATGCAGCAGTGCAGCTTGGTGAACGGGTCGGCGATCACCGGCCCGGACAGGACGTCGTCGACGGTGATCGGGGCGCGGTACATGGCGTCGGGATTGCGGGCCGCGTTCGCGCGGGCCCGGACGGCGACGGTGGCCAGCTGTTCGGCGGTGGTGCCGTACTGGTGCATGTGGCGGCGGGCGGCCATCGCGTACTTGGCGATCAGGGTGTGCCCGTACGGGGCCTCGAACTGCAGGGGGCCGCGCGCCCCGAAGGACAGATTGGCCGTGCGGCGCCCCGCCTTGAGGTCGGCGCGGGCGGTCGAACCGTAGACGAGGAGTACGACGTCGGCGTGGGCGGCGGCGATCGCGTCGGCGGCGTGCGCGGCCATGACCTCCCAGGTCGCGCCGCCGACGGAGGTCGAGTCGACCCAGCGCGGCCGCAGCCCCAGGTACTCGGCGACCTCGACCGGCGCGAGGGTGCCCAGCCCGGCCGAGGCGAAGCCGTCGATCGCCGAGCGCGGCAGTCCGCTGTCGGCGAGGGCGCGGCGGGCGGCCTGCGCGTGGAGCGTGTAGGGGGTGGCGTCGTCGACCCGGCCGCAGTCGGACAGCGCGACTCCGAGGACGGCGACTTTACGGCCGGTGCGAGTACTCTGACCCTGAGCCATGAATCTGACGGTACATCAGATTTAAGGTTTCCGGATGGTGCCGGATTTCCCGAGGTGGGAGGAGAGCTCGCTGTGGATGCCGCGTTCACCGAGGAGCAGGAAGAGATCCGCCGCACCCTGCGCGAGCTGCTCCACAAACGCTGCGGACCGGACGAGGTGAAGTCCGCCGTCCGCACCCCCGAGGGCCACGACACCGCCCTGTGGCGGCTGCTGGCGCGGTCGCCGGGCCTGCCCGGTCTCGCCCTCCCCGCCGCGTACGGGGGCGCCGGCTGCGGCCCGACCGAACTGGTGCTGGCCTGCGAGGAGGCCGGCCGGGTGCTGCTGCCCTCGCCCCTGCTGGGAACGGCCGTGCTCACCGCCCCCCTGGTCGAGGCGCTCGGCACCGACGAGCAGCGCCGCACCCTGCTCCCGCGCCTCGCCACCGGCGAGCCCGCCGCCCTCGCCGCGCCGCCCGCGGGCCTCGGCCTCACCGGCTCCGGTACCGGCGACTGGGCGGGCGGCGGCCGCGCGGGCGGCGTCCAGGCCCGCCGGGCGGACGGCGTCTGGCGACTGTACGGCCAGGCCGACCAGGTGCTCGGCGGCCCCGGTGCCGCGTTGCTGCTGGTCGCCGCCCACACGGGTGGCTACGCCCGCAGCCGCATCCGGCTCTACCTGGTCCGGGGCGATGTCCCCGGCCTGGCGCGCAGGCGGCTGACCGCACTCGACGAGACCCGCCCGCAGGCCCGTGTCGAGCTGCGCGACGTCCCCGCCGAGCTCCTGGGCGGCGAGGAGGCGGGTGATCCGCGCCCCGCACTCGCCCGTACAGGTGTTCTCGCGGCCGCCGCGCTGGCCGCGGAGGCCGCCGGGGCGGCCTCCCAGGCGCTCGCCGGGACCCTGGAGTACGTTCGGGTCAGGGAGCAGTTCGGGCGGCCCGTGGGCTCCTTCCAGGCCGTCAAGCACCGCCTCGCCGACCTGTACGTCCAGGTCCAGGCCGCCCGCTCGGCCGCCTACTACGCCGCCTGGGCCGTCGGGAGCTCCCCTGCGCAGGCGCCGGACGCGGCGGTGGCCGCGCCGCTCGCCCTCGCCCAGGGACTGGAGGCACTGCGCGCCACGGCGGGGCAGGCCGTCCAGTTGCACGGCGGAATCGGCTTCACGTGGGAGCACCACGCGCATCTGTACGTCAAGCGGGCCGCCTCCGACGAGCTGCTCTTCGGCCCCGTGCACGCGCTGCGGGCCCACGCGGCCGAGCGGGCGGGCCTCTTCGCGACCGAGTCCGAGAGGAGGGCGGCGGCATGAGCCTGTTGCGGACCGCCGTGCAGAAGGTGTCGTCGACCCGGGCCTTCGCCAGGGTCGGACCGCATGTCGTCCCGGCGGCGGACAGGTTCGTGCACCGGATCACCCGTGGCAAGGTGCTGCTCAGCGCGCGGATGCTGCCCGGTGTCGTGCTCACCGCCACCGGCGCGCGCAGCGGACTGCCCCGGAGCACCCCGCTGGCCTGCATGCCCGAGGACGGCGGGACGTTCGTGCTGGTCGGCAGCAACTTCGGGCGCACGGACCATCCGGCCTGGACGGGGAACCTGCTCAAGCACCCCGACGCGGAGATCAGCTGGCGCGGCCGGGACATCGCCGTACGGGCGGAACTGCTGACGGGCGGGGAGCGCGAGGCGGTGTGGGCGGCGTTGCTGGAGTTCTGGCCGCCGTACGCGACCTACGCACGACGGGTGGACCGGCGGATCCGGCTGTTCCGCCTCACGCCGAAGGAGAGCCCGGAGCGGAACCCGGAGCAGAACCCGGGGCGGAACCCGCGGTAGAGCCGCACGGGAATCCGGGGAGCGGCAGCCGAAACCCCGGGAAGCGGCCTCCTGAAAGGACAACGCGGGCGCCAGGGCCGGCAACCTCCCCCGAGGACCGGTCGGCGCCCGCGTCGTTGCAGGCAGGACTTCGACTTGGACGTAGATCAACAATGCCGCCGGAGGCGGACGTCGGCGCGCGGGCCTCAGCGCGTCGGCTTCTTGCCCGTCACACCCAGGTGCACCAGCAGCGCCAGATTGGGCTTCAGCTCGGCCTGCTTGACGCCCCAGCTCTGGAAGCCCTTCTGGTGCGCCGCGACCGCGGCGAGCATGGCCACCAGCGATCCGGCGATCGCCGACGGACTGACATCCTTGTCGACGCGGCCCTTGCCCTGGAGCTCCTTGATCGAGTCGGAAAGGGAGTTGGTGAGGGGGTTGAGGATCTTCATGCGAATCTTGTAGAACCGCTTGTCCCCTTCGGCCGCGCCGAGGTCGACCACGCGCAGGATCGCGTCGTGCTTGCGCCAGAAGGAGAGGAAGCCCTCGACCAGTTCCTCCGCCGCCGCGGCGCCGGACTTGCCGGCCCAGGAGCGGCCGGCGACGAGGTCCGTCAGCGCGGCACCCTCCTTGGCCATCTCCTCGGCGAGCTCGAGGACGGCGCCCTCGACGTCGGGGAAGTACTGATAGAACGTTGCGGGGGAGGTACCCGCCATCCGGGCGACGTCGATGACCTTGACGTCCCGGTACGGCGACGTGCTGAGCATTTCGCTGAGGCAGTCGAGCAGCTTCTGCCGCGTCGCCTGTCCCCGGCGCCCTGCCACACGGCCGTCGACGGTGCGAACTTGTCCTGTCATGCCGTCAGTTTACGGGCTGGTGATCAGCGCGCGATTCGGTGCCTGCAAATGGGGAAGATCAAGTGTTCGATTTCTCCTCGGGCGCGGCGAAGGATCCGCCGATAACGTGTCAAGCCAGACACTCCGTCGATCCACGCGAATCCCCACGTGAATCGGGATCCTCAGCCGCATCACCAGACGAATCGAGGACGAGATGGCCGCATACCCCGACGGTGCGCCCTGCTGGGCCGACGCCATGCTCAACGACCTGGAGGCGGGCAAGCGCTTCTACGGCGAACTGCTCGGCTGGACCTTCGGGCAGGGGGAGGAGCAGTACGGCCAGTACACCCAGGCGTTCGGCCCGGACGGCAAGAACGTCGCGGCACTCTCCCCCAAGCCGGACGGCCGGATGCCGACGGTCTGGAACCTCTATCTCGCCTCCTCCGACATTCAGGCCACCGCGCGGAAGATCCGCGACTTCGGGGGGCAACTCATCATGGAACCGATGGCCGTTGGGCCTTTCGGCACGATGCTCATGGCGGCCGACCCGGGCGGCGCGGTGTTCGGGGTGTGGCAGGCCGGCACGCACCTCGGCTTCGAGGTGACCGGCAAACCGGGCTCGTACATGTGGAGCGAGGTCTACACGCGCGAGACGGAGCGGACCGACCACTTCTACGAGGAGGTCTTCGGCTACGGCAGCAAGCGCATCGACGACGAGGCCATCGACTTCCGGATCTTCGTCCCCGAGGGCAGGGAGATCACCCCGGCCAACGCTGTCTTCGGCCGCTTCCGTATGGGGAAGGGGTTCCCGGAGGAGCTGCCCGCGCACTTCATCGTCTATTTCGCCGTCTCCGACGCCGACCGGGCCGCGGAGACCGTCGCCAGGCTCGGCGGCCGGGTCACGATGGGTCCGATGGATTCGCCTTTCGGCCGGTTTCTCCTGGCCGCCGACGACCAGGGAGCCCATTTCGCGCTGATCGACACCGGCACCACGGTGGGCGAGAAGCCGTCCTGAACCCGCGCGGATCCGCAACCGAATCCAAGGTAATCGCGTGTCGACACCGCCCCGGGTTCGCAACTGATACTCATCCCAGGAAGAATCAGGGACGGACCCCGGGATGGGGGGAACCCACGGGGAGGTGGCAGGGCAGTGGTGCAGCAGCTGACGCAGCACGATCCGAGACGGATCGGCCCTTTCGAGGTGCTGGGCAGGCTGGGCGCCGGCGGTATGGGCCTGGTCTATCTCGCCCGCTCGGCGTCCGGCCGGCGCGTGGCGATCAAGACCGTAAGGGCGGAGCTCGCCGAGGACCAGCTTTTCCGCGTGCGCTTCGCCCGTGAGGTCGAGGCGGCCCGCGCGGTCAGCGGCTTCTACACGGCGGCGGTCGTCGACGCCGATCCCAGGGCCGCCGTGCCCTGGCTGGCGACGGCCTTCGTGCCGGCGCCCTCGCTGGAGGAGATCGTCAACGAGTCCGGGCCGCTGCCCGTCCAGGCCGTACGGTGGCTGGCGGCCGGCGTCGCGGAGGCGCTGCAGTCCATCCACGGGGCGGGGCTGGTCCACCGGGACCTGAAGCCCTCCAACGTGCTCGTCGTCGAGGACGGCCCGCGGGTGATCGACTTCGGCATCGCGAGCGGGGTCTCCAACACGCGGCTGACGATGACGAACGTCGCCGTCGGCACGCCCGCCTACATGTCGCCCGAGCAGGCCAAGGACTCGCGCAGTGTCACCGGGTCGAGCGATGTCTTCTCGCTGGGCTCCACTCTGGTCTTCGCCGCGACCGGACACGCCCCCTTCCACGGGGCGAACCCCGTGGAGACCGTCTTCATGCTGCTCCGGGAGGGCCCGGACCTGGCGGGCCTCCCCGACGACCTGCGCCCGCTCATCGAGGCGTGCATGCGCATGGAGGCCGAGCGCCGGCCCAGCCCGGCGGATCTGCAGGCGCAGCTGGCGCCGCATCTGTTCTCCTCCGGGGGCGACGACACCGGTACGGCCTCCGCGTGGCTGCCGCCCGCGGCGGTCGGCCTGATAGAGGAACGGCGCAGTGGCGGGCGCCCCGGCGCGGGACCGGGCGGTCCCGGCGCGGGTGCGGGAGCCGGTGGCGCCGGTGCCGCGGTGCCTCCCATGCCCCCGCAGCCCCCCGGGCCTCCCGTACCGCCCCCGTCCGCCCCCGCCGAGGGCGCGGGCGGGCCGGTGCAGCTGGCCGGCTCGGCACCGATAGGGCCCGGGATGCGGATCGCCGAGCGCAAGAACCAGGCCGCGGCCACCGCTGCCGCCGCCGGGGGCGGACTCGGCTGGGCCGGACGCGGCGGCGTGGCCGGCGGCGCGCAGGCAGCGGTGCCCGGCCAGGGGAACGCCCAGGGCGCGCCACAGGGCGCCCCGCAGGCGCCCGCGGTCCCGCCGGGCGAGTGGCGGCCGTGGCGGTTCCGCATGTCGAACGACGTGTGGGGCACCCCGATCGTCTCCGGGGGGCGGCTCTACGTGACCTCCTTCGAGGTGCACGCCCTGGACGTGGCCACCGGGCGGCGGCAGTTCAAGACCCGCGACGTGGCGTGGACGATGGCGGTCTCCGACGGCCGGATCCACGGCTCCGACGGGCCGAGCCTGTACTCCCTCGACGCCGCGGACGGTTCCGAGCGCTGGCGTACCGGTGTGGACGGCTGGATCTACTCGCTGCGCGCCGACGCCGGCACGGTCGTGACCGGTACGCGCGGCGGCGGGGTCCAGGTCTGGGACGCCGGCGCGGGGCGCCTGCGCTGGGAACGCGGCGGGGCGCAGACGGAATTCGAGACGCCCGAGTCGGGCCCGAGCGTGGTGGACGGTGTCGTCTACTTCCACGGCGGCGGCCGGTTGCACGCGCTGGACGCGGCGAGCGGCGCCGAGCGCTGGTCGTTCCCGACCGGGGACGGCGGCGCCATGCCGACCCGGCCCGTGGTCGCGGACGGGGCGGTCTACGTGACCGTCGGGAACCGCGTGCTGGCCCTGGACGCCCGCAGCGGCACCGAACGCTGGCGCTTCGACGCCCCCGCGGTGATGTTCGCGCCGCCCTCCTACGTGCCGGGGCCGGGCGTCACGGGCGGCGGCGTCTACGTCGCCGACTACCTGGGCACCGTGTACGCCCTCGACCCGGCCGACGGACGCGACCGCTGGCGGGTCGCGACGGAGCAGCGGCAGAGCGTGGAGCCCGTGCTCGTCGCGGGCGGCTCGGTCATGCTGGGCGCGGGCGGCGCGCTCTACACGCTCGACGCGGTCTCCGGGACGCCGAAGTGGCGCTTCGCGGCCCAGGGCGAGATCGTCGGTTCCCCGGTCGTCGCCGACGGCCGGGTGCACTTCGGCTCGAAGGACCACTGCCTCTACACGGTCGACGCGGGCGGCGGCCAGTTGCGCTGGAAGCTGGAGACGGGCGGGGAGATCACCGGGTCCCCGGTCGTCGCGGACGGCGTCGTCTACGCGAGCAGCAAGGACCGCTGCGTGTACGCCCTCAACGCCGTGAAGGGCACCGAGGCGGCCACCCGGCGCGCGTGACGTTCCCGGCCGGCGGCCGTCGTGCCTCACACGGAAGGGGCTGACGACGGCCGCCGCCAGTCAACTTACGCGGCGCGCGGCCGGGGCGCCACGCGGGGGACTGCCGGGGGTGACCGGCTTGCCGCGGTTCGTCGACTCCGCAACGGGGTTCCAGCCGGGCGCGGTCGCCCTGGGCGCCCCGCCCCGGTCACGCCCCCGCCCCGGGGAACAGCGGCGGCCGTGGCGGCAGTCACAGTCCCTCGCACGTCGGGCGGTCCGTTCACCGGCACTTTCCGGTCCGCCTCCACCCCGCGCCCCTCAGCGCACCCGGTGCTCCCGGTCACGGTGTGCGAAGAGCCGCGCCTGGCGGTCGGGCGGGAGGTTGCCGAGGGCGATGAGGTGCGGAGCGTGGGCGAAGGCCTGGGCCCGCGCGGCCTCGTGGGCGGACCAGACGGCGCGGATCGTGCCCTGCACGGCCTCGGTGGGATGGGCGGCGACGACGGCGGCCGCGCGCAGGGCGGCGTCGAGCAGCCGCGGGCCGGGGACGACCTCCGAGACCAGCCCGGTCTCGTGGGCCCGCCGGGCGCCGATCCGCTCCGCGGCGCCCATCAGGGCCATGCGCATCACCTCGCCGTACGGCATCCGCTGCGCCATGGCGATGGCCTCGTACGCGCTGACCATGCCGTAGCTGGTGTGCGGGTCGAAGAAGGTGGCGTGTTCGGCGGCGATGACGAACTCGCACTCGCCGAGCAGGTAGAAGGCGCCACCGCAGGCCATGCCGTTGACGGCGGCGATGACCGGCTTCCACAGGTCGTTGGCCTTGGGCCCGACGGTCAGCAGCGGATCGTCGACGGCGTACGGGGACGGCGGCTGCGGGACCTCGGCCGAGCGATCCAGGCCGCTGCAGAAGGCGCGGTCGCCGGCACCGGTGAGGACGACCGCGCGGACCTCGTCCCCGGCGCGGAACTCCCGCCAGAGCAAGCCCAGTTCCGCAGCGGTGGCGAGGTCGATCGCGTTGTGCCGCTCGGGCCGGTCGAGGGTGACGACGGCGATGCCGTCCTTGGTCTCACAGCGCAAGCCAGCGCGGGATGCCGTCATGGAAGACCGCCTTCACAGGGGCGCCGATGCGGATACGGGCGGGGTCGACGGAGTCCAGCCGGGCGTCGGGTGCCGTGACCAGGTTGCCCACCAGCCGGATCCGGGGGTCCTCGGCGAGCTCGACGAGGACCACGTTGTACGGGGCCTGCTCGGCGTAGCCGGGCAGCAGCGGCGGATGCGGTACGACGTACGACCACACACGGCCGCGGCCGCTCACCGGCCGCCACTCGCAGGCGAAGGAGTGGCAGTGCGGGCAGCACGGGCGGGGCGGGAAGCGAAGCCGCCCGCAGTCGGCGCAGGCCTGGACGCGCAGTTCGCCGGCGCGGGCGTACTCCCAGAAGGGGGCGCCGTCGTCGTCGGGGAGGGGGCTCAGCATGTCAGCTCCTCAGGACCAGGGCGGAGGTGGGGACGCCCTCGCCCGCGGTGACCAGGCAGGTCTCCGCGCCGAGCACCTGGGCGGTGGAGGTGCCGCGCAGTTGCCGCACGCCCTCGGCGATCAGGTTGAAGCCGTGGACGTACGCCTCGCTGAGCCCGCCGCCGGAGGTGTTCAGCGGCAGCCGGCCGCCGATCTCCAGGGCGCCCCCTTCGGTGAAGGCGGCGCCCTCGCCGCGGCCGCAGAAGCCGTAGCCCTCCAGGGAGAGCGGGACGAGGGCGGTGAAGGCGTCGTAGATCTGGGCGACGTCGATGTCCTCGGGGGCGAGGTCGGCGTGCTTCCACAGATGGCGGGCGGCGGTCCAGGCGGGGCCCGTCAGGGGGTCGTCGGTCCAGTAGTTGACCATCCCGTGGTGCTGCGCGGGCAGGCCCTGGGCGGCGGAGTGGATGTAGACGGGGCGCTGCCGGCAGTCGCGGGCGCGGTCGGCGGAGACCACGACGCAGGCCAGGGCGCCGTCGGTCTCCAGGCAGTTGTCGTAGAGGCAGAGCGGTTCGCTGATCCAGCGGGAGGTCATGTACATCTCGCGGGTGAGCGGGCGTTCGTACATGATCGCGGCCGGGTTCTGGTTGGCCCGGTTGCGGCAGGCGAGGGCGACGTTGAAGAGGTGGTCGCGGGTGGCGCCGTACTCGTGCATGTAGCGGCGGGCCAGCATGCCGATCTCGTCGGCGGGGCGCAGCAGGCCGAAGGGCCGGGTCCACTGGGCGGGAGTGGGCAGTTGGACGGTGGTGTTCGTCCACGGGCGCGGGCCGCTGCCGCGTTTGCGGGACCGCCAGGCGACGCCCACGGTGGCCTGGCCGGTGGCGACGGCGGCGGCGAGGTGGGCGACGGTGGCGCAGGAACCGCCGCCGCCGAAGCCGGCCTTGGAGAAGAAGGTGAGGTCGCCGAGGCCGACGGCCTTGGCCAGCTCGACCTCGTCGGTCTCCTCCATCGTGTACGAGGCGAGGGCGTCGACCTCGCCCGGCTCGATCCCCGCGTCGTCGAGTGCCGCCAGGATCGCCCGGCAGGCGAGGGTCTTCTCGGACTCGGGGAGGTGCTTGGCGAAGGGTGTCGTGCCTATGCCCGCGATCGCGGTGGCGTCCTTCAATGCTGACATTGCGTCAGGTTATCGCTAATCTGACGGATAGTCAGCTGTGGCGGAGGGGTGTGACTCATGCGCGGTGACCTGGAGTGGGGCAGCATCCCGCGGCTGGTGCGCGAGGCCGCGCGGCGCTGGGGTGACCGCGAGGCCGTCGTCGACGGCCGCACCCGTGTCACGTACGCCGAACTGGGCTCGCGTGTCGAGCGGGCCGCCGCCGCGGCCGTCGCGGCCGGGATCGGTCCGGGGGACCGGGTCGCGATCTGGGCGCCCAACAGCCTCGACTGGATCACCGCCGCCCTGGGCTCCGTCACCGCGGGCGGCGTCCTCGTCCCGCTCAACACCCGCTTCAAGGGGGCCGAGGCGGCCTACGTCCTGCGCCGCACCCGTGCCCGGCTGCTCTTCGTCACCGGCACCTTTCTCGGGACCTCCTACGTCGCCTCGCTGCGGCGCGCGACGGAGGAGCACCCGCTGCCGGACCTGGAGCAGGTCGTCGTCCTCTCCGACGCCGCGCCCGAGGACCACGGCTACCGCCGCTGGAAGGACTTCCTGGCCGCGGGCGACGCCGTCTCCAGCGCGGCGGTACGGGCCCGTTCCGACGCCATCGACGGCTCGGCGCCCTCCGACATCGCCTTCACCTCCGGCACGACAGGCCACCCCAAGGGCGCGGTGATCACGCACGCCCAGACCCTGCGCGTCTACGACGTCTGGGCCGACCTGGCGGGACTGGAGGAGGGCGACCGCTATCTGATCGTGAATCCCTTCTTCCACACCTTCGGCTACAAGGCCGGGATCATCGCGTGCCTCATGCGCGGCGCGACGATGATCCCCCAGCCGGTGTTCGACGTGGGCACCGTCCTGGCGAACATCGCCGCCGAGCGGGTCACCGTGCTGCCCGGGCCGCCCACACTGCACCAGTCGATCCTCGACCACCCCGAGCGGGCCCAGCACGACCTGAGCTCCCTGCGGCTGGTCGTGACGGGCGCGTCGGTGATCCCGCTGCAACTGGTGGAACGGCTGCGCAGCGAGCTGAAGATCGCCACGGTGCTGACGGCGTACGGGCTGACGGAGGCGAGCGGCACCGTGACCATGTGCCGGCGCGGAGACCCCGCGGAGGTCGTGGCGGCCACCTCCGGCCGGGCCATCCCCGACACGGAGGTGCGGGTGCTGGCGGACGGACCCGGCCGTCCCGGCGAGGTCCTGGTCCGCGGCTACCACGTCATGTCCGGCTACTGGGAGGACCTCGCGGCCACGGCGGAGGCGGTCGACGCCGACGGCTGGCTGCACACGGGGGACGTGGGCGTGATGGACGCCGACGGGAACCTGCGCATCACCGACCGCATCAAGGACATGTTCATCGTCGGCGGCTTCAACGCGTACCCGGCGGAGATCGAGCAGGTACTCGCTCGCCACCCCGATGTCGTGGAGGCGGCTGTGGTGGGGGTGCCGGACGCCCGGCTCGGGGAGGTCGGCCGCGCGTACGTCGTGCGGCGCGACGAGGCCGTGGTCACCGCGGACGACCTGATCGCCTGGTCCCGGAGGGAGATGGCCAACTACAAGGTGCCGCGCGAGGTCGAGTTCCTGGCGGAGCTGCCGCGCAACGCGAGCGGGAAGGTGCTCAAGACGGCGCTGCGCGGCCGGTGAGGGATGTGCCGGGGCCCTCCCGCCGGTGACGGGAGGGCTCCGGCCGCTCTTCGTGACGAGGTCAGGAGGAGTGCCAGTTGTCCGGTGAGACAACGGTCTGGTGCGAGCCGTCCGGGCTGTCCGCGGCGGCGGCCGGAAGCGCCGCGACGAGGAGTCCGGCCGCGGCGGCGGCGAGGACGACGGCGGTCTTGCGAAGGAACTTCATGACGCCTCCGGAGAAGAAGCCGGGTGCGGGACCCGGCGCTCATTCGTACAGGTGGTGCCGGTGAGATGACACGTGCCGCTTGCGGCGCGTGAGGCCGGCCCGGCTGGAAATCTGCTGTGCTGGTGCTGCGAGCCCGCAAGTGTCTTGTTCGGCGGGAAGCCGCCGGTGCCCGGCGTGCTACAAAGACCGACTGCGGCGCCCCCTCCGCGCCGCAGTCGGTCCGCGGTCTCCCCCGTGGTGCCCCCGTACTGTTCCCATTGGCCCCCCTCGGGCCGATGCTCCCCCGTCGTGCTTCCCCCGTCGTGCTTCCCCCTGGTGGTGCTGTTCCCCCGTGGCCCCCCCGGGCCGTGTTCCCCCGTGCCCCGTCAGAAGCGGCGGATCGTCAGGGCGTGTGGAAGTTGTCGGGCTTGACCGTGGTGTCAGTGGACTTGGGCGCCGGCTCCTCGGTCTCCTCGACCTCGGCGGCTGCCGCCTGCGCGGGCTCCTCGACTTCGGTGGTCTCCGGCGTCGTCTCGCTCATGTTGTCTCCCGGGATGTGAGTGGGAAGCCCGCCTGGCAACGACCCCCGTGCGCTACCAGGCGGGCAGCTCTTGCAGTGATGGAATCGTGGCAGGGCTCGATAATCAACCGATAAACGGACTCATTGAGCCCGCTGAACAGTGACGTCCACCGCACCGGGTTGCCCGGGGGCCACGCGTGCCGGTCAGACGGCTACGGCGGGCGCGGAGGGGTCGGCCAACAGCCTCTGGACGTCTGCGGCTTCGGGCGCGCCCAGCGCGGTGAAGCCGGCGAGCGCGTCCCGCCAGCAGGCACGGGCCCGGTCGGCCTGACCGACCCCGCTGAGCGCCTTGCCGAGCACGGTGAGCGCGTTCGCCCTGCGGTACTCACCCCCGACGTCGCGCAGCAGTGTCAGGGCCTGCTCGGCCAAGGCGGCGGCTTGGCGCTGGTTGCCCACCGACAGCTGGACCTCCGCCATGCGGAAGAGGGTCATGCCCTCCCAGAACTGCTGCCGGGCCTCACGGAACACCTGGAGTGCCTCGGTCAGGCAGGACAGCGCCTCTTGCGGGCGGCCGTCGGCGGTGTAGGCGATGGCCAGCGCGTACAGCCCGTTGGCGAGCCGGAAACCGGCGCCCAGTTCGCGGTAGATCATCATGGCGCGCTGGGCGGAGGCGATGGCCTCGGGGAGTCGGCCGAGTTCGATCTGAGCGCGGGAGAGGTTGCTGAGCGCGGCGGCCTCGCCGTGCTGGTTGCCGTCGGAGCGGAAGGTCTCCAGGGCGGTGGTGTGGTGCGCCGCGCACTCGCCGAAGCGGCGCATCGGGAAGGCTGCGTTGCCGCGCAGATTGGCGGCATAGCTGCTGGTCAGCGGGTCCCCCGCAGCCATGCCGAGAAGCAGGGCGCGCTGAGCCTCGCTATCGGCCTCCTCGAAGTTGCCGGCCAGGCCGACCTTGTGGCCCAGCATCGTGCGGGCCCGGCCCTCGACGACGGCGTCGCCGCAATCGGCGGCGGTCGCGACGAGGGCGCGCGTCGCCTGCTCGTATTGGCGCGCGTAGACCCCGGACTCCATCAGGTCCTGGCTCACGAGCAGCAGGTCGACGGCGCGCCGCATCGGGCCCTCGCAGCCGCCGCCCGCTGCCTGCTGGACCGCGGCGAGCAGGCTGGGCGCCTCGGTGAAGAGCCAGTCGAGGCCCTCCTCGCGGGAGCCGAAGGGCAGTCCGCGGCGGCCGACGGGGGCGAGGTGCGCGAGGAGGCGGTCGCCGGGGTTCTCCAGCTCGTAGGCGCACGCGGCCGAGGCGAGATAGAAGTCCAGCAGCCGGGAGAGGGCGGCGCAGCGGGCGTCTTCCCCCTCGTGGCGCTCGGCGCAGTCGCGGGCGTACAGGCGC
This sequence comes from Streptomyces sp. NPDC001070, assembly GCF_053598835.1. Classification (NCBI taxonomy): domain Bacteria; kingdom Bacillati; phylum Actinomycetota; class Actinomycetes; order Kitasatosporales; family Streptomycetaceae; genus Streptomyces; species Streptomyces sp. NPDC001070. The sequence continues at coordinate 303,933 of NZ_JBSFLB010000003.1, forward strand.
AGCAGGTCGTGGTAGCGGTAGCGGGCGGGGGCGGCGGACTCGATGAGGCTGATGTCGACCAGCGCCTCCAGCAGTTCCTCGGCGTCGTAGACGTCCATGTCGAGGACGGCCGCGGCCGCTTCCAGGGAGATGTCCGGGCCGTCGGCGAGGGCGAGCAGGCGGAAGGCGCGGGCCTGCTGCGGGGTGAGCTGGCCGTAGCCGAGTTCGAAGGTGGCCTTGACGGCGAGGTCGCCGGCCTTGAGCTCGTCCAGGCGGCGGCGTTCGTCGCTGAGCTTGCGGGCGAGGAAGGCGACCGTCCACGTGCGGCGGGTGGCCAGGCGGGAGGCGGCGATGCGGATGGCGAGCGGCAGGAAGCCGCAGGCGGCGACGACGTCGAGGGCGGCCTGGCGCTCGGCGGCGACGCGCTCCTCGCCCACGATGCGGGTGAAGAGCAGCAGGGCCTCTTCCGGGCTCATCACGTCGAGGTCGACCAGGTGCGCCCCGGCCAGGTCGACCATGCGGACCCGGCTGGTGATCAGCGCGGCGCAGCCGGGCGTGCCCGGCAGGAGATGACGGATCTGGGCGGCGTCGTGGGCGTTGTCCAGCAGGGCCAGGACCCGGCGGCCGGCGAGGGTGGAGCGGTAGAGGGCGGCGCGGTCGGCGAGGGACTCGGGTATCGCGGAGTCGGTGACGCCGAGGGAGCGGAGGAAGGAGGCGAGCACCGTCTCCGGCTCCGCGGGCCGGGCGTCGGTGCCCTGGAGGTCGACGTAGAGCTGGCCGTCGGGGAAGGTGCCCGCGACCGCGTGGGCGACGTGGACGGCGAGCGTGGTCTTCCCGACGCCTCCGATGCCGGCGACGGCGGAGACCGCCATGACGCCGCCCTCCGCGGAGGCCCCGGCCAGGCGCTCCCCGAGCTCCCGGACGAAGGCCGCGCGGCCGGTGAAGTCGGCTACGGTGGCGGGCAGCTGGGCCGGGCGCACCGGCTCGGCCACCGCGTCGGCCTGCGGGACGGGCGGCGGCAGCAGTGACGGGTCTGCCTCCAGCACGCGCTGGTGCAGTTCGGTGAGCTCGGCGCCGGGATCGACGCCCAGTTCGTCGTCGAGCAGCCGGCGGGTGTCGGCGTAGACCCCCAGCGCCTCGGCCTGCCGTCCGCCGCGGTACAGGGCGAGCATCAGCAGGGCGCGCAGCCGTTCGCGCAGAGGGTGCTCCGCGGACAGGACGGTGAGCTCGGAGACCGCCTCGGCGTGGCAGCCGGCCTGGAGGTCCAGGTCCAGGCAGGTCTCGGTGAGCTGCAGCCGCCATTCCAGCAGGCGGGTGCGCTGGGTCTCCGCGTACGGGCCGGGAAGCCCGGCCAGCGGCTCGCCGTCGAACAGGGCGAGGGCCCGGCGCAGTTCCTCCCGGGCCGTGGCCAGGTCGCCCGCCGCGCGGGCCTTGTCCGCAGCGCCCTGGTGCCGTTCGGCGAGGAAGAGGTCGAAGTCGTCGCCCGGGTGCAGGACGTAGCCGCCGTCGACGGTGGCCAGGGCGCCGGCGCCCAGGGCCTTGCGGAGCCGGAAGGCGTAACTGCGCAGGGCGGCGAGCGCGGTGGGCGGTGGCTCCTCGCCCCATACGGCGTCCAGCAGCTCCTGCGCGGTCGCCGTGCGGCCACCGCGCAGCAGCAACGCGCCCAGCAGCGCCTTCTGCTGCGGTGACCCGGCGGAGATCGGCTCATCCCCGCGCCAGGCCCGCACCGGACCGAGGACCGCGAAGCGCAGCGCCCCGCCAGGGTCCTTACCGCTTGCCATGCCTGCCCCCTGGTGCCGCCGTACCTTTTGCGACGAGCGCGTATATCGATCGTTCATCGCGAACCGGAACAGTGTCCGCAGACGGCAGGACCATCCCATTCGGCCTTGCCGCCTGTGCCAGTTTGCCGCCTCAACCTGTACGCGGTCACCTATGGGTGGCTTTCGGGAGGGGCGTTCCTAGGAGTAGCGGGGAATGTTCGGGTCAGTTTCATGTGAAGTGCGGGCATATGCCGTCGGTCTGACGGGTGTTCCGTCGGGGGAGGTGAACGGCCGCCCATGTGCTCGAGTTGTGTGCCGAAGGCCGTGAGCGGACCGCGGAGCCGCAGTGGCGGGGGACCGGCGACGTCGGTGTACCGGCTGCCCGGCCCCGCGCTGCGCCGCCGGGCCGTCCGCCATCCGGAGAGCCGCCCGTACGAGCCGTACGACTGCGACTTCGCCGGGCTGGACCGCCGGGCCCGCGCGGTCGCGGCCCGGCTGGGGCGGCTGCTGCCGCCCGGGAGCCGGGTGCTGCTGTCGTATCCGCAGGGTGCGGACCTGGCGGGGGCGTTCTACGGCTGCCTGTACGCCGGGATGGCGGCCGTGCCGCTGGTCGGGGGCGGCCCGGACGGGGCGGGGGCCGTCGCGGAGGCCGTCGCCCGCTGCCGCCCCGCGGCCGTCCTGACCGGTGCCGACGCGTGGACGGCCCTCGCGGTGGACCGCTCGCGCACCGAGGTCGTCGAGGCGGACGGGAAGCGGGTGGGCGGGGAGCCGGTGCGCCGGCTGGCGGAGGAGTGGCGTCCGGTGGGCGTCCTGCGCACCGCGCCCGGCTATGAGCGCTACGTCGCCGACGGCCTCGGCGGGGGCCGGATGGAGCCCGCCCTGCGCCACGGCGACCTCGCCGACGTCGTCGGCGAACTGACCGTCGCGGCGGGCATGGGAACCCCGGAGGACAGCCTCGGCTGGATCGCCTCCGTGCGCGGTCTGGAGGACGCGGTCTGGCGCATGCTGCTGCCGGTGCAGGACACCCACCGGCCGCCCGTCGACCCGGGGCCGCCCGGGGCGGGCTGAGGCCGGCGGGTGCGGCCCCGTCCGGGTTCCGCGGGAAGGCGCCCCGCACCGGACCCCCGCACCGGGCCCCTGCCCCGGCGGTGGCCTTCGCGGCCCTCTGCGGTCCTCCTCGTCCGCGACTTGCTGACGATCCGTCAGATCGGCGCTACCGTGAGGCCATGGAGACCTTCCCGAGGATCATTTCGGTGGACGACCACACGGTCGAGCCTCCCCACGTCTGGCGGGACCGGCTCCCGTCGGCGTACCGGGACAGCGCGCCCCGGATCGTGCGCGCGCCCCTGAAGTCGATGAGCTTCGTCGGCGGCAAGTTCGCCCCGCGGATGGGCGAACCCGGCGACGACGGCCCGATCGCCGACTGGTGGGTCTACGAGGACCTGCGGCGCCCCCTGACCCGGCTGGACACCGCCGTCGGCTACAGCAGGGACGAGGTGCGGCTGGAGGCGATCACGTACGAGCAGATGCGCCCCGGCTCCTGGAGCGTCCCCGAGCGGCTGGCGGACATGGACGTCAACCATGTGCAGTCCGCGCTCTGCTTCCCCACCTTCCCGCGCTTCTGCGGCCAGACCTTCACCGAGGCCAAGGACCGGGACCTGGGGCTGCTCTGCGTCCGCGCCTACAACGACTGGATGGTCGAGGAGTGGTGCGGCCCCGAGGCGGGCGGCCGGCTGATCCCGCTCACGCTCATCCCGCTGTGGGACGCGGAGCTGGCCGCCGCCGAGGTGCGCCGCAATGCCGGACGCGGCGTGCGCGCGGTCTGCTTCTCCGAGATCCCGCCGCACCTGGGACTGCCCTCGGTCCACACCGACGCATGGGACCCCTTCCTGCGCGCCTGCGACGAGACCGGCACCGTGATCGCCATGCACATCGGCTCCTCCTCGCGCATGCCGTCCACCTCGGCCGACGCGCCCCCTGCCGTCGGCTCCACGATCACCTTCGCCAACTGCTGCTTCTCGATGGTCGACTGGCTGATGTCGGGCATCTTCGACCGCTTCCCGAATCTGCGGATCATGTACGCGGAGGGGCAGATCGGCTGGATCCCCTACATCCTGGAGCGCGCCGACGTCGTCTGGGAGGAGAACCGCGGCTGGGGCGGCGTCGCCGACAAGGTGCTGCGTCCGCCCTCCGAGCTGTTCCGGGAGCACGTATACGGCTGCTTCTTCGACGACGCGGTGGGGCTGCGCAACATCGACGCGATCGGCGTCGGCAACGTCCTCTACGAGACCGACTACCCGCACTCCGACTCGACCTGGCCCAAGTCCCGCGAGGTCGGCGAGGCGCAGATGGGCCACCTCGCCCCGGACGTCGTCGAGCGCATCGTGCGCGGCAACGCGATCGAGCTGCTCGGGCTGACCCCGGAGGGGCTGTGGCCGCGGCAGGCCGGGGCCGCCGGCTGAGGGTGTGCGCGCTCTGTCCGCGGTCGCGCCGCGAGGCCGCGCACGGCGGCCCGGTGGGCTCCTCCCGGCATCCGGGAGGAGAGGGGGCGACGCGCCCGCCGGGACGGGCTGTACCGGGCCGACGGCTCCGGGCGCGTCGCGGAGGTGGTCGGTCCCGGGCCGTCGCGGTCCCGCCTGGGCGCGCCGCGCGACCTCGCCGCGCTGCCGGCCGGGGACCCGGGGAACCTGCTGCCGGACGGCTCGGGGCGGGTCTGTCGTGGCGACGGGGCGCTCGGCTCGGAGGGGTTCTTCGCGCGGCTGGACGCGGACGGGAACCTGGTCGGGCCGGTGTCGCCGGGGGAGTCCGACCCCTTCGTCCGGGTCGAGGCCGCCGGCTCGTCGGCCACCTCCGCGACGACCTCGGCAACGCCCTCCCCCCGGACCTCGCCGCGCCGGAGTCCGCCGTGCGCCGCCCCGGTGGCGGGCGCCCGGGTCCGACTCCGCGTCCGACCCGTGTCCGGCTCTGCGACCGACGGGCCCGACCCCTTGTCTGACGGACCGTCAGGTCCGACCATGGCGGAATGACGAGGACCGCCTACGGCATGCAGTTGCCGGTGCAATCCCTGAGCACCATCTACGCGGAGGCGTGGGAGGCCGCGGCGCCGCCGGGTGATCTGGTGGACGTGGCGCGGGCCGCGGACCGGCTCGGGTTCGCCTACATCGGGTGCTGCGACCACGTCGCCATCCCGCCCCGGCTCGCTCCCGCGATGAGCCCCACCTGGTACGACCCCGTCGCCACGCTGGCCTTCCTGGCCGCCGTGACGACGCGGGTCCGGCTGCTGAGCCACGTGGCCGTGATCGGGCTGCGGCATCCGCTGCTGACCGCCAAGCAGTACGCGACCCTGGACCACCTCTCCGGGGGCCGCCTGATCCTCGGGGTCGGCGCCGGGCACGTGCGGGAGGAGTTCGAGGCCCTCGGGGTGGACTTCGAGCGGCGCGGGGCACTGCTGGACGAGGCGATCGACGCGGTGCGGGCGCACTTCGCGGCGGGGGAGCAGAAACCGGAGCCGGCGCAGAGGCCGGTGCCGGTGTGGGTCGGCGGGTCCTCCCCTGCGGCCGTGCGGCGGGCCGCGCTCAAGGGCGACGGCTGGCTGCCGCAGGGGGACTCCCGGGAACGCATGCCGGGGCAGATCGCCAGGCTGCGGGCGCTGCGCGGCGGGGCGCCGATCACGATCGGGGTGATCGCGGAGCCGCTGTACGTCGGGGAGCCGGAGTGGGCGGTGGGCCGGCGGACGCTGACCGGGAAGCCGGAGGCGCTGGCCGAGTCCCTCCGGGAGTACGGCGCGATGGGGGTGGACCAGATCCAGGTGAGGTTCCGCAGCCGGGGCGCGGCGGAGCTGCTCGACCAGATGGAGGCGTTCGCCGACGGGGTGGCGCCGTACCTCGACGCGTAGGGAGTGACGGACATGGGCAAGCTGGACGGCCGGGTCGTACTGATCACCGGCGCGGCGCGCGGGCAGGGCGAGCAGGAGGCTCGGCTCTTCGCGGCGGAGGGGGCGCGGGTCGTCCTCGGGGACGTGCTGGACGAGCCGGGCGCGGCCGTGGCGGAGGAGATCGGCGCCGACCGGGCGCGCTACGTCCACCTCGACGTGACCAGCGAGGCGGACTGGGCGGCCGCCCTGGACGCCGCCGCCGGGGCCTTCGGCCGGCTGGACGGGCTGGTCAACAACGCCGGCATCCTGCGCTTCAACGAGCTCGCGGCCACCCCGCTCGCGGAGTTCCAGGAAGTCGTCCTGGTCAACCAGGTGGGCGCCTTCCTGGGCATGCGCACGGTGATCCCGCTGCTCGCGGCGGCCGGCGGCGGCACGATCGTGAACACCGCCTCCTATGTGGCGCTGGCCGGGATGGCCGGGGTGACCTCGTACGCCGCGACCAAGGCCGCCGTCGTGGGGATGACGCGGGTGGCCGCGATGGAGCTGGCCCCCAGGGGCATCCGGGTCAACGCGATGTGCCCGGGCGCGATCGACACCCCCATGTCCAATCCGGGGGAGACCGTGCCGCCGGAGGCGCTGGACCAGCTGTACGGGAAGCTCGTGCCGCTCGCCCGGATCGGCCGCCCGGAGGAGGTCGCGCGGCTCGCGCTCTTCCTGACCAGTGACGACTCCTCGTACATCACCGGGCAGCCGTTCGTCATCGACGGCGGCTGGCTGGCCGGGGTCTCACTGTTCTGACACATGGTCAGGTATTGACCTCCCCTGCGGCCGGTGGAAGAGTCGGAGCGGGAATCTGACGATCCGTCAGAAAAGCTAGGGACGGTGAACCCTTGGAATTCGGGATCTTCGTACAGGGATATGTGCCCAAGTTCCGCTCAGAGGCCGACCCGCAGGCCGAGCACCACGCGCTGATGGAGGAGACCGAGTACGTCATCCAGGCGGACCGGTCCGGATTCAAGTACGCGTGGTTCAGCGAGCACCACTTCCTCGAGGAGTACTCGCACCTGTCCGCCAACGACGTCTACATCGGCTACCTCACCCACGCCACCGAGCGGATCCACCTCGGGTCGGGCATCTTCAACCCTCTCCCGCAGGTCAACCACCCGGTCAAGGTCGCCGAGAAGGTCGCCATGCTCGACCACCTCTCCGACGGCCGCTTCGAGTTCGGCACCGGGCGCGGTGCCGGCAGCCACGAGATCCTCGGCTTCCTCCCCGGCGTCACGGACATGAACGCCACCAAGGAGATCTGGGAGGAGACCGTCGGCGAGTTCCCGAAGATGTGGCTCAACGAGGAGTACCCGGGCTTCCAGGGCAAGCACTGGTCGCTGCCGCCCCGCAAGGTGTTCCCCAAGCCGTACGGGGCGTCGCACCCCGCCATGTGGTACGCCGCGGGGTCCCCGCCGTCCTATGCCATGGCCGCCCGCAAGGGGCTCGGTGTACTGGGCTTCAGCGTCCAGAAGGTCTCCGACATGGAGTGGGTGCTGGAGCAGTACAAGACCGCGGTACGCGACGCCGAGCCGATCGGGGACTTCGTCAACGACAACGTCATGGTGACGACCACCGCGATCGTCGCCGAGACACGCAAGGAAGCGATCCGCGTCGCCGCGAGCAGCAACCTCAACTATCTTCAGTCGCTGGTCTTCCGCTACCACGACACCTTCCCGCGGCCGGAGTACATCCCGCAGTGGCCCGAGCTGCTGCCGACGTACACCGAGGAACTCATCGAGATGCTCCTCGACGAGGAGCTGATGATCTGCGGCGACCCCGACGACGCGCTCAAGCAGTGCAAGCGCTGGGAGTCCGCGGGGGCCGACCAGCTCTCCTTCGGGCTGCCGGTGGGCGTGCCGTACGAGGACACCCTGCGCACGATCAAGCTGGTGGGGGAGCACGTCATCCCCAAGATCGACACGGACCCGGTCCACCGGACCACCCGCTTCCGCCGGGCGGCGTGACGCCGCGGGCCACCGACAGGGCGGCGCCTTCCCGGACCGCCGCCCGGCCCCCGGCCCGGACCGGCACCGCGGCGGCGGCCCGCCGCGCCCGCGCCGGCCGGGGGCCACACCGCGCGGCGGGGGCGCCCGCCCGCGGCCCCAGCAGGAGGAGGGACACGCATGCTCGACCACCTGATCCGCGGCGCGACGGTCGTCGACGGCACCGGTGCCCCGGCCCGGACGGCCGACGTCGGCCTGCGGGACGGCCGCGTCGTCGCGGTCACGCCCCCCGGCGGGGCCGAGGAGCCCGCACGGACCACCGAGGACGCGACCGGGCTGGTCCTCGCCCCCGGTTTCGTCGACCCGCACACCCACTACGACGCCCAGCTCTTCTGGGACCCCTTCGCGACCCCCTCCATGAACCACGGGGTCACCACCGTCGTGGGCGGCAACTGCGGCTTCACCCTGGCACCGCTCAAGCCGCAGGACGCCGACTACACCCGCCGCATGATGTCCAAGGTCGAGGGCATGTCGCTGAAGGCCCTGGAGTCCGGGGTCGACTGGAACTGGCACAGCTTCGGCGACTACCTGGACGCCCTGGAGGGCCGCGTCGCCGTCAACGCCGGTTTCATGGTGGGGCACTGCGCGCTGCGCCGCCATGTGATGGGCCCCGACGCCGTCGGCGGGCAGCCGTCGCCGGACCAGCTCGACGCGATGCTGCGGCTCTTCCACGAGTCCATGGAGGACGGCGGCTGGGGCCTGTCGACGACCCAGTCCGCCACCCACTCCGACGGCGACGGACGCCCGGTGGCCTCGCGGCACGCCCGCCCCGCGGAACTGCTCGCGCTCGCGCGCGCCGTCGGGGAGCACGAGGGCACGCAGATCGAGGCGATCGTCGCCGGATGCCTGGACACGTTCTCCGACGACGAGATCGACCTCTTCGTCGACATGACCGTCGCAGCCGGCCGTCCGCTCAACTGGAACGTCCTGACCGTCGACGCCGCCGTCCCGGACCGGGTGCCCCGCCAGTTGCAGGCCTCCGAACGGGCCCGCAAGGCCGGCGGCCGGATCGTCGCGCTGACGATGCCGATCCTGACCCCCATGAACATGTCGCTCGGCACCTTCTGCGCCCTCAACCTCATCCCCGGCTGGGGCGAGATCCTCTCCCTGCCCGTCCCCGAGCGCATCGCCCGGCTCCGCGACCCCGAGGTCCGCGCGGGGATGCTCCGCCGCGCCGGCAGCCCCGAGGCGGGCGTCTTCCGCCGGCTGGCCGACTTCGGGCGGTACGTCATCGGGGACACCTACTCCGAGGGGAACCGGCGGGCCGGGGTCAGCGGCCGGGTGGTGCGGGACATCGCCGCCGAACGCGGCCAGGACCCGTTCCACGCCCTGGTCGAGATCTGCGCGGCCGACGAGTTGCGGACGGTGCTGTGGCCCATGCCCACCGACAACGACCCGGACAGCTGGGAACTGCGCCGGAACACCTGGGAGCACGAGGACGTGCTGCTCGGCGGCTCCGACGCGGGTGCCCACCTGGACCGCATGTGCGGGGCGCCGTACACCACCCGGTTCCTCGGCGACTGCCTGCGCGGCCGCCGGCTGGTCCCGCTGGAGAAGGCGGTGCGGATGCTCACCGGCGACCCCGCGCGGCTGTTCGGGCTCCGCGGGCGCGGCCGGGTCGCCGAGGGGTACCACGCCGACCTGGTGCTCTTCGACCCCGAGCGGATCGACGCGGGCACCGCCACCCTCGTGCACGACCTGCCGGGCGACAGCCCGCGGCTGGACTCCAGGGCCCGGGGCGTGGTCAGCGTGCGGGTCAACGGCGTGGAGACGATCCGCGACGACACCGTCACCGGGGCCGTCCCGGGCCGGGTCCTGCGTTCCGGTCGGGACACCCGTACCGTTTCGACGTCTTTGTGAGGCCGCGCAACCCACGGGACAACAGAAGCCAACAGTGGGGAAATTGCGTGGACGCCGGGCGTCACTACGATGCTGGCACATGACGGTGCGGAAGGCGCGGCGGGCCTGGTTCCCCAGGGTGCTGCCGCGTCCCCTGCCCGGATGGCGCACCATCCGCGGCCGTATGGCGGTCGTCCTGACCGTGCCCACCTGTCTGCTGCTGGCCATGGTCGGACTGGCCGTCGACACCCGCGCCGAGGAGTTCGGCGACGCCCGCACCACGCGGTCGGAGGTGGCGCTCTCCCTGCGCGTCCAGGCCCTGGTGCACGAACTGCAGCTCGAACGCGGCCTCACCAACGGCCTGCTGGGCGGTGAGGAGAGCTATCGCGCTCCCCTCGCCGCCACCCGCAAGCGCGTCGATGTCCACCTGCACGCGCTGCGGCACGAGACCGCAGTCGACAACGTCATCCAGGAACGCCTGGGCCGGCTCGCCGGCACCCGCGCCGACGTCGAGTCCGACATCGCCGAACGGGACGCCGCGCTCGCCTTCTACACCACCGCGATCGAGGGCCTCAACGCCGTGGACCCCGCCGCCGGCACCGCGACGCGGGGCGACCGGCAGTTGCGCGAGGGGCTGGCCGCGCTCCAGGCGCTCGCCGCCGTCAAGGAGGCCGTCTCCCTCGAACGCAGCTCCCTCAACGGCGTCTTCGCGTCCGGGGCCTTCCGGGGCTCGGAGTTCCTGGACTTCACCGAGGTCCGGGCCACCCGCATCGCCGCCGTGGCCCGCTTCCGGCAGGTCGCCACCCCTGCGCAGCGGGTCGCCCTGGACGCGGCGTTCGGCTCCCCGGCCGCCAACGGCGCCTTCTCCTACGAACAGCTCGCCGAACGCGGCGCCGACGGCTCCCCGCTGGCCATCGACGCCCACGCGTGGTGGGCCGACATGGGCACCCTCGTCGACGACCTGTACGGGGTGCAGCGGCAGGTCGGCGCCGACGCGACCGCCCGCGCCGTACGGCTCAGCGACGACGCGGCAGCCGGGTTCGCCGCCTACACCACCGCGGGCGCCCTGATCCTCGTCCTGGTCGGCGCCGCCGCGGCGCTGGCCTCCCGTTCCATCACCCGCCCCCTGGGCGTACTGGCCCGCGCCGCCGACGACGTGGCCCGGCGGTGGCTGCCGGAGGCCGTCGCCCGGGTCCAGGATGCCCACGAAGGCCCCGGCGCCCCGCCGGCCGTCGAGCCGCCCGCCGTGCGGGTGCGGCACGGCGCCGCGGAGATCGCCGAGGTCGCCGCCGCGCTGCGCAACGTGGAGCGCACCGCTCTCGACCTCGCCGCCGAGCAGGCCGCCCTGCGCCGCAACACCACCGAGTCCCTGGCCAACCTCGGCCGCCGCAACCAGGGCCTCATCCGCCGCCAGCTGAGCCTCATCACCCGGCTGGAGAACAAGGAGCTCGACCCCGACGACCTCGCCGAGCTCTTCGAACTCGACCACCTCGCGACCCGCATGCGCCGCAACGCGGAGAGCCTGCTCGTGCTCACCGGCCAGCACTCGCCGCGGACCGGCGCGCCCACGGCGGGGACCCGGGAGGTCGTGCAGTCCGCGCTCGCCGAGGTCGAGCAGTACCGGCGGGTCGCCGTGGCGGAGGTGGAGCCCGCCCGGCTGCGCGGCCACGTGGTCGCCGACATCGCGCACCTGCTGGCCGAACTGGTCGAGAACGGGCTCATGTTCTCCCCGCCCACCGAGTCCGTCGAGATGCACGGCTGGCGCGACGGGGAGACCGGCGAGTACTGCTTCGCCGTCGTCGACCACGGCGTCGGCATGAAACCCGCCGACCTGGAGCGCTCCAACGCGCTGCTCGGCGGCGCGGGCGACGAGGTCTTCCTGGCCGCGCCCACCCGCTTCCTCGGCCATCTCGTCGTCGCCCGGCTCGCCCGCCGGCACGGCGTCGAGGCGGTCCTCTTCGACACCCCCGGCCGGGGCGTGTCCGCCCTCGTCACCCTCCCCGGCCGGCTGCTCGCCCCCGACGAGCCGGGCCCGCCGCCCCCGCGGCCCAAGCCCGGCATCTCGGCGCTGCTCAACGCCTTCCGGGCCGGCGTCGCCCGCGCCGAGGACCGGTCCTCCCGCCCCGCAACCGCAGCAACCGGAACCACAGAAGGAACGCCATCGTGACCACCGCCGTCGAAAGCTTCGGCTGGCTCATATCGGACTTCGTACGGACCGCGGACGGAGTCACCGACGCCGTCGCGGTCTCCTCGGACGGACTGCTCATGGCCGCCTCCGACGGGCTCGGCCGCGACCGCGCCGACCACCTGGCGGCCGTCGTCTCCGGCATCACCGCGCTCGCCCAGAACGCCGCGAGCGCCCACGGGTTCCACGGCATGAAGCTCGTCATGACCGAGATGCTGGGCGGCTTCATGATGGTCGGCCGCATCCGCGACGGGAGCTGCCTCGGCGTCCTCGCCGCCGAGGGCTGCGACGTCGGCCTCGTCGGCTACGAGATGTCCGTCCTCGCCGACCGGGCCGGTGAGCTGCTCACGCCCGAGCTCGTCACCGAACTGCGCAACGCCCCGGTCGCCAACGGATAGGCGGGTCAAGCGGTTTCCCCGTCATGACGATGGTGATCGCCGCCTCCCCGTGGTACGACACCGTGTCGCGGCCCTTCGCGCCGCGCGGCACGGGCATACGGTTGGCCCACATCACGGGAGGTGCGACGACGCCATGCGGATCGCCACGACGATCTTCCTGACCGACCACTCCGTCCCCGCCGTCCGGCTCGCCCAGGAGCTGGAGCAGCGCGGTTTCGACGGCCTCTACCTCCCCGAGCACACCCACATCCCGGTCAGCCGGCGCACCCCCGCGCCGATGGGCGATCCGCTGCCGCCCGAGTACGGCCGCACGCTGGACCCCTTCGTCGGCCTGTCCGCCGCCGCGGCCGTCACCCACCGGCTGCGCCTCGGCACCGGCGTCACGCTGGTCGCCCAGCACGATCCGATCGGGCTGGCCAAGCAGGTCGCGAGCCTCGACTTCCTCTCAGGCGGCCGGTTCACCCTCGGCGTCGGTTTCGGCTGGAACGTGGAGGAGGCCGCCGACCACGGCGTCGACTGGCCGCGCCGCCGGGAGCTGGTGCGTGAGCGGATGGCCCTCATGCGCGCCCTGTGGGCGCCGGAGCCGACCGCGTACGAGGGCGCGTCCTGCCGGGTCGAGGCCAGCCACGCCTGGCCCAAGCCCGTCTCGGACGGGCGGCCCCGCATCCTGTGCGGCGGCTCCGCGGGGCCCGCGCTCTTCGCGCACATCGCCGAGTACGCCGACGGCTGGCTGCCCATCGGGGGCGGGGGGCTGGCCGAGAGCATCCCGCGGCTGCGCCGCGTGTGGACGGACGCCGGCCGCGACCCGGCCGCGCTGCGGGTCGTGCCGTACGCGGTCCGTCCGAACCCCGGCAAGCTGGCGTACTACCGGGACCAGGGCCTGGACGAGGTCGTACTGCAGCTGCCGTCCGCGGGGACGGCGGAGGTGCTGCGCACGCTGGACGACTACGCGCAGTACCTCTGACGCGCGGTCACACGTTGGGGTAGCGCTCCAGCCAGGCCGGGGACGCCCCGCCAGGCCCGTGCAGGGCGGGGCCCTGCGTCATCTCCACGGCGAAGTCGTCGGCGAGCTGGAGGATCGTGCCCCGGCCCTCCAGCTCCGCGATCCACGCCGGCGGCAGGGCGGTCTCACCGTGCTGCACGCCGAGCAGGTTGCCGCAGATCGAGCCGGTGGAGTCGCTGTCGCCGGAGTGGTTGACGGCGAGCAGCAGGCCGTGCCGGACGTCCTCGGCGACCAGGGCGCAGTAGACGCCGATGGCGAGCGCCTCCTCGGCGGTCCAGCCCGCGCCAAGGGACTCCACTCGCTCGGCGGTGGGCAGCCCCTGCCGTACGGCGCCGAGGGCGGCCTGCAGCGCCGCGGAGGTCTCCTCGTGGCCGGGGCGCGGCCCGATGAGGGCCAGCGCGTGCTGCACCGCGCTGTCCAGGGCCTCGCCGCGGGCCAGGCCGTGGACGATGACGGCGAAGGCCCCGGCGGCGAGGACGCCGGTGGGATGGCCGTGCGTCTGGGCGGCGCACTCGACCGCGAGCTGGAGCACCAGGGGCGGCTCCCAGCCGACCAGCAGCCCGAAGGGCGCCGAGCGCATGACCGTGCCGCAGCCCTTGGAGTCCGGGTTCTTGGGGTGGTCGAGGGTGCCCATGCGCTCGTCGCCCAGCCCGGTCAGGCAGGCATTGCCGGGTGCGCGCCGCGAGTACAGCCACTCCTCGCGGGCCAGCCAGCCGGTGTCCTTGCGGCGTTCGTCGGGTCCCCAGTCGTTCTGGGTGGCGGCCCAGCGCAGATACGCGCGGTGCACGTCGGTGGGCGGGTGCCAGGCGCCGGCGTCGCGCCGCACCTGGGCGCGTATCAGGCCCTCGGCGGTGAACAGGGTCATCTGGGTGTCGTCGGTGACGGCGCCGCGCCGCCCGTACGCGGGGACGTAGTCGGTGACCCCGTCCTTGCCGTGCGCCTGCCGTATGGCGGCCAGCGACTCGAACTCGACACCCGCACCGAGAGCGTCGCCGATCGCGCCGCCGAGCAGACATCCCCGCACCCGGCTGCGGAAGTCCTGCTGCTCGGCACGCCCCCATACGGCCACGCCCATGACCACGCCTCTCTGCTCCGTCTGCCCGAGCACTGTAATCGACCCAGAACGGTCGACCTCCGGTCACGAACGGAATGTGGCCGGTCACGCACGGGCGAAGGCCCCCGCTGCCGGGCAGCGGGGGCCTTCGGGAGGGGCGGGGGTTTACCAGCCGCGGCCCTGCCAAACCGGCCGGGGAGCAGGTCCCTGGCGCCGCGACAGGGCCCAGCGGGCCGCGCTCGCGAGCAGGGAGGTGACGACCAGCCCGATGAAGAGGTTGACCACGCAGGTGGCCAGCATCTCGTTGGAGCGGTGGGCGGCCAGCGGGATCACCACGGCGAAGAGGGTCAGCGCCGCCATGATCCAGCCGAAGAACACCGTGGCGCGCGAGGTCGCGGCGAGGAGGACGCGCAGCAGGGCCGTCGCGGCGAGCGCGACGAGACCGGCCCCGAGTACGTACGCGGTGGCGGCGGCGTCGCGCCACACCCCGTAACCCCGGGGGGCGAAGACCGGCAGCAGCAGGGCTCTCTGCGCGAACACGATGCCGGCCTTGGCGAGGAGGCCGGCCAGTACCGCGGTCGCGAGTCCGACGCCCCACAACCGCCATGCGTGGACCCGCAGGCGGTCGTGCTCGGCGTAGCTGCTTGTCACGTTACGTTCCTTTCCTGTCAGCCGACGCAGAGGACGAGCAGGCACAGCTGCATCGGTGACTTCGTTGCCGACGACGTGGGGGCCGCCGTCGTTGTGGGGGGCGCGGCCGGGACGTCCGCCGGAGTGTGGGGGGCGGACACCGGTGCGGTGGTGGGGGTGTCTGGGTTCGTGGGTGCGAGTGCGACCGTGCCCGTGGCCGTGCGGACCCGCGGACCGGTGGTGCCCTGAGGGCCGGTGTGCGACGGCGCGGTGGTGCCCGTGGCGGACGGCGCGTCGGACGGCGCGTCGTTCTGCGGCGCGGTGGCGGCGGGGTGGGGGTGGTGGCCGGGCTGCCGCGTGGCGTCGCTCCCCGGCTGCGCCGCGATCGAGGAGAGCGGAAGTGTGCGGGCCGTGGCCGGGGTGAGCGGCTCGGCGGCCGCCGCCGTCTCCGCCCGGCCCTTGGATCCGCCGCCCGGGAGCGATGCGACGGTCAGGCCGCCGCCGACGAGCGCCACGGCCGTGGCGGCCGCGGCCCGGCGCCGGTTCTTCTTCCACCGGGCCACCTGCCGTCGCCGGGCCGCGCGGCCCTGCAGCGTGGGGTCCGCGTCGTCCGGCTCCTCGCCGTCGGGGTCCTCGGGGGACTCCGCGGTGCGCCACGGCTCCCACTCCGCCGTCGTGGTCGGACCACGCCACAGGGGCGGTGCGATGTCCGGCGCGTACGCGCCGCACCCCGGACACACCAGAGCTCCGTTGAGATGCCGACGGCAGGATGCGCAGTAGTCCATATCCGAGTCTTTCTCTGCTGACCGCGCCGCCGGGGGACGTCGGCGGCCCGTCCGCGCGCACGTCTCATGTGCGGGGTCGGACGGCCAGCAACGCTAACGACACCTCCCGAAGGAGGTGCGCAGCCTGTGTGACGCTTTTGGAGAGTTGCTCGGACTCTTTTGGAGAGGTTGTCCTGGGGGGGGCGACGCGAGGCCGCGCCCGGTCAGTCCTCCAGCACCGGCAGGAGTTCGGGCAGGTGGCCGTCGGAGGCGAGTCCTGCGGCGATGCGCTCGGCGGGGACCTGTCCGTAGGTGGTGGTGCGCTGGCGGGCGGGGCGGCCGGCGGCGTCGGCGATGGCGACCAGGTCGCGGATGGAGCGGTAGGAGCCGTAGCTGGAGCCCGCCATGCGGGAGATGGTCTCTTCCATGAGGGTGCCGCCGAGGTCGTTGGCTCCGGAGCGCAGCATCTGGGCGGCGCCGTCGGTGCCCAGCTTGACCCAGCTGGTCTGGATGTTGGGGATGTGGGGGTGGAGCAGGAGGCGGGCCATGGCGGTGACGGCGCGGTTGTCGCGCTGGGTGGGCCCGGGGCGGGCGATGCCGGCCAGGTAGACGGGGGCGTTGGTGTGGATGAAGGGCAGGGTGACGAATTCGGTGAAGCCGCCGGTCTGCTGCTGGATCTCGGCGAGCAGTCGCAGGTGGGCGAGCCAGTGGTGGGGCTGGTCGACGTGTCCGTACATCATGGTGGAGGAGGTGCGCAGGCCGAGTTGGTGGGCGGTGGTGATGACCTCGACCCAGGTGGCGGCGGGCAGTTTGCCCTTGGTGAGGATCCAGCGGACTTCGTCGTCGAGGATTTCGGCGGCGGTTCCGGGGAGGGAGTCGAGGCCGGCTTCCTTGGCGGCGGTGAGCCATTCGCGGATGGACAGGCCGGTGCGGGTGGCGCCGTTGACGACTTCCATGGGGGAGAAGGCGTGTACGTGCATGCCGGGCACGCGTTCCTTCACGGCGCGGGCGATGTCGAAGTAGGCGGTGCCGGGCAGGTCGGGGTGGATGCCGCCTTGCATGCAGACTTCGGTGGCGCCGACCTGCCAGGCCTGTTCGGCGCGGTCGGCGACCTGTGACAGGGACAGGGTGTAGGCGTCGGCGTCGGTGCGGCGTTGCGCGAAGGCGCAGAAGCGGCAGCCGGTGTAGCAGACGTTGGTGAAGTTGATGTTCCGTGTGACGACGTAGGTGACCTCGTCGCCGACCGTGTCGCGGCGGACGTCGTCGGCGATCCGGGTGAGCGCGTCCAGCGCCGCCCCGTCGGCGTGCAGCAGGGCCAGCGCCTCGGCGTCGGTCAGCTTCGTCGGATCGTCGGCGGCCACGCGCAGGGCGGTCCGCACGTCGGCCTCGATGCGGTCCGGGACCAGACCGGGCGCGGCCTGCTCGCGCAGCGCCTCCCAGTCCCCGTACACCGCGTCGAAGTCCTCCCGGCGGTCGGCGGTGCGGCCGTCGGTGTCGATGGTGCGGTGCAGGTCGGTGCGGCCCGTGGCGGTGAAGACCTCCTCGGGCTCCTGCCACGGCCGGCCGGTGACCTCGGCGTCCTCACGTGCCAGACCCGTCTCCGGGTCGGCCAGCGCCCGCACGTGCGGCAGCAGCCGCGGGTCCAGCCACGGCTCGCCCCGCGTGACGAATTCCGGGTAGACGCAGAGCCGTTCGCGCAGGGAGAAGCCCGCCTCCGCCGAACGCGCCGCGAGCTCGTCGATCTGCGGCCAGGGCCGCTCGGGGTTGACATGGTCCGGGGTCAGCGGCGAGACACCGCCCCAGTCGTCGATGCCGGCCCGGATGAGCCTGCCGTACTCCGCGTCGACCAGGTTCGGCGGCGCCTGAAGGCAGGCCGAGGGGCCCATGATGTGCCGCGCGACGGCCACCGTGGCCAGCAGGTCGTCCAGTTCCGCGTCCGGCATGCCGCGCATCGCGGTGTCCGGCTTGGCGCGGAAGTTCTGGATGATCAGCTCCTGGATGCCGTGGTACGACCGGGACACCCGGCGCAGCGCGAACAGCGACTCGGCGCGCTCCTCGTACGTCTCCCCGATGCCGATCAGCAGCCCGCTGGTGAACGGCACGGAGCTGCGCCCGGCGTCCTCAAGCACACGCAGCCGTACGGCCGGCTCCTTGTCGGGGGAGCCGTAGTGAGGTCCGCCGGGCTCGCTCCACAGCCGGGTCGCCGTCGTCTCCAGCATCATGCCCATGGACGGCGCGACCGGCTTCAGCCGCTGGAAGTCCGTCCAGCTCATCACCCCGGGGTTGAGGTGCGGCAGGAGCCCCGTCTCCTCCAGGATCCGGATGGACATCGCCCGCACATACGCGATGGTGTCGTCGTAGCCGTGGGCGTCCAGCCACTCGCGGGCCTCGGGCCACCGGTCCTCCGGCTTGTCCCCGAGCGTGATCAGGGCTTCCTTGCAGCCGAGTTCGGCACCGCGCCGGGCGATCTCCAGGACCTCGTCCGGGGACATGAACATCCCGTGCCCGGCCCGCCGCAGCTTGCCGGGCACCGTCGCGAAGGTGCAGTAGTGGCACTTGTCCCGGCACAGACGCGTGAGCGGGATGAAGACGCTCTTGGAGTACGTGATGACCCCGGGCCGTCCCGCCGCCTCCAGGCCCGCGTCCCGCACCCGGGCCGCGCTCTCCATCAGCGCGGCGAGATCCTCCCCCCGCGCCTGGAGCAGCACCGCGGCCTCCGCGGTGTCGAGCGCGACGCCGTCACGAGCACGCTTGAGCGCACGGCGCATGCTGTTGGTGGTGGGCGGAGTGTGCGTCATTCTCCGAGCATAGGTGCGGCATACGTCAGCCGGCGGTGTCGGGAGGATCACCGGGCCGGCGGGGGACGGCGGGGAATACCGGGGCTGGCCTTGACGTCGGCGTCAAGGTCTACCGTCGAGGGCATGCGGATCGGAGAACTCGCCGAACGGGCCGGCACCACCGCCCGCGCCCTGCGCCACTACGAATCACTGGGGTTGCTGCGCGCCCGGCGTGCGGGCAACGGCTACCGGGCCTACGACGACCAGGACCTGCGCCTGCTCCGGCAGATCCAGACGCTGCGCGACTTCGGCTTCGAGCTGGAGGACACCCGGCCGTTCGTGGACTGCCTGCGGGCGGGGCACCCCGAGGGGGACTCGTGCCCGGCCTCGATCGAGGTCTACCGGCGCAAGCTGGCCGAGCTGGACGACTGCATCGCCCGCCTCACGGAGGTCCGGGAGCGGCTCGGTTCGCAGCTCGCCCGGGCGGAGCTGGCGTCGGCCGCCATGGACGGGACGTCCTCCGGACCGCGTTGTGAGTTCAGCTGCGAGGGGAGTACGCAATGACGACGCACACCCAGGACCTGACCGAGGTCACCGACGCGACGTTCGCCGAGGAGGTGCTGGCCGCCGAGGGCCCGGTGCTGGTGGAGTTCACCGCCGACTGGTGCGGGCCCTGCCGCCAGATCGCCCCCGTCCTGGCCGAGATCGCCCGTGAGGAGGCCGGCCGGCTGAAGGTCGTCGTGCTCGACGTGGACCGCAACCCGCAGTCCCAGGCGGCGTACGGCGTGCTGTCGATGCCGACCCTGATGGTCTTCCGGTCGGGGCAGCCGGTGAAGTCCCTGGTGGGGGCCCGGCCGAAGCGGCGGTTGCTGCAGGAGCTCGCCGACGTCGTGTGAGGGGCGCCGAGGGGGCGCCCGGGGGTCCCGGGGCGAGCGGCGGGCCCGCCCCGGGATCCGCGCGTCAGGCCTTCGCCGGCTCCTCGGGCAGGGGCGCCGCGGCCGACGTGCCGTCGTCGCCGTCGGAGTTGATCCGGGCCAGGATCGCGTCCCGCTCGGGGGTGTCCTCGGGCTTGACGAAGCCGATGAGGACGTACAGCACGAGGGAGGTCGCCAGCGGCGTCACGATCTGGATCTGGAGCTGCACGCCGTCCAGGCCGTAGTTGGTGAGCCAGAAGGCGAACAGGCCCGCCGCCCAGGAGACCAGCGCCGCGGTCGGGCCGGACCTCCGGAACGGCCGCAGCAGTCCGAGCATGAACGGGATGGCGATCGGGCCCATCAGGCCGGCCACCCACTTGATGACGACCGTGATGATGTCCTTGAACGTGGGCGAGTTGACCTGCGTGGCGACCGCCATCGACAGGGCCAGGAAGGCCACGGTGGTGATCCGGGCCGCGAGCAGCCCGGCCCGCGCGTTCCAGCCGCGCGCCGCCTTGGACACCACCGGCGCGATGTCCCGGGTGAAGACGGCGGCGATGGCGTTGGCGTCCGAGGAGCACATGGCCATGGTGTGCGAGAAGAAGCCGACGACCACCAGGCCCAGCAGCCCGTGCGGCAGCAGCTGCTCGGTGAGCAGGGCGTACGAGTCGGAGGCGTCCGGCTTCTGCGCCTTCACCAGCAGCGGGGCGACCCACATCGGGAAGAAGAGGATGAGGGGCCAGACGAACCACAGCACGGCCGACAGCCGCGCCGAGCGGGTGGCCTCGCGGGCGCTGCTCGTCGCCATGTAGCGCTGCGCCTGGTTCCACATGCCGCCGTTGTACTCGAACGTCTTGATGAAGAGGTACGCCAGCAGGAAGGTCACCGTGTACGGCCCCGCGGTCGGCGCGGTGTGGTTGTCCGGCAGCTTGTCCCAGACCGTCCACAGCCCGCTGACCCCGCCGATCTCGCCCAGCACCGCGACCAGCATGGCCAGTCCGGCCAGCAGCTGGATGACGAACTGTCCCAGCTCGGTGAGGGCGTCCGCCCACAGGCCGCCGACCGTGCAGTAGACGGCGGTGACGGCCCCGGTGATGAGGATGCCCTGGTTGAGGGAGACCCCGGTGAACACCGACAGCAGGGTGGCGATGGCCGCCCACTTGGCGCCCACGTCCACGATCTTGAGCAGCACGCCGGAGACGGCCAGGGCCTGCTGGGTCGGGACGTTGTAGCGGTTCTTCAGGTACTCCAGCGGCGAGGCCACGTGGAGCCGGGAGCGCAGCCGGTTGAGCCGGGGCGCGAAGAGGTTGGCGCCGATGGCGATGCCGATGGCGATGGGGAAGGACCAGGTGACGTAGGAGGTGACGCCGTAGGTGTAGGCGATGCCGGCGTAGCCGGTGAACATCACGGCGCTGTAGCCGGACATGTGGTGCGAGATGCCGGACAGCCACCAGGGCATCCGGCCGCCCGCGGTGAAGAAGTCGCTGACGTCGTCGACGCGTTTGTGGGACCACAGGCCGATGGCGACCATCACGCCGAAGTAGCCGACGAGTACGGCCCAGTCGAGACTGTTCATGCGTTGTTGCCCCTTCCAGGGGTCCGCCTTGTGAACGGGAGCGCACTTCGCCGGTACGTCCGTCGCGGGGCGGCGCCCCAGATTGAACCGCCTGGAAAAGGGTCGGTCAAGACCACCGGCGTTCAAGGACATGAACGTCGATCAGCTAGCAGAACGATTTTACTTGTTCTTGACCTTACGTCACGTTGTTGTGCGCACCCGCGGCGCCCCACGATGAGCGGGTACTTCGCCGGAACGACCGCACGCCGGACGGAGCCCACCGGGGCTCCGTCCGTCCCTGTCAGCGCATCAGTTCGCCCGCGTTCACCAGCAGCGACTGTCCGGTGATCGCGCGCGCCCGGTCGGAGGCCAGGAAGACCGCGGCCTCCGCCACGTCGCCGTCCGTGGCCAGCTCCGGCAGTGCCATCCGGTCGGCGAGCCGGTGCAGCACCTCGTCCTCCGGTACGCCCTCGGTGTGCGCCGTGAGGCTCACGAAGGCCTGGACCGGCGGGCCCCACATCCAGCCGGGGAGCACGGTGTTGACCCGGATCCGGTCGGGGCCCAGCTCGCGGGCGAGCGAGTACATCGCGGAGGTCAGGGCGCCCTTGGAGGACGCGTACGCCGCCTGGCGGACCTGGGACGGGGCTGCGACGGCGGACTGGGTGCCGATGAAGACCACCGAGCCGCCCCCGCGTTCACGCAGCGCGGGCAGGCAGGCCCTCGTCATCCGCAGGGTGCCGAGCAGATTGACGTCCAGCACGGTCTTCCAGCTCTCGAAGTCCGCGTCCGCCAGGCCGCCGAAGTAGCCGTCCATGGCGGCGACGTGGACGACCGCGTCGATCCCGCCGAAGCGCTCCGCGGCGAGCGCGGCCAGCGCCTCGCACTGCGCGGCGTCCTTGATGTCGGTGGCGCGGAAGGCGACGTGCCCGCCCTCGGGATCGATCTCGGCGGCCGCCTTGGCGAGGTGCGCCTCGGTCCGGGCGCCGAGCACCGCGTTCCCGCCGTCCCGGACGACGGCCTGGGCGACGCGCTGCCCGAGGCCGGCCCCGACCCCGGACACCACCACGGTCCTGTCGCGCAGCAGCACGGCCCACCACCCCCACCCGCACCGGATGAATTGACGGACCGTCAGAATAGACTCACGCAGCGGCGATGGCCAGGGCCTTGGAGAGCCGGCGCAGCCCCTCCCCGATCTCGTCCGGGGTGTGCGTGACGAAGGAGAGCCGCAGCGCCGACCGGTCGGGCTCGCCCGCGTAGAAGGGCGCGCCGGGCACATAGGCCACGTCGTGCGCGACCGCCCGGGGCAGCAGCTCCGTCGCGTCGTACCCCCCGGGCAGCCGGGCCCAGACGAACATGCCGCCCTCGGGCCGGTTCCAGGTGCTGCCGGGCGGGAGCGCGCCGGCCAGCCCGGCCAGCAGCGCGTCCCGCCGCTCCCGGTAGGCGGCGCGGACCCGCGCCAGATGGGCGTCGAGATCGGAGTCGGCGAGGTAGCGGGCGGCGGCGGCCTGGTCCACGGTCGAGGTGTGCAGATCGGCGGACTGCTTGGCGACCACGCACGCCCGGCGCAGCGCGGCGGGGGCGCGCAGCCAGCCCAGCCGCATCCCCGGCGCCATGATCTTGGACAGGCTGCCGAGCAGGACGGTACGGTCCGCGGCCGCCTCGTGGGAGGCGATCCACGGCGCCGCCTCCCCGTCGTAGCGCAGTTCCCCGTAAGGGTCGTCCTCCGCGATCCACAGCCCGTGCCGCTCGGCGATCCGGGCGACCGCCTCGCGGCGCTCGGGGGTCGTCGTGCGGCCCGTGGGGTTCTGGAAGGTGGTACGAGGTAGAGCAGCTTCGCCTTCTCGCGGACGACGGCCAGCTCCAGGGACATCGGATCGATGCCGTCGGCGTCGGAGGGGACGGGCACCACCCGGGCGCCCGCGAAGGCGAAGCACTGCAGGGCCGCGAGGTAACCGGGGTCCTCGACGAGGACGACGTCGCCGGGCTCCAGCAGGGCGGTGGAGATCAGGGTGAGGGCCTGCTGGGAGCCGCCGGTGACGAGCAGGTCGTCGGAGCCGGTGGGCAGCCCGGCGCGGGTGAGCCTGCCGGCGATCGCCCCGCGCAGCGCGGGATCGCCCTCGGTGGTGGAGTACTGCAGCACCCGCCCGGGCGCCTCGGCGAGGACCCGGTCGTACGCCGCCCGTATCGCGCCGGCGTCGAAGAGCTCGGGGGCGGGCAGCCCGCCGGCGAAGGAGATCACCTCCGGGCGGGCGGTCAGCGCCAGGATCTCGCGTACCGGTGAGCCGCCGACGGAGGTGGCACGGGTGGCGAGGCCGGGGACGGCGGCGCGCATGGCGGGCTCCTTCGCGATGGCGGGCGATTTCGTGGACCGTACACGGACATGTCGGATGCCGCCACGGGCTTCCATATCTGACGCTCGGTCAGCTAAACCGGATGCATGACCGAAGAAGACACGCGCAGTGAGCTCTACGGTGAACTGGCCTCCGTCGGCCCGTACGGAGCGGGCCTGGGCCACGCCCTGATCACCATGGTCGAGCCGCATCCCGGCCACGAGTACGCCTACAACCGCTGGTACGAGGACGACCACTTCATCGCCGGCGCCATGGCGATGCCCTGGATGTACGCCGGGCGCCGCTGGGTGGCCACCCACGAACTGCAGCAACTGCGCTACCCGGAGAAGTCGGCGGTCGCCCAGCCGGTCACCGCCGGCTGCTACATCACCGTGTACTGGGTCACGGCCGGCCGCTACGCCGACCACATGAAGTGGACCGTCGCCATCAACCGTCGCCTGAACCGCGACGCCCGCGTCTACCACGACCGCACCCATGTCTTCACCGCCTTCCAGGACCACGCCGCCACCGTCTACCGCGACGGCGCGGCAGGACCTCGGGACTTCCACGCGCTCGACCACCCCTATGCCGGGCTGGTCGTCGAGGTGGTCGACGCCGACACCCTGCAGCAGTGCGACGCGTTGCTCGACTGGCTGCGCGGCCGCCACCTGCCGCGCCGGCTCGCCGGCTCGCCCTCGGCGATGGTGACGGTCTTCCGCCCGACGCCGCTGCCGCTGGAGCGGATGTCGTACGTGAAGCAGGTCGAGGGGGTCGGCACCCGGCTGACGCTGCTGTGGTTCCTGCAGCGGGACCCGCGGGAGGTGTGGGAGGAGCACTTCACGGGGTTGGACACCGAGGTGGCCGCCGCGGGGCTGGGCCGGGTCGAACTGGTCGCACCCTTCGTCCCCACGGTCCCGGGGACCGACACCTACGTCGACCGGTTGCGCGGATGAGGGGGTCGGGGTGGCAGTGAGCCCCCTCGGCCAGGACGGCGTGCCGGTCGAGAGGGCCCGTGCGGGTACTGCGGTCGTGCTCAGTCGAGGTCGTACGTCCCACGGCTGACGTCCGTGACGAACGCCGACCAGGCCTCGGGGGAGAAGGCGAGCGTCGGGCCGTCGGGGTCCTTGGAGTCGCGGACGTCGACGGCGGACACTGTGGGGGAGGCGACCTCGACGCAGGCGCCATTTCCCTGGGAACGGGTGGACTTGGTCCACGCCCTGGTGTTTCCGAGCTGAATAGCCATGATCGCTCCGAGCTTTCTTTTTTGTGCAGCTCTGACGTGATCGAAGCTACTCGCCAACATCACTGCCCACAGAGGCTATTACCTCCAACGAGTGGCATATTCCAGGAGGTCTTCCGACTCGACGGGCCCAGGTGTACTCTGCGGGACTTCGCCATGCGCCGTCAGCGCGCGTACTCCTTCGCGGCGTCCGCGATGAACTGGCGGCTCTGCTCGGCGCTGAGCGCCTGGGCCCGCAGGTGCTCGTACATCACGCTGTAGCCGTGCACATCGGTCGGCTTCTCCAGGTACAGGTCGCTCGTCACGCCCTCGATGTACACGACGCTGGAGTCGGTCGCGTCGGCGAACTCCAGGATCGCGAAGTTGCCCGACATGCCGGGGTGCGCCCCGGCGTCGTACGGCAGGACCTGGACCGTGACGTGCGCCTGGGAGCTCATCTGGGCCAGGTACTCGAGCTGTTCGCGCATCACGTCCCTGCTGCCGACGACGCGGCGCAGCGCGGACTCGTCCATCACCACCCAGAAGCGCAGTGGCGAGTCCGGGTCGGCGATGCGCTCCTGTCGGCGCAGCCGGATCTCGATGCGCTTCTCGATCTGCTCGGCCGTGGCCTCGGGGAGCGTCCCCTCGATGACCGCGGCGGCGTAGTTGCGGGTCTGCAGCAGGCCCGGCACCACCAGGGAGTCGTAGACGCGCAGCGACTCCGCCTCGGTCTCCAGGCCGATGTAGACGCTGTAGGGGACGTCGCCGAAGGCGTGCCACCAGCCCTGCTGCCGGGACTCGCGCGCCATGTTCATCAGCGACTCGACGAGGCGGCTGTCCTCGACCCCGTACACGCTGCACAGGTCGCGCACGTCGCGCTGGCTGATGCTGCGGCGCCCGTTCTCCAGCCGGCTGATCTTCGACTGGGAGACCAGCAGCCGGGCGGCGACCTCCTCCGCGGTCATTCCCTTCTGCTCGCGCAGCTTGCGCAGTTCCGAGCCGAGTCGGCGTCGCCTGACGGTGGGATTGACGTTGGCGGCCACGGGATGTGCACCTCCGGGTTCCGGACTGGTCCGTGTTCTCTGCAGATATGTACTGCTGGTCAGCAGAGTGCCACTATCGGTCATCCCGCCGCTGGGAATTGGTCATATGCTGCGCTCTTCAAAAGAGCGGACAAACGGCCGCGCGCGGGGCGGTGACCGGCACCGGCCGGTCACCGCCCCGCGCGCGGCGGTGCGATGGTGTCGCGGTTCTCGCGGTGTCCGGGCCCTGCCGCCGGACACCCCCGGTCAGCGGACGCCGGCCCGGACCATCCCGTGGCCCGTCGGTCTGGCCGCCGCGGGACGCCCCTGGACGGGGGCGCGCTTCGGCTGCGCGGCGACACCGTTCTGCACGTCCATCACGGCGTGCGCGACGAGGCCGCCCATGGGGTCGTACCTGATCAGGTCACGGAGCCGCGATCGGGACGACCGGCCCTCGTTGCCCGGGTACAGGTGCTTGCCGAGCCCCACGGCATGGGCGATCGCCGCGAGCGCCGCGGTCCGCGGGTCCGGCGGCACGCCGGTGCGGATCGCGCTGTCCAGCCGGGCCCTGATCTCCCGGCTGACCTCGCTGTCGGTCGCCTGATAGCGCGTGGTCGGCAGCACCCCGCACATCTGTCCCGGCACGGCGTGCACCATGCCGCACCGTTCCAGATGCGCGAGATACGTCTGGCGCAGCCCCAGGCGGGGCCCGCCGATCCAGTGGACGGCGCGCACGGGGCTGCCACGGCGGCGCAGCAGTTCGAGCGCGGAGTCCAGAGTCGGATCTCCTGTCGGCCGTGGGTGCACCACGGCGATACGATCCCCGTCAGGGGCTATCCGTCCTGCGAGGGCCAGCTCCACTAGCTGTGCCCCGGCAAGACCGAGGTCGAGCGACTGCGGCTGCGCCGTGGTACCCGTGGCCGGGTCCAGGGCGAGAAGCAGTAGCTCCTCCGGAAGTGTTCTGCGGCTCCTGCCCATCCATGCCTCCCCGCGTGGATGAATGACAGGGTGACGCCTCTCACACCGGCCTGTCGAGAGCGCCTTGCCCGTTCGTGCGGGAACCGACTCATATGTCGTTCTCGTCTAGCACCGAGGGCGGCGGTGCCTCACGGGGGGCCGGGGTGTCCCACGGCGGGTCTCACGGTGGCTTAACAGCGGGGGCCTGGAAACTGGTGTAAGGGTGAGCGGGGCGCCGCGGCGGCGCACCGCGCGATGTGTGGAGGAGGTCTGGTGGCGGGCGAGTCCCCCGGCAGGGCGGAGCAGCAGGAGTCGTCGGGGGAGACGACCGGAGGCGGGGCGGTGGATCCGAGGCTCACGGTCTTCCGCGGGGCCGCGGAGGCGCCCCGGGACACACCGGAACCAGCCACCGAGGACCCGGAGTTCGCGCCGGAGCCGACCGAGGCGGAGGGCGCCCCGGAGCCGGATCGGCGCGCTTCCGCTACGCCGGATGACGTACAGGACGTGGACGCGGCGGCGCAGGGCGCTACGCCGGACGCGGAGGATGCACCTCCGGCCGACGGCGCGGGAGACCACGTGGAATCCCGTACGGACGACGCAGTCGCGGACGGTGCCGAGGAGGGCGCGGAGGAGTCCGCGACCGCCGGGGCGGCCGAGGACGCGGCCGAGGGCGCCACGGAGGACGAGTCCGAGGGAAAGTCCGAGGAATCCGGGGAAGTCGCCGCGGACGCGCCGCGGGACGCCCGGGACGACGAGGAGCCCGCCGCCGCCGAAGAGGCGTCCGGTGAAGGGGCCGAGGCCCCGGAGTCCGCCGAGGAGTCCGCCGAGGAGTCCGGCGAGGAGTCCGGCGACGACGACGAGCCGCCGGCTGACGCGGATGCGGACGTGAACGCTGACGCGGAAGCGGACCGCGAGGACGCCCCCGCCGGCGAGGCGGCGGACGGCACCGCTGACGGCACCCCGGCGGACGAGCCCGGGGACGGAGACGCTGAGGGCCACTCAGAGGACCCCCGAGACGTCAAGGGCGGATCCGGCGCACGCGAGGCGTCCGGGGGCGGCCACGGCGGCCCCAAGGCCGGAGAGGGCACGCTGACGCTGCGCGCCCCCCGCGCGGACGGGGGCACGGCACCGGTCCGCGACCGCACCCTGACCCTGCGCGCGCCCTCCTCCTCCGCGCCTTCCGCTCCCGCGCCTTCCGCGCCCGCCCCCTCCGCTTCCGCACCCGTCAAGGCGCCCGTCCGGCCAAGCGGAACGTTTGTCCCGCTGAAGACCGACGAGCGCCCGCCGGTGAGCCCGCAGGCCCCCGCGGCCGCGGAGGCCGGCAGTTCGCGGACGAAGCAGATGCCGCTGCCGCCGGACCCCGACGAGCCGCTGAAGCTGCTGGCGGAGCTGACGAACACTCCGCCGCCGCCGGAGACGCCCCTGCGCACGACCGTGCGGCGGGTCAAGATCTGGACCCCGCTGGTCCTGCTGCTGGTGCTGGTCTTCTGCGTGGCGCAGGCGCTGCGTCCACTGCCCGAGCCCGAGCTGGAACTGACCGCCGAGACCTCGTACACCTTCAAGGGCGACGAACTCGCGCTCCCGTGGCCCCGCGAGGGCCAGGCCGTCGTCGAGGCCGAGGGGCTCGGCCGGATGGGCGAGTCCGGCAAGCAGAAGCCGACGCCGATCGCGAGCGTCGCGAAGGTGATGACGACCTACGTCATCCTGCGCGACCACCCGATCAAGAAGGGCGGCAAGGGCAAGACCGTCGAGGTCGACCAGAAGGCCGAGGACCAGTTCCACAGCGGCCAGCAGGAGTCCGAGTCCGTCGTCCCCGTCACCGCCGGGCAGAAGCTCACCGAGTACGAGGCGCTCGAGGCCGTGATGCTGCCGTCGGCCAACAACATCGCCCGCCTGCTCGCCCGTTGGGACGCCGGCTCCGAGAAGGCGTTCGTCGAGAAGATGAACGCCACCGCCAAGGAGCTCGGCATGGACGACACCACGTACACCGACCCCAGCGGCCTGGAGGCGACCACCGTCAGCACCGCGAACGACCAGGTCAAGCTGGGGCACGCGGCCATGCGGTTCCCCGTCTTCGCGGAGATCGCCGCCAAGATCCAGTACACGGACATCAACGGCAACGTCCAGAAGAACTACAACCAGCTCGCGGGCTACAACAAGATCGTCGGCATCAAGACCGGCACCAGCACCAAGGCGGGCGGCAACCTGCTCTTCGCCGCCTACCGGGAGATCGGCGGAACCAAGCAGCTGATCGTCGGCGCGATGCTGGGCCAGTACAAGGCGCCGATCATCGACACGGTGCTCGGTCGCAGCCGCACCCTGATCGACGGGGCCCGGGACGCCCTCGCCTCGGACACGATCATCAAGAAGGGCGATGTCGTCGGCTACGTCGACGACGGCCTCGGCGGCCGTACCCCGGTGGTGGCCGACGAGGACGTCACCGCGATCGGCTGGGCGGGCCTCAAGGTCGACATCTCGATGGAGGTGGACAAGGCGGGTCTGCCGCACAAGGCGAAAGCCGGTGAGAAGGTCGGCGAACTCGTCGTCGGCAACGGCGACAGCACGGTCAAGGTCCCGGTCGTGCTCAAGACCGACCTGGTCGAGCCCTCCCTCGGCTCGAAGCTGACCCGGGTCGCCTGAGACCCGGGTCGGCCCCGTCCGCGGTCCGCGGGCGTTCGGGCGGGCGGGCCGGCCGGACCGCTACACGTGGTCCAGCCGGCCCGCCTTCGCCTCCTCCACCAGCGAGCGGAACTGGTCGGTGCTCATCCGCACCCGCTGCCCGAAGTCGTCGGTCAGCACGACCCGCTGGTCGGGCGCCGCCGCCTCGTCCACGTACAGCGTGGGACAGCCGCAGTCGCAGTTGCCGCAGAACACGGCCACCTGTTCCATCGGTTCCACCTCCACCCGTTCCGCACCCGGCCGGTCACCGGGCGTCAGGATCGGCATACCCGCGGTGACGGAGTTTCAGGCCGACAGCTCGCGTTCCAGCGGGGTGCGGAAGCGGGGCGTGACCCGGACGCCGCCCAGCCAGCCCGTCAGCCGGGCGGCCTCGGCCGCGATCGCCGCGGTGGCCTCACGCCCCGGATCGGCGAAGGCGCGGTGGACGACCTCGCCGTCGGCGCGCTGCGCCCAGCCGCCGATCACCCGCCCGTCCCACCACACGGTGGGGCCGATGTTGCCCGTCCGGTCGAAGAGCGCGGCCCGCTCCCGCTCGTCCTCGGGCAGATACCAGTCGCGCCGCTGCCAGCCCATCGGCGTCGGGTCCAGCGCCGGCAGCAGCGCCGCCCAGGGAGCGGCCTCCGGCCCCGGCCCGGTGTCGCCGGGCAGCACATGGCCGGTCTCCCCGTCGAGCAGGACCTGTTCCGTGCCGAGCGCCGCGAGCGCCTTGCGGACCTCGGTCAGCGTCCAGCCCGTCCACCACTTCAGGTCGGCCTCCGTGCCCGGCCCGTACGCGGCCAGCCAGCGCCGCACCAGCTCGGCCCGCGCCTGCGTGACCGGCGGGGTCCGCGGCACCGTGCCCGGCGCCCACCGGTACTGACTGCTCGTCCAGCTCCCCACCGGCCGCCTGCGGACGATGCGGCCCTCCGCCGCGAGCACCCGCAGGACGCGGGTCGACACCGCCTGCGTCGCCTCGTACGGCTTGCCGCGCGCCACCACGACCTGTTCGCGCAGCCGCGGTTCGTCGGAGGCGAGCTGCGCGGCCGTCGCCTCGCCGCGCCCGGCGAGCGCGGCGAGCACGGACTCCTCCACCCCCGTCAGCCATTGCTCGTCCCAGCCGCCGCCGTCGGCCAGGAACTTCAGCAGCTTCTTCCGCTCGTCCGCGGCGATCGCGCGGCCCGCGGCGGAGAGTACGACCGGCGTCGAGGCGGCCGTGACCACGAACATCGTCCGGCGCATCGCCAGCAGCCGGGTCAGGCTCCCGTCCTCGTACAGCGCCCGGTCCAGGGCCGCGGCGCCGGGCTCGCGCATCCTTGCCGCAGCCGAGAGATAGACCGTCGCCGGGTCCGTCCCGTGCAGCGCGACCAGTGACTCGGCGACCTCCTCGGGGGTCGCCGCCCGCAGTTCCGCCGCCAGCCGGTGCCGCACCGCCATGCGGCGCCGCCGTTCCGGCGCTCCCACTTCCCGTCGCGCGTCCATGGCTCATCGTGGCACGGGCCACCGACAGAGCCTCTCGGGTCCTGTGACGCACATCACATGATCGGTCGCGGAAGCCGCGTAAGGACAGCGGCCCTACGGGCTCTCCCCATGACCGGGACGCATCCGGAGCGCACCGCCCGCCTGCCGAGGAAGGCCATGCCGACCGACATCGACCACATCGTCAGGGCCCGTCTGCGCACCCCGCGCTCGGGGCCCGAAGGCCGGGAGATCACCGCGACCCTGCGCTACCACCGTGACGACCCGCTCGCCGCCCGGATCACCTTCCCGGCCGAGGTCTCCCTCGACGGCGCCGAGGTGACCTGGGTGCTCGCCCGCGGCCTGCTCACCGCGGGCCTGTACGAACCCGCCGGTGAAGGGGACGTGCACATCCGGCCGAGCGGGCCGGAGCGCACCGCGATCGAGTTCCGCACCCCCGACGGCACCGCGCTCGTCGAGGTGGGCACCTGCGACCTGCGCGGCTTCCTCGCCCGGGTGTACGAGGCCGTGCCGCCCGGGCAGGAGCTGCGCCACCTGGACATGGACGCCGTTGTCGCCGCGCTCCTGGACGAGGACTGACCGCCCCCACGGCCTCGGGGGCGGCCGTGGGGGTCAGCCCGCCAGTGGCCGGAAGCCGCGCAGCCGCAGGGAGTTGCCGACCACGAAGACCGAGGAGAAGGCCATCGCGGCCCCCGCGATCATCGGGTTGAGCAGCCCGGCGGCGGCGAGCGGCAGGGCCGCCACGTTGTAGCCGAAGGCCCAGAAGAGGTTGCCCTTGATCGTGCCGAGGGTGCGCCGGGACAGCCGGATGGCATCGGCGGCGACCCGCAGGTCGCCCCGGACCAGCGTCAGGTCGCTCGCCTCGATGGCGGCGTCGGTGCCGGTGCCCATGGCGAGCCCGAGATCGGCGCGGGCCAGCGCGGCCGCGTCGTTGATCCCGTCGCCGACCATGGCCACGGACCTGCCCTCCCGCTGGAGCCGGGCCACGACCGCGAGCTTGTCCTCCGGCATGACGTCGGCGATCACATCGGCGGCGTCGATACCGACCTCGGCGGCGACGGCCCGGGCCACCGCCTCGTGGTCCCCGGTGAGCAGCACCGGGGTGAGGCCGAGTTCGCGCAGCATGCGGACGGCGTCGGCGCTGGTCGGCTTCACGGCGTCGGCGACGGCGAGCACGGCGCGGGCCCGGCCGTCCCAGGCGGCCGTGATCACCGTGCTGCCGCGGGCCTCGGCCTCCGCCTTGGCGAGGGCGAGCTTCTCCGGCAGCGGTTCGGGCAGTTCCTGGCGTCCGACCGTGACCTCGTGGCCGTCGACGGAGCCCTGGACGCCGAGTCCGGGCAGCGCGCGGAAGCCGGTCACGCCGGGCAGCGGGCCGGTGCGCTCCTGCGCCGTCCGGGCGATCGCCCGCGCGATGGGGTGCTCCGAGGCGTGCTCCAGGGCGCCGGCCAGCCGCAGCACCTCGTCCTCCCGCTCGCCCTCGGCCACGTGGACGGCGGTGAGCGTCATGGCGCCGGTGGTGACCGTGCCGGTCTTGTCGAGGACGATCGTGTCGATCCGGCGGGTGGTCTCCAGGACCTCGGGCCCCTTGATGAGGATGCCGAGCTGCGCGCCGCGTCCGGTGCCGACCATCAGCGCCGTGGGCGTGGCCAGGCCGAGCGCGCAGGGGCAGGCGATGATCAGCACGGCGACGGCCGCGGTGAAGGCGGCGGCCGTGCCGGCGCCGTTGCCGAGCCAGAAGCCGAGCGTCGCCAGGGCGAGCCCGATGACGACGGGGACGAACACCGCGGAGATCCGGTCGGCGAGGCGCTGGGCCGCGGCCTTGCCGTTCTGGGCGTCCTCCACCAGCCGTGCCATACGGGCCAGCTGGGTGTCCGCGCCGACCCGGGTGGCCTCCACGACCAGCCGGCCGCCGGCGTTCACCGTGGCGCCGGTGACGGCCTCGCCCGGCCCCACCTCGACCGGTACGGACTCGCCGGTGAGCATCGAGGCGTCGACCGCCGAGGTGCCCTCCCGTACGACGCCGTCCGTGGCGACCTTCTCGCCCGGCCGTACGACGAACAGGTCGCCGACCGCGAGATCGGCCGTGGGGACGCGCACCTCCCGGCCGCCGCGCAGGACGGCGACCTCCTTGGCACCCAGCTCCATCAGGGCGCGCAGCGCGGCGCCGGCCCGGCGCTTGGAGCGCGCCTCGAAGAAGCGTCCGGCCAGGATGAAGGCGGTGACGCCGGAGGCGACCTCCAGATAGAGGTTGCCGGAGCCGTCGCCGCGGGCGACGGTCAGCTCGAAGGGGTGCTTCATGCCCGGCGTGCCCGCGTGGCCGAGGAACAGCGCCCAGACGGACCAGCCGAAGGCGGCCAGCGTGCCGACGGAGATCAGGGTGTCCATGGTGGTCGCGCCGTGCCGCAGATTGGTCCAGGCGGCGCGGTGGAAGGGCCAGGCCGCGTACACCACGACCGGCGCGGCCAGGGTCAGCGACAGCCACTGCCAGTTGCGGAACTGCAGGGCCGGGATCATGGCCATCGCGATGACCGGCACCGCGAGCACCACGGCGGTCACCAGCCGCTGCCGCAGGGCGACGAGTTCGCCGGGTTCGGCTTCGGGTCCGTCCTGCGGCGTCTTCGCGGCGGGCGGGGCGGGGAGCGCGGCGGTGTAGCCGGTGGCCTCCACGGTGGCGATCAGGTCGCCGACGCCGATCCCGTCCTCGAACGCCACCTTGGCCTTCTCGGTGGCGTAGTTCACGGTGGCCGTGACGCCGTCCATCCGGTTGAGCTTCTTCTCGATCCGGGCAGCGCACGAGGCGCAGGTCATCCCGCCGATCGCGAGTTCGAGCTCGGTGACGCCCGCGGGGGCGGCCGGCGCGGCGATCCGCGGGGTGACCTGCTGCTGTTCCGGGAGCGTCATGCCGGGCCGACCAGTTCGTAGCCCGCCTCGTCGACGGCGGCGCGGACGGCCTCCTCGTCCAGCGGCCCGTCGGAGTCGATGGTGAGCAGGCCGGTCTTGGCGTCCACCGTGAGGCCGGTCACGCCGGGGAGGGCCGAGACCTCCTTGCTGACCGCGGACTCGCAGTGGCCGCAGCTCATCCCGGAGACGCTGTAGCTGACAGACATGGATTCTCCTCGTGCGTTCTGTGCGTGTTCCGGTGTACGGCTTCGCATCCTGCCGTCCACCCGCCACCAAAGTATACCCCCTAGGGGTATCGAGGAAGGGGAGGCTGAGGAGGAGGGGGGCGGTGTGGCGCGGGGTTCCGCGCTCCCGCGGCGCACGCCACGATGTCGTCCATGACAACTCAGCCCGCGCCCCTGCGTCTTGACCCGTACGGCCGCGACCAGCACGGTGAGAACGCCGCCCTGCGCGCCCTCGGCCCCGTCGTGCGCGTGGAACTGCCCGGCGGTGTCCCCGCCTGGGCCGTCACCCGTCACGACCTGCTGCAGGAACTGCTGTCGGATCCGCGCACGGCCAAGGACGCCCGGCACTGGCGGGCGCTCGCCGAGGGGGCGGTCCCCGAGGGCTGGCCGCTCATCACCTTCGTCACCGTGCCGGGCATGATCACCGCGGACGGCGCCGACCACCGGCGGCTGCGGGGCCTGGTCGGCCAGGCCTTCACCCCGCGCCGCGTCGCCGCGCTGCGTCCGCGTATCGAGGCTCTGACCGGGGAACTGCTCGACGGCCTCGGCGCCGCCCTCGCCGGCGGCCGGGCCGCGGACCTGCGCGCCCACTTCGCGTACCCGCTGCCGATGCGGGTCATCTGCGAACTTCTCGGCGTGCCCCGCGAGCGGCACGACGAGTGCCACCGGCTGTCCCGGTCCCTGGTGAGCAGCGTCACCGAGCCTCAGGACGTCGTCGCCGACCAGCGGGCGCTGTACGGGATCATGGCCGAGCTGGCAGCCGCCCGCCGCGCCGAGCCGCGCGACGACCTGACCAGCGCCCTGATCGCCGCCCAGGAGGACGGCGAGCGGCTGAGCGAGGCCGAGGTCACCGGCACGATGCTGCAGATCCTCGTGGCCGGGCACGGCACGACCCTCAACCTGATCACCAACGCCGTACGGGCGCTGCTGGCCCACCCCGGGCAGCTGGACCTCGTCCGGTCCGGCGAGGCGACCTGGAGCGCGGTCGTCGAGGAGACCCTGCGCTGGGACTCGCCCGTCGGCCAGTTCCCGCTGCGTTACGCGGTCGAGGACATCGCGATCGGGGGCGCCGTCATCCCCAAGGGCGACGCCTTCCTCGCCTCCTACGCCGCGGCCGGGCGCGATCCGGAGCGGCACGGCCCCGACGCCGACCGCTTCGACGTCACCCGCCCCGACGGGCGCCATCTCACCTTCGGGCACGGGCCGCACTACTGCCTCGGGGCCCCGCTGGCACGGCTGGAGGCGGAGATCGCGCTGCCCGCGCTGTTCGCGCGCTTCCCGGGCCTGCGGGCGGCCGGGGGGCCGGGGGAGTCGGAGCCGCTGCCGTCGATGGTCAGTAACAGCGTGCAGGTCTTCTCCGTCACGGTGTGACCGCGCGCCCCGGGGCGCGGCCCCGGGGCGTCCCGGCGGGGCGGGGCGTGCTCAGGACCAGAACGCGTTGGTGGCGTCGAGGTCGCCGACGCACTCGTCCAGGTCCGTGATCCGGCTCCCGATGATCCGGAAGACGATGCCGCCCGGTTCGTCGAGGTACCCGCCCCGGCGCTCGGCCGTGACGTGGTGCACGGCCATGGCGTGGCCGCGACCGTCGACGAGCACCTGCCGCAGCTGGACCCGCATGCTGCCGTCGGTCTCCTCCGCGAGCCGGCGGTAGTAGCCGATGATCTCGTCCCGGCCCTTGTAGTGCCCGGCGAGCGGATGGTCGCCGGGGGAGTGGTGGGTCGCGTCCCCCGCCAGCAGGCCGGCCAGCGAGTCCATGTCGCCCCGGGTGAACGCCGAGTACATCTTGTGGACCAGCACTGCGTGCGGGTGCTGCGCCATGGCCGTCGCCGCCTTTCCCTGCGATCCCGTCCACAGACCGACACAAGCCACCCTGGCACCGGTGACCGACGGGCGCACCCGGGGCGGGCGTGCGCGGGGCGTACCCATCGCCGCCGGACCCGCCGGACCCGCCGGACCCGCCGGACCCGCCGGCGCAGTTGGCGCGCCGCGGTCCGGGCCGGGGCCATCCGGACGGAAGCCGTACCGGTCACCGGATGTGAATCGTGATTCGTTCGCGTGAACGATCGAATCACGCGTCTGGGGATGGTCTGGCAGTGCGATCGCGCGTATGGTCAGAGCGTCCGTCGCTGAGGAGGCCATCCATGTCCGTCGACCGCGCCCGCCTGAAGGAACTGCTCGCCCGCGAGACCGCGGAGGCCGCGGCCCGCAACCCGAAGTCCCGCGCCGCGTACGAGGCGGCCGACCACCTCTTCGGCCGGGTGCCCATGACCTGGATGAACAAGAACGCCGGGGCCTTCCCCCGCTACCTGGCCGGTGCCCGCGGCGCCCGCGTCACCGACATCGACGGCCACGAGTACGTCGACTTCTGCCTCGGCGACACCGGCGCCATGGCCGGGCACTCCCCGGAGCCCGTCGCCGAGGCGATCGAGCGCCGCTACCGCGAGCAGGGCGGCGCCACCGCCATGCTCCCCACCGAGGACGCCGAATGGGTCGGAGCCGAGCTGGCCCGCCGCTTCGGCCTGCCCCGCTGGTCGTACTCGCTGACGGCGACCGACGCCAACCGGTGGGCCATCCGGCTCGCCCGCGCCGTCACCGGACGGCAGAAGATCCTCTTCAACAGCTACTGCTACCACGGCAGCGTCGACGAGTCCCTGATCGTCACCGGTCCCGGCGGCCGCGGCGGCGTCAGCCGCCCAGGCAACGTCGGCGCGCCCTGCGACGTCACGCTGACCAGCCGCGTCGCCGAGTTCAACGACCTGGAGGGCCTGGAGCGCGAGCTCGCCCACGGCGACGTCGCCGCCGTCCTGATGGAGCCCGCCCTCACCAACATCGGCATCGTGCTGCCGGAGCCCGGCTACCTCGAGGGGGTCCGCGAGATCACCCGCCGGCACGGCGTACTGCTGATCAACGACGAGACGCACACCTTCTCCGCCGGCCCCGGCGGCGCCACCGCCGCGTGGAACCTCGCGCCCGACATCCTCACCATCGGCAAGGCCATCGCCGGTGGCGTCCCGGCCGGCGCGTACGGCCTCTCCGCCGACCTCGCCGACCGCCTCCTCGGCCGCGGCGACCTCGACCTCGTCGACATGGGCGGCGTCGGCGGCACCCTCGCCGGAAACGCCCTGTCCGTCGCCGCCATGCGGGCCACCCTCGAACACGTCCTGACCGACGACGCGTTCACCGCCATGTCCGACCTCGCCGCCCGCTTCGAGCGCGGTGTAGCGGACGCCGTCGCCAAGCACGGCCTGCCCTGGTCCGTCAGCCGCCTCGGCGCCCGTACGGAATACCGCTTCGCCGCGCCCGCGCCGCGCACCGGCACCGAGTCGGCGGCGGTCTCCGACCCCGAGTTGGAGGACTTCCTGCACCTGTGGCTGGCCAACCGCGGCATCCTCATGACGCCGTTCCACAACATGGCCCTGATGTGCCCGGCCACCACCGAGGCCGACGTCGACACCCACACGGCCCTCTTCGCCGAGTCCCTGGCCGAACTGGCAGGCTGAGCCCCGTGGACGACATCGACCGCGCCATCCTCCGCGAGCTCCAGACCGACGGCCGCATCCCGTACGCGGACCTCGGCCCCAAGGTCGGGCTCTCCCCGTCCGCCGCCCGGCAGCGCCTGCAGCGGCTCATCGACGGCAAGGTCGTCCAGGTCGTGGGCGTCACCGACCCCATGGCCATGGGCGGTCAGGCGATGGCGCTGCTCGGCGTCCGCGTGGACGGCGACCCGCGCGCGGTCGCGGACACCCTCTCCGCGCGCGACGAGGTCGTCTACGCGGTCCTCACGGCCGGGCCCTACGCCCTGTTCGCCGAGGTCGTCTGCCCCGGGCCGCCGGACCTGCTGGACTTCGTCAACGACGTCGTCAGGACCACCGACGGCGTCGCGGGCGTCGACACCTTCCCGTACTTCGGCATCCACACCCACCGCTTCCTGTGGGACGTGGGCTGACCCGCGGGTCGGTGTCGCGGACGTCCGGCCGGCCCATCGGTGAGTCCGCCGGTCAGCCCTTCGGCACGACGCGCAGGGCGCGGTACGCGTACCCGTCCTGCGCGAAGCCCGGAGCCTCCCATTCCAGGGCCACCGACTGGCCGGCGGAGAGCGTGCGGAAGCCGTTCATCTCGATGTCGCTGTAGTGGGCGAAGCACCCCCCGGGCGTCTCCGGGCAGTCCAGCACGCCCCAGCCCTCTTCCTCGTACCACTCGCGTACGGTCGCAGTCGCCATGCCCGCAGCCTAAGCGCGCTCGCGCCGCCGGGCGTGGTCGCCTCCGCCGCCCGGTGTAACGCTTTCGCGGCGCGCCGCGCCCCACTCAGTAGCCACACGCGTCACACGCGGACGGGGACGACGAGCGAAGGGGCACGATGAAGCAGGAGTTGAGCAATCCACCGGCGACGGTTCTCGGTCCTCGTCTCGCCGCGGATGTCGTGTCCATGGCCAGAGAGGGATCCAGGGTCAGGCTCGACTACTCGCCGGCCAGCCTCGGCCTGGTGGACCGCATCATCGAGGCCATCCGCCGCGAGCAGCCGCCGCTCCAGGCGGTCGTCCCCACGCTCCGCGGCTTCGGCGCCTACACGGGTGAAGTGCTGGTCCGCGCGACCGGAGCCGCCTGGGTGGACTTCGACGCCGGGCAGCGCGATACATTCGGGCAGTCGTTCGGTATCCGGACGCCCGACGGGCGGGTGTGGAACCCGCTGGGCAAGGCGGTGAAGCGGTACGAGAACGGCACGGTGGACAGCCTGCGCCTCTTCTGCCTCTCCGTGGTGGGCCGGGCCGAGGTGTGATGCCCGCCGCGCCGCGGCGCGACGGGTGGCGGCACGGGGTCGACGAGCACGAAGAGGACGCAGTGGGCAAGGCGGAGGTTCGTCGGCGCGACCGGATGGGCGACGAGGAACTGGGTGACGCGGTCCAGCGGGCCCGCGCCGGCGACGAGGTCGCGTTCGGCGCCGTCTACCGGGAGGTCCATCCGATGCTTCTGGGCTACCTGCGCGGCCTGGTCGGCGACGACGCCGAGGACGTGGCCTCCGAGACGTGGCACGACGTCGTCCGGGACCTGCGGGGCTTCCGCGGCGGCGGCCAGGCCTTCCGGGGCTGGGCCGCGACCATCGCCCGGCACCGCGCGCTGGACCACCTGCGCCGGATCAAGGCCCGGCCGCGCACCACGCCCCTGGATGACCGCACCGACGAGCCGATGACGCTCCAGGACGCGGGCGGCACCGCGCTGGAGAACCTGTCGACGCGGCACGCGCTCGACCTGATCGCGGCGCTCCCGCAGGACCAGGCCGAGGCCGTGCTGCTGCGGGTGGTGGTCGGGCTCAACGCGCCTGCCGCGGCGAAGGTCCTGGGCAAGCGGGCGGGCGCGGTGCGGACCGCCGCCCACCGGGGCCTGAAACGCCTGGCGGAGCGCCTCGACGGCGCCGGGGAGAAGTGAAGGATGAAGGACAGCCGAGCACACGACGACTGGATGGACGCCGCCCTGGCCGAGCGCCTGCTCGACGCGGAACCCATCGCGGGCGCCGACGGCCGGGCGGACGCCCTCGCACGGGCCCTCGCGGTGGCGGCGGCGCCGCTGCCGGGCGACCCCGAGCGCGAGCGCGCCGCGCTGGCGGCCTTCCGGGAGGCCAGGGACGCCACGAGCGGCGATCGCGGCAAACGGCGGGCCCGCGGTGCCCGGCCCACCCGTCGCGTCAAGGCGGTACTCGGCGGACTGGCCGCGGTCTTCGCGCTCGGCGGCGTGGCCGTGGCCGCGCAGTCCGGCACGCTCCCCGGCCCCTTCCACTCGGGAACGGACGGGCCCCGGCCGGTGGCGCCCGCCGCCTCCTCCTCCGCGCCCGCCGGCCCGGGCGCGGGGCGGCCGACCGCACCCCCGCGCGGACCCCAGGACCCCGGCGGGGCCACTCCCACCCCGGACGCTCCCCGGGACGCGCACGGATCGGTGCCCCCGCTCGTCCCGTCCGCAGACACCGGGCTGAAGGGGCTGTGCCAGGCGTACGTCAGGGCCACGGAGCACGACAGGACCGTGAACGCCTCGGCCCTGACCCGGCTGGAGCAGGCCGCCGGCGGCTCCGCCGCCGTACCCGCCTACTGCGCCCGGCTCACCGGGGCCCCCGTGGTCACGGCGCCACCGGCCCGCTCGGCACCCGCGGCCACAACGCCGCCCGTCCCTTCGGCACCCGCGGACAGCGGCCACCGCAAGTGACCGGGGTGCCCGGGCGCGAGCCAGCCTCGGGCCCGCGCCCTCAGGCGGGTTCCCTCGCCGACAGCGCGGTGACCGTCACGGTGTTGTCGCACTCGGCGAACTCCCCGTCGGCCATGGCGATCTGGTGGGCACCGGCGCCCGGCACGCCCAGCACCAGCGTCGGGTACGTCACGGGCGGCGCACCGGAGACGCAGTAGCCGTCGCCCTCGCCCTGCACCTGGACGAAGGTCAGCTTCACCCACGCCGTACCACCCGGCGCCAGCCGCACGGACGAGGCCGACCCGGTGTGACGTACCGTCAGCGGCGCGTTCCGCCCGGGGGAGCCGTTGCCCGCTCCCGCCACGGTCGGGAAGCCGCTCACCGCACAGGCGTGCCCGGAGGCGTTCGTGACCCCGACGACCACCGCGCCGGTGCCCGTGCCCGCGGGACGCTGCGCGGACTGGCGGGCGTCCGAGACCTTGACGTCGTCCGCCGTGCACGGCGCCGCCGCGGCCGACACCGACGCGACCGGACTCGCCTCCCGCACCCCGGTGACCGCCTGTGGTCCGCACCCGGCCGCCGAGGCCGTCAGTGCCGCCACCGCGACCGCCCGCACGCCCTGTCCGTACCGCATGTCACTCCTCGTCATGGATATGTGACAGAAAGCTAACGCGGGCGGTCGTCCGGCGGCCGGACGCCACGCTGTACGGCTGAGACCTCCTCAGCCCCACACGGAGCGGAAGCCGTTGACCAGGTTGACGACCGTCCCCAGTACAAGGAACCAGCCGAAGCAGAGGTAGACGCGCCCCACGGTGCGGTTGCCCTGGGCCGGGGTGGCCGCGGGCGCCGGCGCGGGCGCGGACTCCATGCGAACCGGCTCGTCGGGGGCGAGCAGACCCCGGGCCGCGCGGCGCCACACGCGGCCCGCCCGTATGAGGACGACGGCCACGAGGCAGCAGAAAGCCGCCGTCTGGAAGTAGGTGCCAGGTGATGCCAATTGCGCCGAGGCGTAGCTCTGCATGAACGCGTGACCTTCCAGGATTCCGGACGCGCCGGGTCGCATACCGGCCTGCCCCTGCCGGCGGGCGGGGCGGTCAACGGTGGCCCGGCCGGCGATCTCGGCAGTGCCGTACGCGTCATCTTGTGATGATCCGCAACGAAGGTCAACACCCGCAGGCCACCAGGGAGCCGGCGGGCCGCGCGGAGGATCGGAACGCCCCGGATTGCCACCATTCGACGAGGTGTCCGTTCTGCGGCACGAGGTTCCGGCTCCGTTGCCGTCGGAGGGCGCCGTCGGGCTACGGTTTCAGCGAGTCCGAGCCGGTGCTCCGGCCGGCGGAGTCCGGGGCCTGCTGGTTGCCGAGCATGTCGAGAAGGACCATGGCGTCGCGGTCGGGGCCTGCGACCTCCGCGTAGTAGGCGACGAGGCGGTGGCCGGGGGTGCCGTCCAGCTGCATGGACTGGTAGCCGAGGGTCATGTCGCCGACGTGGGGGTGGTGGAAGTGCTTGGTGCCGGGGCGATGCGGCCGGACGTCGTATCGCTCCCACAGGCGGGCGAAGTCGGCGCTCTTCAGCAGGGGCTCGCCGACGAGCCGGGCGAGGTCGGGGGCGTCGGGGTCGGTGCCGGCCAGGGCCCTGAGCCGGGCCACGCAGCCGCGGATCCGGATGTCCCATTCGGGGAACAGGTCACGCGCGGCCGGGTGGAGGAAGTAGTAGCGCGCGAGGTTGCGCTGCGTGACCGGCCGGTCGCCGAGGCCCGGGTACAGGGCCATGCCGCCGGGGTTGGCGGCGAGGACGTCCAGGGTGCGGCTCAGGACGTAGGTGGGGCCCGGCCGCAGGTTCTCCAGCAGGAGCCTGACGCCGGGCTTCACCACGCGGCTGGGTGCGGCGGGCGGCTCGGGCGCGTTGCGGGCGGCCCGGGCGGCCACCTGGCGCAGGTGATCGTGTTCATCCCCGTCCAGGCGCAGCGCGCGGGCGAGAGAGTCGACGACGGCGGGGCTGGGCCGGGTTTCCTTGCCCCGTTCGATGCGGGTGTAGTAGTCGATGCTGACCCCGGCGAGGGTGGCGAGTTCTTCGCGGCGCAGTCCCGGGGTGCGGCGGAGCCCCGGGCCGGTGGGAAGGCCGACCTGCTCGGGCGTGAGCTGGGTGCGGCGGGCCCGCAGGAAGCTCGCCAGGTCGTTGCTGTGCTGGTCAGGGCTCATTCGAAAAGTGCGCCGGCGTCGTGAGCGGAACGAGGCGGCCTGGGGGGCCGCATCACTCCCTGGCACGTCGCTCCCCGGCACCGTGCGGCCTGCCGCGCCACGACGGCGGACGCGAGGGTGGAAGAGCCGCAAGGGACCGTCGATCCCGTGGCTTTCCGTTCACGGGCTGTGATCAGTCAGCCCGCCGATCCCGTACGAAGGCAGACACAGCATGCGCAACACCACCCTGGGCACGCACGGACCTGAGGTCGGCGTCATCGGCCTGGGCGCCATGGGCATGAGCTTCGCCTACGACATGGCCACCCCGCGTGACGAGGCCACCTCCGTCTCGGTCATCCACCAGGCCCTCGACCTGGGCGTGACCCTGATCGACACCGCCGACGTCTACGGCCCCTACACCAACGAGGAACTCGTCGGCCGCGCCCTGGCCGGCCGGCGCGACCGCGCGGTCCTCGCCACCAAGGTCGGACTGGAGTCCATCGACCCCACCGGCGGCCCCGGCGGCTCGCCCCTGGTCAAGCCCAACGCCCGGCCCGAGCACATCCGCGCCGCCATCGACGCCAGCCTGCGCCGCCTGGGCACCGGCCACGTCGACCTCTACCAGCTCCACCGCGTCGACCCCGACGTCCCGATCGAGGAGACCTGGGGCGCCATGGCCGAGGCCGTCACCGCCGGCAAGGCCCGCCACATCGGCCTGTCCGAGGTCAGCGTCGAGCAGATCCAGCGCGCCCAGGCCGTGCACCCCGTCACCACGGTGCAGTCCGAATTCTCCCTGTGGACCCGCGACGTCCAGGGCCAGGTCCTGCCCTACTGCGAGGAGCACGGCATCGGCCTCCTGCCGTACTCCCCCCTGGGCCGCGGCTTCCTCATCGGCCGCTTCACCTCCTTCGACGAACTGCCGCAGAACGACCAGCGGCGGCGCCTGCCGCGCTTCCAGGACGACAACCTGCAAGCCAACCTCGACATCGCCGCCAAGGTCCGCGAGGTCGCCGACCGGGCCGGAGTGACCCCCGCCCAGGTCGCCCTCGCCTGGCTCACCGCCCAGGGCCCGCACGTCGTCCCCATCCCCGGCACCAAGA
This sequence comes from Streptomyces sp. NPDC001070, assembly GCF_053598835.1. NCBI lineage: Bacteria > Bacillati > Actinomycetota > Actinomycetes > Kitasatosporales > Streptomycetaceae > Streptomyces > Streptomyces sp. NPDC001070. Next base: position 346,954 of record NZ_JBSFLB010000003.1, read on the forward strand.
CCCCCAAGTACCTCGCCGACAACGCGGGCGCCGCAGACCTCCGGCTCTCCGCGGCCGACCTCGCCGACCTCGACGCCATCCCGGCGCCCGTCGGCGCCCACTACTGAGCCGCCCATCGGCTTTTCCCGGCCGCCGACTTGCGTGTCCGGGCGGGCCTGGGAACCGCGATCACCACCGCGGTTCCCAGGCCTGCCGGGTCAGGAGGGCGTGCCGTTGCGCACGGAGGACAGGTTGATCCGCGCGCTCTGCAACTGGGCGTGGTGGGGGTCCTGCACGCCGGCATCGGTGATGTAGAGGGTGGTGCCGTGCACCGCGGTCGCGGTGGGCGAGGCGAGCCCGTCCGCCGCCGTGAGCACCGTCGTCCTGGTGCCGTCCGGGTGGACCACGTCCACCTGGTTCGCCGAGTTGACCGCGGCGAGCACCACTCTGCCTTGTCGAGGGGCCGCTGTGTGCTCCGCGTATCGGTCGCGCACAGCGCCGATGTCTCCGGCGATCGCTTTGGGCGCCAGGCGGCCCGGATGTCAGGAGCAGCCCGGCGCAGGCGAGTCTTCCGGCCCGACCCCGGCCGTGACAGGCCGCGCTGTGCCAGGGAGCGCTGTTCCGGGGCACACCAGGGCCCCTCACCGTCCGTGCGCGCGGCCCCGGCTGCGCGGGTACGCCGAACGCCCCTGACCGTCCCGGACTCTGATCCGAACCTGCGACGCCCGCTTGCGGAGTCAGCGGACGTCATCGGCGTGCCCTGCAGATTCCCCACGAGGGTGGCACGGCGCCGGGGCTGGGCCCGTCATCGGATGACGCAGATCTCCGGTATGGGCGCTCTCCACTCGCCCAATTCGTCGATGAGGATCCGGCGGGATCCGGGTCTTCCAGACGTGCTGGGCCTTGCTCGCTCGTGATCGAACTTGCTGCCAAGCGCCTGGAAGCCGTGCCGTGATGTCGGTAAGGACGGATTGGGCGCGCTGTTCGCGATCAACGCGCGGCCGTTCTGCCTCAGCCTCAAGCAGGCAAAAGACTCGGCTTCCCACCCTCTACGTCCCGAGCCTCCGGCGGGATGGTCTCTGGGACTGACCGATTGACCGCCGTGACCGTGGCTGACCCCCGTTGGCGCCCGCCGGGGGCACGGACGGTGCGTCACTTGCTCTTGACTGCCATGTACTTTGCATTACAAAGTAAGGAGGGTGGCGGGTGGCCATCCGGCAATCCGCTCTCCAGAGCTGCTGAAGCGTGATCACCGGGGGAACATCATGGGAACACCCGCACCGAGCAGCGGGGACGAATCCGAGCCGGCGGCGCACGCGGCTGGCCTGCTGGCCGCGACGGAAGGCCTGCGGGCCAGGACCCGCACGCAGCTGAACGGCTCGTGGGTTCCCCTTCTCGGCTTCGGCCTCGTCGCGCTGGTGGCCGCTCCGTTCGCCCGGTACGCCTTCAACTTCGGCGCGCACGGGCGCTACATCGCGTCCTATCCACTCTTCGCCTACGCCGAGCTGACCGGCCTGTGCGTCGTTCACGAACCGGGAACCCCGTGCCTGAAGGGCGAGTTCGACGGCGCCGTCCTGCGCTTCGCGGCCTGGGGCGTCTGGTTCGCGCTTCTTCCCCTGGCGTGGTTCGCCTTCGCCCGCTGGTACCGACTGCGCGGCGAGGCCCGAGGTATCGTCCCCCGCCGCGGCGTGTGGATCAGCGCCACTGCCGCTGCCGCTGCGGCAGTGATAGCGACCCTGCTGGTGTTCCTGTTCTCCAGGAGCCAGCCGTGGGAGGCTGAGCTGCTGGAGAACAGCTATGCCTCCCCGTGGTACCTGGTCGGAATCGGACTTTTCACCCTCGGTCTGGTCGAACGCAGCTGGATCGCCGCAGCGGCCGGCACCGCCCACGCCCTGCTGCTCACCGGCTACCTGGGAGCCTCCTGGGGCGGCGGGTGGCTCCCCTGGGAGCACCCCGCCCACCCCGGCTGGACCGACGGCCCGCAGGCCAAGGCCCTCCTGCTGGCGGCCGTCCTACTCCTCGCCGGGCTGGCGGAGCGGGTGGCGGTCCGCCGCCGGGCCACCCCGGGCGCCGCCGGTGCGCGTACCGTCGCCTCATGAGCGTCGAGGACTCGTCAGCCGCGCGTGACAACCACGAAGGACTGCATCCGACCCACGCACTGGACGACACCGTTCACCAGCGCGTGCGGCTCGGCATCCTCACCATCGCCCGCGAAGCCGACCGGGTCGAGTTCGGCTTCCTGAAGACGCAATTGGCCGTCACCGACGGAAACCTCTCCCGGCACCTGAAGGTGCTGGAGGACTCGCGCCTGATCACTCTGGAGAAGGGCTACGCCGGCAGGCGCCCCCGCACGTGGATCGCCCTTACCCGCGAAGGCACACAGGCACTCGACGCCGAACTCCGAGCCCTGCGTGCACTCGTCCACCGCCTGACAGCTCCCAGCCCGGCGACCGGCCCACCCGATGCATGAGCACCGCTTCAGGAGCGAGGTGGGGCCGCGTCGTGGACGACCTGCAGAATCCCAGCCTCGGCGGCAGTCCGCCTGAGCACCCGTCAGGCTCCGAGATTCCCCCTGGCTCCCAGCTGGATCTGGCACGTTTGTGGCACGAGCTTCAGTCACCCGCGAACCGCAGGTAACTGCCTGGGGTGGCCGCGCACTGCTCCAGCATCGTCGCGAGATCGTCCAGCGCTGCAAGCTGACGCTCATCACCGCATCGTTGCCGCAGATCGTGGATCTCGCGGAGGGCGGCGGCAGACTCCTGCTCGTTCATCAACGTATCCCCGTACGGATCGACGGCAGTGAGCCTCCCGGTTACTCCGAGGAGCTGGAGCGAGCCGAGTGCATCGGCCAATGCGTCACCGTGTCCGTGAGAGCTCCGCAGTAGTGTCGCGCGGGACTTGCGCCAGGTACGCGCCGGCCGCGATGCGTGCAGCTCCAGATCGATCCCCATGCTCCATGATGCGCACGATCTTCTAGTGATTGCTTCTTCTTGCCCTGGGTCTTGCCGGGGATCTTGGCGACCTGCTGCTTCCCAGCTCAGGGACGGTGGGCTCGGGCTCCTGGTCGTCGTCGTTGGTCGTCATTGGCCGCTGTTGAGCAACCTCGGACGGCCCAGAGACGGCCCAGCTTCGCCCGCTCAGCTGACGACTGGCACCCGTGATGCGCCCCGACTGAACCTCAGCCGACGACAGTCAGCCACGACGGCGGGCGGGCCGACTGACCAGGCGCGCGTGGCCTCGCTGCACCCCTACCAGCCTCAGCCACGTTATCGCCCGTCGACCAGCGCATGCCTCGACGGCCGGCACGGGACGACGATGCCTGAGCCATCAGCTTGGGAATCACCGGGCCGTCACGGAGGGGGTTGACGCTGACCAGCACAAACGGCCTCTGGTGATTAATCGCGAGGCGTCGCGCTTGACTGCTCTTGACCGCTGGGATCCGCTCTTTCTGGCATGGATGCGGCACGGGCTTCCATCCGCTCTGACGGGTCGCGTCACCGACCCCGCACCCGACAACACTGTCACCCGAATGGCCCAACATGACGTGCCACCCATATGGGTGAAGATCAAGCTGGCTAGTGCCCCAACCGAGGCAATCTGTGAAAGGCGAACCAAATGCGCATTCGACGAATCCTCGCCGCAGTCTTCGCCACGGCAGCCCTCGCCGGACTCGGCCTCACAGGCGCCGCCACCGCCACCGCCGCCACCGCCGGCAGCGTCACCCCGGCCAGCGTCACCCCGGCCAGCGTCACCCCGGGTGAGTGCACGGACGGCGGCGGAACGATCGATCGTTCGACGCCCGTGCTCCCGACCTGCAGGGGCGGTATGTACGACGGGCAGACGGTCGACTAAACCCCCCTAGGGCCCGTTGTGAAAGTGGATCGGCGCCCCGCAGCCACGCGTTGCGGGGCGCTCCCTCGCGAGCGTTCCCCCTCGGCTGACGGCTCAACGTGACGATCGCACACGGGCCCGATGAGGTCGGCGGGAGCGGCTTTGGGCTGGAGCTGCCATGGGGCGAGAGATCGGGGCCCGTACGCTGGCCGCGAATCGGGCTGGCTCCTTGCCTGCCGACACCTACGCCGGGCCCGGCCGGGACGGTCACGTCTTCCTCGGTCCCAGGGGCGGGCAGCTGCGGCGGAGCAACTTCCGGGACGACTGGATCCGCGCGCGGTCCAGGGCGGCCATCACGGCAGACGTGCACTTCCACGATCTCCGGCACACGGGGAACACCCTCGCCGCATCTGGGGCGAGCCTGCGGGAGCTGATGACCAGGATGGGGCACAGCACGCCGCGTGCGGCGCTGATCTATCAGCACATGGTCAACGGTCGTGATCGGGAGATCGCCGATCGGCTCGGGTCGGTGATCCGTAGGACCCGGGGCGATGAGGCTTAGGCGCTTGGGTACCCCGTTATGCAAGGGCTGCCAACGGCCGCAAATGCCTTGCTGAGCGCGTGGGCAGAGGACGAACATCGCCGAATGACCGGAGAAGCGGAACGATTGCTGGCACGGGTCGTACAGACGTGTCACGGCTACCCGTCACAGTGGGACGCCTGGACTGTCGGCGGCCACTACCTGTACTTGCACTACCGCCAAGGTGAGGGCAGCGTCGAGCGGCATCCCGGACCTGACACCGACACCTGGACCGCTGAATCCTGGAACGAAGGCCGCTCGGAGCTTCTGGTCCAGTGGGACGACGACACGGACGACGGCATCATCAGCCTCTCCGACTTCCTGCACGCCGCCGGACTCGAATTGGCGCCGGGGGCGTCGATCACCTAGCGGGCCTTGTGGCACGGAAGTGGCACAGCCGTGACCACGAGAAAGGGCCAGTTTCGGGGGGTCAAGCCCCTGAACTGGCCCTTCACTATGTGCCCCAGGCAGGATTCGAACCTGCGACACCCGCTTTAGGAGTTCGATCGTGGTTCGGCTTCGCCTGCAGAAGCCCGCAGTCATCAGCGACACGAGGTCTTCCCGCATCCGGTGCAAGCCGTCGCCGTACAGGAACGTTGACGTCACCCGTCGATGTCAGCCCTTGACGTCTTGCTCGCGCTCCCGCGCTCGCCGCCGCTTGGGCAAAGGGTGGGCACGCTCCCAGAGCGTAAGGCCCGCGAGGATCAATCCCAGCAACAGGACGGCGGCGGACAAGATCCTCCACAGTCCGTGGCCCGTGATCGAGTTCTGGGCAAACCATGCCAGGCTGACAAGCCACATGAGCGCGCTGCCGACTCTGCGTATGCCCGAATGCATCTGTCGATCCACTTCCTACCTTGAGCTGCGGAGCCTGCCAGCTCGGGGAGCCTACTCCTGCGGATCGACGAGCCCGTCAGACGGCCCTAGCGGAAGCTGGCCTCTTCGTCCCGAAGCAATGCGAGCGACCGTGTGACCTGGGGCCGGACCAGCGTTGACCTGCGCGAACTGTCCGCGGGCGTCCGTGGTCGTGCGCCCACGTGCGGGGCCGTTGTAGCGCAGTTAGACACTCGACCCTGCTCGGCGCTGGGTTCGACTCTGGCGCTTGGCTCGACGCTCCATCAGACGGACCATCCACCAGACACCTGGCAGCATGGCTGCCCAGGCCGACGCCACCATGACCGGCCCTCCCCAGCAGGCTCCGATGAATCCTGCCGGCAATGCGCAGGCCGCAGCAACCAGTGCCCCTTTGCTCCAGGGCACCAGCGCGACGGGCAGGCCCTTCACGGCCAGCCGGCGTGCTCGGAGCACTGCCTGGCCTCCCGCGAACATGGCGAATGAGCCCAGTGCCGTAAGCGCCAGCACCACACCAGTGATGAACTCGGGCTCATCAAGCGGCGTGTCGTTGGACTCCTGGGAGATCCCGCCCCGGGCGATCGCGATCGCGTAGTCGTGCCATACCGTGACCGTCACCTGGTCGCCCGGACGCAGCCGCTTCAATAGCGGGCCAGAGTCGTATAGGTCGAGCTCCGCCGGCACCGGACTGGACCCCGCGAGCCTCACGGTGAACTGCTGCTGCTTGCCTCTGTCGATGATCACGGTGCTCCGCACGCGGGCCTGCACCGAACGCAGGCAGTCGGCGTGCGGGTTCAGGGCCTGCGCCGGCGTGCATGATTCGGCCGCGAGATACGACCGTTCCTCGGCCACGGATCTCGGCAGGTCGAAAACGCCCGAAATGGCCACCGCCAGCAGTCCGGCTCCCAGTAGCGAGGCGCACAGCCCCCACCCACGGTGCCACCAGGTGCGCCGCCTCACCCGGCGGACCTGGTACAGGTCGTGCACGTTGCTACCCTCTCGTCGAAACCATTGGCCAGGGCATCTATTGACGCATACGGCCTGACGCAAGGCCCGCCCCACCCAGCGTGGAGTGGGTCACTGTCCCTCCCGGCAAGGACCAATGCCGACAGTTCGTGACGTACCGCTGCGTACCGTCGCGTCCGGGTCACGGGCGTCGTCGTTGCCGTCGGCTACGAGTCCGGCACCAGCTTGGAAGACTGAGGCTGCGGACCCTGCCTCACCTGGGCGGACGCTGACCTGCGGCAAAGCGACCCCGTCACCGCTGTTCCCCGTGAGTCCCCGTTCGGCACCGCCTCACCTGGCACGGCTGTGGCACGCCCCGATCTCCTCGATGCGAACTGCGGGCACGGCGGTCGCTGACGTCTGGTGGGCGGGTCAGACTGGCTGTTGGGGCATGTGCGGTTGGCCGCGGTCGGCAGGGTTGCTGTACTTCGCTGCTGTACCGCTCAGGCGCCGGAGGCCCTGTGGCCCCGGCCCCTACGAGTTCTGCCTCTCTACCTTCCTGATCCGGAGAAGGTGCACGGCTCCGGCAATCCAGCTTGTGAACAGCAGCCCAGAGGCGGACTCAAGCATGGCGACGTAGCGGTCCCCATCCGTGATCAACTCAGCGAGGTAAATCCCCGCGATAAAGCTCCCCAGCACGAAGAGACAGACCGAGGCGCTACCAAGCGATCCCCGTGTCTTGCCGGTTTTTGCTCCCACCTGAACACTCTGCATGCCGCTCATGATGAGTGCGATCAGGCCGTATGGCTATATCCCTAAAGCTGTCGTGACCATGGGACGACGCCAGTACTCGCTCACGCGGTCGGCGGAGCGGCTTTTGGGCTGGAGCTGCCTTGGCGCGAGCGATCACGGCCGCCTGACGTGGCACGCGGGTGGCACGCGCCCCTCGATGCGAACTATGGGCAGGATGGTCATTGAGGTCAGGTGGGCTGGTCAACTGGTCGTCAAGGACCGGTGGCGGTCGGTGGCGGTCGTGGTGGTTGCTGTACTTCACTGCTGTACTGCACTGGGTCGTTCTCCTAGGTCAGAAGTGCTGCGTGACCGCAATCGAAGGACATCGAGACGCCGCACTCATCACAGGTCGATTGGTCAGCCGATGGCGCTATGCCGTCAGCGGGTTGACGTTTGATTGCGATCAAGGCGGCGTCGTCGTCGAGTCGGCCGCCGACGTGGTTGAGAAGGTCGCTGCGGAGGTGGTTGAGGAGTGCCGTGGGATGGCGGTGGTTCTGGGGGGTGAGTCGTTTGGCGAGCGGGTAGAACGCGCCGTCGGTATTGCGGGCTTCGATGGCACCGTCGGTGTAGAGGAGGAGGGTGTCTCTGGCCCCTAGGGCGAAGGTGTCGAGGTGGTAGGTGGTTTGCGTCAATGCGCCCAGGCCCAGCGGAGGCGCGGGTTGGCCGGCTTCCAGGGTCACCACGTCGTTCGCTCGTAGCAGTAGCGGTGGGGGGTGTCCGCAGGTGACGCTCCGCACGAGGGGCTCGGCGTCGGGGATATCGAGGAGGGTGGCGGTGACGAACGCCTCTTCGGTCTGCTCGGGGCACACCGCTTCGGATGCGTTGCTGCGGACACTTGAATCCAGGTAGGCGGCGAGTTCCGGCAGCGTGGTCAGCCGGCGGGCGGCGTCGCGGAACGTGCTGATGGTGTGGGCAGCGGTGCCGACCGCCGGCAGGCCCTTGCCTCGAACATCGCCGATGATCAACCGTGTCCCCGTGGGCGTGCGCACGGCGGCGTAGAGATCTCCGCCGATGCGTGCTTCGTCCTCTGCCGCCAGGTACGTCGAGGCCAGGCGAAGGGGGCCGAGTCGGTGGGGGAGGGGAGGCAGTATGGCGCGTTGCGCGGCCTCGGCGACTGCGCGCAGCTGGACCAGCTTTCGCTGTCCGTGTTCCGTCAGGTACCGGGCGATCGCAACGGCCACCGAGGTCGCAATGAGGGCAGTCGCCTGTGGCGGGTTCACCGATTGGCGGACCAGGAAGATGGCCATCAAGGCCGACACGGTCATGATGGCGACAAGTGAGGTCACCCGGGAGCTCGCGTGCCAGGAAGTGAGTACAGGCACCATGATCAGCAAGTCGCCGAGATGAGCTGAGCCAGGCACCTGAAGATCGATGAGTGTGATCGCCAGAATGAGCAGCAAGGCGATTGTCAGCATGGATCGTGGTTGCGGCAAGGTGCGCGAGTGAACGAGTGACGGCCTCGCTCGGTGATGCATCAGGTGGGGCTCCTGCATGCCACCCGGAGCCGTAAACGCAGGGTCGCGGAACGTGAACGCCATGTGCCGCTCCGTCCTTAAGTGATCATACCATCTGTTTTGATGATTCTATCAATAAAACGGACATATATGGGCATGCGGGCTCATGTGTGGCAGGTCACAAGCGTTGCAGGTGCCGGCCGGGCTTGATCGGGGCGAGTCTCCGCCGCTGGGGTGACGACTGACCCGCCGGCCCTCGCGGTGCACGGTATCGAGCGGTCGACGTAGCGACTTTGGCCGGGAGCTGCTTTGGCGCGAGTGATCATGGCCCCGTAAGCTTCCGGCGCGTCGGGCAGTCTGTGGACCTGCCCGGTAAAGCACGACGTTGGGGCCATGATCTTCGAGGCTCGCGCCAAAGTGGCTGGCTAAAGTCGCGGAGCCGACCGCCCCAGCCACGACGTGTTCTGACCTCATGCACTTCGCGCCCGCCCGGAGGAGCGAAGCGACGACGGGTGCTTGATCACGGTCCCCTCCGCAGGCGATCAGCACTCCCGGACGTTCCGCTGGGGGACCCAGCTCGACGTCCGCCCGGTCAAGGCGTTCGGAGACGGCTCGGACATCACCGAGCAGGCCGTCGCCTCTTACGTCGCCAAGTACGCCACCAAAGCAGCCGATACCACCGGCACGCTCGACCGCCGCATCGGGGAACTCTCCGAACTCGACCGCCATAAGGTGCCCGACCACGCCCGCCGCCTCATCCAGGCCTGCCGCGACCTGGACGACCTCTACCCGGACCGGCGGCTGTGGGCTTGGGCGCACATGCTCGGCTTCCGCGGGCATTTCTCCACCAAATCCCGCCGCTACTCCACCACCCTCGGCGCGCTGCGCCAGGAACGCGCCGACTACCGCGCCGCCCAGGAGCGCGACGTCCTCGACCTGGAGCCCGTCGAGCCGGACACCGTCCTGGTCCTGGCCGACTGGCAGTACGCCGGCCACGGCCATACCCCCGGCGAATCCCTCCTCGCCGCGTCGATCGCGCGGGACCTCCAGCTCAACCGCGAAACCGCCCGCGAAGCCCTGCGAGACCAACTGGCCCTGGAAGGAGCCGCAGTATGACGACCGCCACCGCAGAGCTGCTGACCGTGCCGGAGGTCATGACGCGGCTCAAGCTCGGACGCTCCACCGTCTACGACCTGATCCGCTCGCGCCGCCTGGTCTCCATCACCATCGGCCGCGCTCGCCGGATCCCCGCCGATGCCGTACGGGACTTCATCGCCCGCGAGACCGAGGAGGCGACTACCTGATGCCCGGACAGCGCAAGCGCAACCCCAACGGCGCCGGCACCATCACCAAGCGCAAGGACGGCCGCTATCAAGCAGCCGTCTACGTCCTCCAGCCGGACGGCACCCGGGCCCGCAAGTTCGCCTATGGCAAGACCTGGGTGGAGTGCGACGCCAAGCGCCGCGAACTGCTGGCCAAGGTGGAGTCCGGCATCCCGGTGCCGACCCGGTCGGCCCGGCTCGAGGAGTGGCTGCCGTACTGGCTGGAGAACATCGTCAAGCCGCGTCGCAAGCTCAGCACGTATGACAAGTACGAAGCGCACGTGCGTCTCTATCTCGTCCCCCGGCTCGGGTCGAAGCGCCTGGAGTCCCTGAGCGCCGCTGACATCCGCCGCTTCCTTAACAGCTTGGAGCGCGACACCACCGGCCCAACCGCCAAGGAGTCCCACCGTGTTCTGCGTACGGCGCTCTCGGCGGCCTGCCGTGAGGAACTGGTGGCCCGCAACGTGGCGGCGTTGGTCGAGCCGCCTCGGCCTCGGGCCCGTGAGCTGAGCCCGTGGACACTCGACGAGACGCTGACCTTCCTCGCCGTTGCGCGCAAGGACCCGCTCTACGCGGCCTTCGTGCTCGCCATCGCCATGGGTCTGCGCCGGGGTGAAATCGTCGGGCTCCGTTGGGCGGACGTCGACCTGGACAAACGCGTCATCTACGTCCGGCAGCAGACGCAGCGCCGGCGCGGAGTGCTCTATGACGACGACCCCAAGGGCCGCCGTCGCCGGGCCGTGCCGATGCCTGCGCTGTGCATCGCGCCCCTGCGCTGGCATGGGATGCGGCAGGCTGCCGCCCGTCAGCGTGCGGGGGAGACGTGGCAGGACAACGGCGGCTACGTCTTCACCACCCGGACCGGTCGACCGATCGAGCCCCGCAACCTCTACCGCTCGTTCACCCGGGTCGCAGACAGCGCCGAGCTCCGCGTCATCCGGCTGCACGACGCTCGGCACGGCTCCGCCACGCTGCTGACCGCGGCCGGCGTGGCTCCGCGCGTGGTGATGGAGATCCTCGGCCACAGTCAGATCAGCATCACCATGGACGTCTACACACACGTCGTGCAGGACACTCAGCGCGAAGCCATCAGCCACATGGACCGGCTGTTGAGGAGGCGTGTCGACCGCGGCTGACTGCCGCCGTTGATGTCAAAAGTGGATGTCAAAGGCCCCGGACCCTGATCGGTCCGGGGCCTTTTCCCTTGTGCCCCAGGCAGGATTCGAACCTGCGACACCCGCTTTAGGAGAGGCCCTATCACCTCCCCCGTCTGTCGTGATCTTCCCCCGACTTGACCGTTCCTGCTGGTCAGCGCGATTGGGCCTTCCGTCTCCGGCGGGCCGTTCCCCGGCTTTCCCTAGCCTTCCGTTCCCGTCACGTTCCCATCTGGGGGCTCTGGAATTGCTGTGAACGGGGCCGGGGGAGTCGTTCCAGGTCGGCTGAGGTGGCCGAAGTGGTGAGCACCGCAGACCTCTTGGGGGCGACGAAGGCCCCGCCCTCATCCGGGGGTCGGGGCCTTCGGCCGTCTGCGCGGTCGGCGTCGACCGCTGTGCACAGGCTAGCGGCTCGGGCTGTGTTGCGGGACGAGTCCGTACGGGAGCTGGCGCGGATCTCCGACTGGCCGACGTAGCCGCAGCCGTGGGGCGGGGCACCCATTGGCTGGGCGTACGGGGGATCGCGGGGACTCTGGACATCCTCGGCACGGTGATGTGTTGCGGCGGCCGCACCCCGGCGACGTCGGGATATTCGAATCACGCAGCGACCCCGTCGAAGGGCTACGGTCCCCGGCGGCCGTCCGCCGCCCCGGGGTGCGGTGGACGGCGACCCGGCAGCGCAAGACACGACGCTCCGCAACTGGTTGCATACACCAGCGATGTACAGCAACGCCCCGCGCCAGTAGCAGCATCGAGGTGCTCGGGCAGGTCGACGGCCTGCGCTGCCGACCAGCGGCCCCGCCTCCCGGTCATCCGCTGTTCATCGTGCCGACCTGGATCCCGCGCTCCCCAGGTGACGATGTGCCTGGCAGCCGGTGGGGGCCCCGGGGCGGCGCCCACCCGACTTCCTACGCAGGGAACGGGTGGTCGCCGCCATCGCGGCTAGATCAGGTCCTTTTCTGATTCGTGGGTACCGCCCTTCTTCTCCCGCAGCGTCGCGCGCACGCGCTCGAGTACCTGCGGGAAGTCCAGTGCGTCGTTGGAGTCGACGGTGACGTCGGCAGCACTCGACACCCTGAGCGTGATCGAGGAGCGGTCACCGCTGGATACGATGATCTGCATCTGCCGTACGGTGTCATACCGGGCGAAGGCCGCCAATTGCGATGGCCGGGGCGTGAGCGAGATGCCGCCCCGGTGCAGCGGCACCGACGCGGTGCGCACAGCCACCACGTCCTGGTAGTGGTACTCGTGCGTCTGCTCGGACTGCAGCTGTCCGGAGAACAGATCCAGCTCGCAACGATAGATGGCCAACACGTAGTGGGTCGGGCAAATCACCATGAACTCGTAGCGTGAATAGCGCATCCGGCCGTCGTCGCCGATGGCACTGCGGCAGGGGAACGCGGGGCCCCAGACGACCAGCTGGTTGTCTCCCTGTCGGCCGGGGTTGCCCTGCGAAGCGACTTGGGCGGCGATGTCCTCGAAGCTTGCCCCTCCGGGGCCAGTGACAGCACGGGACGCCACCAGGTCGTCCGGGGTGAGTCCGAGCTGGGGCAGCGACCGGTTCACGATCGAGAAGGCGTCCATTGCAATGAGCTGGTCTATGTCCGCGTCTGTGGGACGCGGCACAGCCAGGGCGTAAGCGGCTTTGTAGGCGCGCTTGGCATTCAAACCCTTGACTCCGACGATCACACCGACCACCAGCAGGACAAAGCCGAAGAACGCGCCGCCCCCGTCCGCTGTGATGAGCAGCAGCAGCCCGAGGGCGGCGGCACCGCCGCCCAAGGCCGCCTTCACCTGCGCGGCCTGCAGGTCGGCAGGATTAGGCGGGTCGACGAAGTAGCGGGCGATCCATTGAGCAGGCGGGCGCGTGGGCGGCGAGATCACGTCAGTTCTCCTTGGATGTCTTGCGGGGTGTCGAGTGGCGCAGCCGGCGGTTGAGAAGGTCCCATGTCGGGCTTTCCAGAACGGGCACGTGCACGAGGATTTCGCTTGCTCTCGCCGGGTTGACGAGTGAGACAAGACGGCGGGTGTCGGCTGTCGGCCGGCCCGCCCGGCCGCTGCCTCGTGTGAGCAGGCTGTCGTTGATGACGAGCGCGAGGAGCTTGGCATGGTGGCAGTCGGCATCGTCGGCGGCCAGCCGGACAAGGCGCTCCGTCAGGCTTTGGATCTGCCGCGCACCGTAGCGGTCGGGATGGCGGCCTCTGAGCGCGGCGAGGACCAGCTGGAAGCGAGCCAGGCTGTCGCCGGGACTAGTCTCGAGGACCTGCTTGAGATGCCCGAGCGCGCGGTCGTACTCCCGGGCTTCGAGCGCCGCCGTGGCGGCGGTCCGATGGTCCACCGGCGCACCGCCGACATTGATGACCGTGTCTGCGTTCTGGATCAGCCCCGCCTGCTGGTGGCCGATGTGGAAGTCCGCCATGTCAGCTAAGCGGCAACGCGGCGGCGATCGCTTCGAGCGAGCTGACGACCCCGGCGGCCGCCGCGACCCCGGCGAGCAGCTCGGCGGCCCTGGTCAGCGAGGCATGGATGCGTCCTGGGCGCGCGGTGGGCGAGGAAGCCTCCTCGAGGGCTCCAACCAGCTCCGTTGCGGCCCTTGCCGCACGGTCGTCGTCATAAGTGGACTGTCCCCTGAGCTCCTCGATGAGCCGTGGCAGCATTTGCATCGACTCGCCTGGCGTACCCCCGTGGTTGTGGATCACGTCGGCCTGCTGAATGGTGCCGCTCTGGTGGTTGATATGGAAGGTCGCCACAGAAGCCCCCGAGGTGTCAGATGCGTGGGCACCCACCTTAGGGCTTCAACTGCCCCTAGCTATACAGGAATTGCAAGCCCGAAGGATGCAGTCGCACATTCGTCTGTGTGGTCCTGGGGGACTATGCGCCGACGGGCAAGTTGGGACGTACAAGTTCCTGGTTCCGCGTGCACCAGATGCGGTCTTCCAGGCTTGCTGGCGACCCACGCTTAGGGTGGGCGCGCGGGCCGCGCAGGGACTCGCGGGCGGTCGGGGCGCTCGGCGGTGCAGCGGCGCTGGACGCGGCCGCGTAGTGCGCAGCCGGTACACAGATCGAAGGCGTGACGGTAGCGACCGCAGCGTTCGGCCTCGATGGCGGCGAACTCGAGCCGGGTGACCTTCTCCTCGTAGCGTAGAGACCCTGACTGCAGGGGAAGTTGAGGGTCACGGTAGGTAAGAGGCGGAAGTTCGAAGCGGAGTTCCGTGAGGGGGCTGTGCGGAACGTGGCCGAGACCGGCAAGCCGATCGCGCAGTTCGCGCAGGATCTCGGGATCAACGAGACCAAGCTGGCCAGCTGGGTGTCCCGGGCCCGCAGGGCCGGCGGGACCGGGCCGGCGGGTGAGAGCGAGGAGCTCGCGCGGCTGCGGCGGGAGAACGCGCAGCTGAAGAAGGACAACAAGGAGCTGGTCATGGAGCGTGATGTGCTCAAACGCTGCATGGTCTTGTGGGTGAAGTAGCTGTGGCGGACCCGGCGTTGTTCGTCGGGGTGATCAGCGACCAGAAGACCGTGCACAGCATTCCGTACCGCACCTCCTGTCGGGGCCTGGGGGTGCCGGAGGCGTGGTTCTACAAGTGGCGACGCAGGTCGTCCGAGCCGACGAAACGCGAGATCAGGCGCGCAGAGCCGGCCGAGCGGATCGGCTACTTCTTCGATCGCTCCGGCCGGACGTACGGCTCGCCGGGAAACACGGCGACGACGACTGAGGAGCCGCGGGCAAAAGCCTGGCCTAACAGGCTCGACACAGACGGTCCAAAGTTTGCTGACGTAGTATCAAGTAATCTTGAAAAACGCAGGTTTGGTGCGTGTCATCGCCCATTCGCGGGGCGGTCCGGGTCAGGCTCGCCGTCGGTGTAGTCGGCCTCGCGCAGGGCCTCGCGGAAGGCAGGCAAGTGGGCGGGGGCCAGAACGTACGCCTCCGCCCGGCGCCGGCCGGAGCCGGGGCCGTACTCGGGCACAACAGCCTCCGCGATGTCCTTGGGCCACCATCCGTGGCGGATGCCGCGATTGATGGCACGGGAGAGGGAGAAACTGCCGCCGCGCAGCCGCTGGCCCGGCAGGACGTCCCGCAGGTGCTCCGCATCGACGCGGCCGTCGGCGTCGATGACACGCCGGGCGATGGTAAAGGCGTCAGGGGTAAGGGTGCGGAGATAGCGCCTCGCCTTCTCGACGGTCCAGGGGCGGGCGTCGGAGGCGGTGACGTACTCGACCTCCTCGCGGTACTTCTCGAACAGGTCCAGGAGCGCGCGCTCGAACTCCGGGCTCGGGTCCTCCACGATGATCCGCACGGCCAACTCTCCGTTCCTTAACTATGGACGGAACTTCGCCAACTCGGAGTACCAGTGCCGTGGCGGCACCGGCGGGCCCCTGATCGGCCAAGTCGCCGCTGCGATCCTGTGCCAACTCCCCGACATCGCCGAACAGCCCGCCGAGGAGACGCCCCGTGCCTGAGCCCGCCCACGGCTGGGACGGCGTGCTCAGCAGCCGGCGGACCCTCATCGGCCACCCGCACATCGCGCACCTGCTGCCGGTCGCCGACTACAGCCTGATGACCGTCCCCGGGCCCACCGCGTACTACCTCGACGGCGAGTCCGTCACCCCCGAGACGTACAGGGCCGCGCTGGCCCAGGCCCAGCGCGCACAAGGCCGGTTGTGACCCGACGCTGCGATCAATCTGCGTGATTCGCTCCGTAGTCGATTCCTGCCGGTGCGAGGTCCATGGCGAAACGGCCCGCCGGATGAGCCGACGGGCCGTCACTCACGATCGAGGCTAGGTGGAGTCTGGCATCAACCGGGAGAATCCGGCAGCTTGCTGGTCCAGCCAAGCGAGAAGGACCATATTCCCGGCGTGTGTGACACGACCGACACGCTGACGTTCTTCCGCGGATGCTTCATGCCGTATTCGTTGTACTGAGGCGAGTTGCTTCCGCACACAACCCTGTACTCGATTACCGGCTCTACTTTGACTTCGATTGAGCCTTTACCGGAACAGGATATGCCCATCTGAAGCGCCCCGGGATCCAATTTGGCGATCTTGGCAAGCGTTGCAGAGCCAGACTGTTCCGACTTCTGGAAGAACACCCTCTCCGGATTGATTAGGGGGAGCTTCGCGTCCTCGTTCACAGGGCTGGCAGGCGCTCCACCTTTAGCTCTGACGGAGGCCGTCTTCGTTGCGGGTGCCACGTGTGCCGTTGAGCAGGCAGAGACTCCGAAGGCGAGCACAAAGACTGACATTGTCAGGCGCCGTCGATGATGCACTCCGTCTCCTATTCTCAGCTGTCCCACGTGTACCAGCCGACGTGATACGGACCGTACACAGTGTTGTTGCTGGTGTACAGGTTGCAGCCGTAGTTCTGCCGGTACGACGTGCCGGTGAACTTGCGACGCCAGACGCCGTAAGTGGCGTGGATCTCCGTACCGGGTGCGACGTTCTTCACCGTCACGGAGTTACCAACCGTGACCGTCAGGGATGCAGACAGGCTGACGCCCCACGTTGTGCTGGCGTCGGCGACTACGGCGCTGACCTTGGTCGTCAACGAACCGGTATAACTGACGCCGACCGTCCCAGCCGTCTGCGAGGTGAACTGCATGTCCTCGAGGTAGTGAGTGCCGTTGTAATCGGTCTGTGTGTAGCCGACACCCTTGAAGTATCGGCCGTAGAGCGTCTTCGGTTTGAACCAGGATCCTGGGTCACATCCGTTGTTTGGACAGTTGAAGCCAGGCTTGGGGGTGCAGCCTGCACCCGGGACGTCCGGATCTGCCGTCTCCGAGGCGGTCGGCCCATCGGTAAGGGTGCTCTCGCTCGGTTCCACGGGCGGCGCGGTCTGCATGACGAGGCTATCGTCGTTGCCGTCGGTGGGACTGATAGTGGGTGACGGTGACGTGTCCGCCACCGCGGAGGCCACACCCCCGAATGTCGCTCCAGTGGCCAGAGCCACCACCGCAGCGATTCGGGTAAATCTCGCGAAAAAGGACCTCTCGTCTTGCACTTAGAACCTATGTCTTCCTTGTCGGTGCACGACGCACATCTGTCGGTGCACATCGGCTCGCAATAACCAGCCCCGCTTGATTTTGGGGCCGCTTGATACGTGGCGCATAGATCTGGGAGTGCCGTGCCGGCGCGAGTTGGCCTCACCGCCGAGTTAGAAGCTAGGTGTTGGCAGGGTGCAGAGGCAACAAACCTTACGCACATTTGAGGATTCGCAATCGCGGGATTTTCGGGATAAACGTCCCAGCCTGGATCATGCACGTGCGTGCGTGAGCGTAAGGGGTTCGGTCGGGACGTCCCGTTCCTGATGGTTTATTCTGTGGTGTGATTGCTGTTGGCCAGGCCGGTGCGCCGCGTGTCGTCGCGGGCGGCGTCAGTTTCTACTGGCCGAAGGTGCTGCGGGTCTTGTCCTTCCGATGAGTTGGGGCGGCGGGCTGGTGCTCAGCCGGGGTCGGGTAGGGCCTGGACGCGGTCCCATGCGCTCACTGCCGCGTGTAAGGCGGGCCAGGGGGGGGCGAACTTGAGCTCCCGGCGGCGGGCGTGCTCGGTCAATGGGCCGGGACGTCGAGGAGTTCGGTGCGGACGGTGGCAGGTTCGGCCCGGGTGAGCTTGCCCTTTAGGGCGATCAGCTGCAGCCAGGAGAGCAGGTCCATGGCAAGGGCGAGCAGGGTGCACCAGGTCTGGTTCAAGGTGAACTTGGACGGGGCGGCCCGGCCGGTTGGCCGGGCCGCCTGGTGGGTTGTACTGGTCAGGCGGCGATGGAGCCCATGGCGTGGATGAGGGCGTGGGCCTTGCCCGCCACGGTGTGGTCGTCGGCGCTGTCCCAGTGGCCGCACAGGACCTGGCCGCCGCCGTGCTGGTAGAGGCACCAGGACCACACCTCGCCGGGGGGGGGTCGGCGAATTCCAGGCGGGTGGTGGGGGTGAGGGTGATGGAGGTGGCCCAGCAGTTGCCGCCGGTGTTGATGGTCTGGGCGTCGACGCCGAGGGCGACGAGGAGGGCGGTCATCGTTTCGGCCGCCTGGCGCTCGCTGCGATCGGGGTCGGGGCTGGTGGTGCCGGCGGGGATGGCCACGGGTGCCCCCATGGCCGCGCGCTCTTCGCGCCACCTGCCCTGCGCCACGATGAGCTGGCTGCGGATCTGCGTGGTGGTGGCGCGGGTGATGACCTCCTCGATGTCGTCGGGGTCGGCGCCGCGCTCGCGCGCCTGCTGGTCCAGGCGCTCGACGAGGTAGGACATGTCGCGGTCGGCGCCGTCGAGCAGCTGCTCGACGTTCAGGTCGCCCAGTCTGGGCATCGTGTTCTCCTCGGGGTGTGGGTCGGGCCGCCCACCTGGTGGGGTGGGCGGCCTGGCGTGGGTGTGGGGTCAGGAGGTGGCGGGCTTCGCGGCCGCGGTGGTGCGCTTGCGGGCGGGGCGGGGCTTGGCCTCGGCGGCGGTCTTGGCGGCGGCCGGCTTGGCGGTGGTGCGCTTGCGGGCGGTACGGGGCTTGGGCTCGGCGTCGGCGGCCGGGGTGTCGGCCGGCTCGGCGGCCGGCTTGGTGCGGCGGCCGCGGATCGGGACGACCTTGGCGGCGGGCTCCGGCTTGGGCTCGGGCGCGGGGGCGGGCTCGGGGGCGGGCTCGGGCTCCACGGCCGGCTGGTCGCCGTCGACGGGGGCGGTCGTCTCGTCCTCGGCGGGGACCGGAACCTCCAGGTGGGGCGTGGGCTCCACGGCGGGCTGGTCGTCGTCGACGGGGGCGGTCGTCTCGTCCTCGGCGGGGACCGGGACCTCCAGCTCGGGCGCGGGGTCCCAGGGCCGGTGGCCGACGTACAGGGGCTTGGTGTCGAAGACGGGCAGCAGGCGGTCGGTGATGGCGTCGTGGAGCACGGCCGCGGGGTCCGCGTCGGCTTCGAGGCCGCCGATGTGGACCCAGGTGTGCCAGCGGTGGCCCTGCGGCAGGGGGGCGAGTCCTTCGGTGGGCTGGTGGTCGGCGGGCTGGGTGCCGCCGGTGGCCCACATCTGGACGGTGCCGCCGTTGTCGAGGAGGCGCATGGCGATCTGGCGGTCGAGGGGGCCGTCGAGGCTGATGACGTCGTCGATGATCAGTTCGTTGGGTGTCCAGCCGAGCTGGCTGCCGAGGGTTTCGGCGGTGGCGTGGAGGGCTGAGGGTGCGAGCTGCACGGGGTTCTCCAAGAGGTCGGGTGGTGCGGGTGGACCCGCCCGCCGGCGGCGGGCGGGGGCTGGTGGGGTCAGGCCGTGAGGCCGGCCAGGAGGGAGCTGGCGGCCGCAGCGACCCTCGGGGCGCATCCCTCCTCGCTGGCCGCGTAGTTGTGGGCGGCGCGGAGGGCGGTGCGCGCGTTCTCGGTGTCGCCGTGGACGAGGTATTCGGCGGCGGAGTCGAACTGCACGGCGGCGACCCTGAGGGCGGCTTCCTGGTCGTCGCACGGGGAGCGATTGGCGAGGGTCCGGGTGCGAAGGGCCCAGGTGCGGGCGCCGGCGGTGAACAGGTCGAGCTGGTCCATCTGTTGCTCCCTCTCGGGTGTGGGTGTGGCGGCGCCCCGCCGCCCGGGCCGTGGTCGGCCGGGCCGGCGGGGC